>JBBQZL010000010.1:0-25185 GCA_038207745.1 Solirubrobacterales bacterium
CCACGTCAAGTTCGACAGCGGTATGGGCCGACTCGGCAACTCGGACCCGGAACAGACACTTGCCCTTGTCGCTGCGTGTGCCGGGGATCCCGACCTCGAGTTGTCCGGCTTCTGGACCCACTTCGCGACAGCCGATGAGCAGGGCGACGAGTTTTTCGATGAGCAGATGGAGCGCTTCTCCGAGCTGGCCGCGATGGTTCGCGCCGACCACCCCGGGGTCACCATTCATGCAGCCAACTCTGCCGCGGTGCTCCGGAACCCGGCCTCGCATTTCGACATGGTCCGCTGCGGCGTTGCGATCTACGGGCTCGATCCGTTTGGCCGCGACCCCTCCGAGCACGATCTGGATCCGGTCCTCTCGGTGCACAGCTACGTCGCCGACGTGAAGCAATTCTCGACCGGTGACAGCGCCGGCTACGGCCGGACCTGGCGGGCGCCATCCGATGCCTGGGTCGGCGTGGTCCCGGTTGGATACGGGGACGGGATCCGCCGCAGCACTTCCAACAACGGTGAGATTCTGGTCGGAGGGCAACGGCATCCGGTGGTCGGAACAGTCTCAATGGACAATCTGACCATCCATCTGGGACCCGAGACCGAAGTGAAACCCGGCGATCCCGCGGTTCTTATCGGCAGGCAGGGTGACGACCGGATCGGTGCCGAGGAGATCGCAGCCCGGCTCGGAACCATCAACTACGAGGTCACCTGCGCGATCTCACCGCGGGTTCCCCGGTACGTTTCGCAATCGTGAGCGCAGACAGATCATCCCGGCCCGGGATCGGCGAGATCGAGGCGCGCCTCGGCGGATCGCCGGTGGTCCAGGCTGCAAGAGCCACGCTCGGCGAAGGCCAGGGAGTCTGGATCGTCGGCGGCGCAATCCGCGACGCTGCTCTCGGACTTGAAGTAGTCGATCTTGATCTTGCAGTCGAGGGCGAACCACGAGCCATCGCCGCGGCCATCGCGGGAGGTTCCGGCGGACACGCCTTTGAGCTATCGGCCGAGTTCGAGACCTGGCGGGCGGCTGGGCCCGGATGGCAGGTTGACATGACCCCGCTTCGAGGCGACGGGCTGGCGACGGATCTGGGCATGCGCGACTTCACGATCGGCGCGGTGGCGATGCCCCTTGGCGGCGGTGACCTCGTGGATCCATTTCGCGGCCTCGAAGACCTCCGGGCCGCAGTCCTCAGGGCGGTTTCCAAGACCACGTTCACCGACGATCCCCTGCGCCTGCTTCGAGCGGCCCGGCTTGCAGCCCGGTTCGGGCTCGATCTCGAAGGCGGCACCGTGACCCTGGCGCGGGAGGCTGCCCCGAGAGCGGGGGAGTCCGCGGGGGAGCGGCAATTCGCAGAGCTCCGGTTGATGATCACGGGGCCTGATCCACTCAGGGGCATCGCGTTGCTGGACGAACTCGGTGTCACCCCGATCGTGTTGCCGGAACTCGACGGGCTGCGCGGGGTCGGGCAGAATCGCAACCATCACCTCGATGTCCACGGCCACACCCTGGAGGTGCTCGAGCGCGTGCTCGAGATCGACTCCAACCTCGAGTCGTTTGCCGGTCAGAGGAGCGCTGACCTGCGGGACTTCCTCGATCAGCCGCTCGCCAACGAGATCACCCGTGGCGGGGCACTTCGATTCGCGGCTCTCTTCCACGACCTCGGCAAGCCCGAAACGCGTGTGGCCGAGGGTGATCGCGTCACCTTCATCGGTCACGATGAGGTCGGAGCCCGGCTCGCAGAGCAGATCTGTGCGCGACTGCGGACAAGCCGGCGTCTTTCGCGCCATCTCAGCGCGATCACGCTTCATCACCTGCACCTTGGTTTCATGACACATGAGATGCCGCTCTCGCGACGGCGCATCCACGAGTACCTGTCGGTCACCGATCCGGTCTCCGTGGACGTCACCGTGCTGACGATCGCCGATCGTCTCTCCGCGAGGGGCATCGGCCCGATCGCCGGCCAGGAGATGATTACGTCGCATCTACAACTCGCATCACAGATGATCGCCGCCGGCCTCGATCGCCACCGTGATGGACCGCCTCAGGCGCCGCTGGATGGGACCGACGTGATCGAGGATCTAGGAGTCGCTCCCGGGCCGCTGGTCAGCGAGGTCCTGGACGAACTCCAGGCGGCGGCGTACGCGGACGAGATCAGTGGACGTGACGAGGCGCTCAGGCACGCGCGAGAGTTCCTGGCAGGCAGGTAGCAACGGCGGGCTCATGCTCAGGCTCGCGGTGCGCCCACCGTACGGCGGGTAGTACGCTCCACCTACATGGGCAAAGAAGAAAAGATTGAGATGGAGGGCGAGATCACCGAAGCCCTCCCCAACACGATGTTCCGCGTCAAGCTCGATAACGACCACGATGTGCTCGGGCACATCTCCGGGAAGATGCGCCGGCACTACATCCGCATCCTCCCCGGCGACCGCGTCAAGATCGAGCTCTCGCCGTACGACCTGACCCGCGGTCGGATCACGTACAGATACAAGTAGCGGGAAGCCCAGGGTCCTCGAGAGTGACGGCATCCGAGGTCAGGCGATATCGCGCAAACGTTGACGAACTCGTTCACGAGAACGTCGAGGGCGAGGTGATCATCATCCACCTCAGCTCCGGCAACTACTTCAGCCTCACAGGCAGCGGCGCGAGGATCTGGGAGTTGCTGAAATACGGTGCCGACAGCGAGTCCCTCGCCGCTGGCGCTTGAACACGGTCAGATCCCGGCCGACACCCGGTCCGTGCTGGACGATCTTCTTGAACGTCTTGCGGCCGATTCGCTGGTAGTCGAAGTCTCCGATCGCGAAGCTTCTCCCGGCCCGGCTCCCGAGCCTTCCGAGGCCGCTGGCCAATTCGTCGCGACCGCCAACCCAGGATACGTTGTCCCGAGGTTGGAGAAATTCACCGACCTCAGCGACTACTTCCTGGTTGACCCGATCCACGATGTCGGGCTGGCGGGTTGGCCCAACCGTCCTCCCGAGGGATAGGCCGCCGTCGGGGATCAACAACCAGTCGGCCGCGCTCGATGACTCGGCGGCAGAGGCATTCGTTGCCGCGATGTTCGATCATCATCTGGAGGCCGAACGACGCACCGGAGTTGTCGGTCGCAGATCAATGATCGCCGGCAGACGGTTGGAGCTTCGATCGGCCGGCCCCTCCATGCTGGAGGCACTTGCCGGACCCCTCGAGCACCTGCCGACCGCTGATGGTGAGCCGAATCAGCTGACCGTGAGCCTGTTCGACACGACATCCTCGGGTGTCGAGCCGCCGCCATGGCCGTTGGCATTGCCCGAGATCGTTCCCGGGACCCGCCCACTCTTCCGCTTTCAGGATGACGCCAGGTACGTCACCATCGATCCGGTGCGCGGTTGGACTCAGGTCATTGACTGCGACCGATCTGCGGCGGTCTTCCATCTCGTGACCTGGGGCGTTGTTTCGTCCATGCTGCGGCGGTCGGGCAGCAGGGGGCCGGCGCTCTCCTGGTCGGCAAGGGTGGGACCGGCAAATCGACGCTCTCGATCAGCTGCGCGATCGAGGGCATGAGTATCTGCGCGGACGACTATGTGGTCATCGAGCCGGGCGATCCTGTGGTGGCTCATGCATTCGTGTCAACCGGGAAGTTGTCATCCGGATCCGTCGACAGGCTCGGGCTCGATCGCAACGAGATTCCCGACTACCAGGGGGCCTTGGACAGGGGAGAGAAGTTTGTATTGGGCCTGGACACGATTGCCCCGGGCAGGCTTGTGCCCGAACTCGAAGTCGTCGCCGTGATCGTGCCCGAGGTGGGATCACTCGACAAGCCCCAGGTGACATCCATGGCAGCCCCACAGACAATGCGCCATTTCGCGCCGAGTACGGTTATCCAGCAAAGCACCCACGGCAGGGATTCGTTGAGGGTCATGGCACAGATCTCACGCGCGGTGCCAGGCTTCAGGCTCGGACTCACAACCGATGACCAGCTGAATGCTGCCGCAGTGAGGGAGGTGATCGAGAGTGTCCGGTCCAGATGATCATGGGAGTGAATGCGTCCTGGGCGCGATGATCATCGTCCACAACGGTGAGCGGTATCTCCGTGAGGCGATCGAGAGTGTGCTCGGGCAAACGGTCCCGGACCTTGACCTGGTCGTCGTCGACAATGCCTCGACCGATGGAAGCAGGGCGGTCGCCGAGAGCTTTGGTGACCCGGTGCGCGTGGTCGCTGAACCGCAGCAGGGGATCAGGGCCTTGATCCGGAATCGGAAGGGTTCTGAGCGCGATTCCGCTCGATCTGCTTCTTGGGCATCAGGAACATGGCCGCCCTGCTGGCTGCGGGATCTTGCGTGAGAATGTCGCCGTGGATTCGTCGGACCATCAGCGGCCGGACGATCGTTGCCATCACCACTCCTCTCTCGGTGGCGCGCTGAAGAAAATCGAGGTCCTCCGCATGTGAGAGCTCCTCGTCGAATCCTCCGGTCTCGACTGCAGCTGCGCGGCGGATCATCGATCCACCCAACCCGGGCAGGTGTTCCGAGAGGGTCCAGGTGTCTGGAGCGATCCTCCGGACCGGGACATCTGATCCGGGTGACCAGAATGGAAGCTCGGCCCCCGGCTCGTGAAGCAACGATTGCGTGGTCATCACGCATCCGAGCTGAGGATTGTCGTCCATGAGGCCTGCCTGGATCGAGAGTTTCTCCGGTTCCATCAGGTCTTCGGCATCGTGGAAGCAGATCAGATCGCCATCGGACTTCGAAATGCCGCGATTCCGGGCCGCCGACGGGCCGCCATCTGGCTGGGAGATGGCAGTTACCTCCGGGTATCGACGCGCCACCGCGAGCGTCCCGTCGGTGGAGCCGTCGTCGATCACGATCAACTCTTCGGGCCGGCGTGTCTGCGAAAGCACGCTTTCGATCGCCTCGCCAAGAAAGCGTTCGGCGTTGTAGGCGGGGATCACGACGCTGATGCTCAAAGGTGACTCCCGGATGCAGCGGGGTCGGGGTCGACCATCTCGGCGATCAGGGCTGACCAGGCGAAATCCTGCGCACCGAGGCCGGTTCCATCGCGAGGGTCGTAATACTCGCGGAGGCCTTCGCGCCTGGCGGCACCCGCGAGTCGGCGGGTCATCTCGGCAGCCGCTTCCGTGTAGCCCAGCCGCAGCATCCCCAGCCAGATCATCCAGGCGGAGTTGACCCAGGTCGGCCCGCGCCAGTAGCGGCGTATCGGTCCGCGTCCGCCACCTGGTTCGTAGGTGGGTTCGGATGCGGAAACCGAGGGTGGAGCCACGTTGGTCCAGAACCGATCCGGATCGAGAAGGTGCTCATTGATCAGCCGATGCCCGATCTCGTCCGGAAGGTCCGGAAGCGCCAGTGGGGCAAGCGCCGTCCAGGTCGATACCTGTATCCGGCGCTCGCCGGGCCGCGCCGTGTCCAGGAAGAGCCCGCGCCTCTTGTCCCAGAGCCGGTCGATGATCGCGGGAGTGATCGATGGCCGCCCGAGCGACTGGAGCGAGAGACACCAGAGGACATTTGTGACGACCTCGCAGAGAGCGGGGCCGCCCGCGGCAAGGATCCGCCGGGCGTCGAAGTCGAGCTTTCGGTTGTGGAGAACCAGGAATGGAAAACCGATGCTGCCGGTTCCTCTTCGGCCCCAGACGGGGTCGAACTTCGGCGACGCATCGAGTCCCGATTCATCGGGCTGGATGATCCAGAGCAGACCGTCGCCATCGAAGTCGCGGTTCGCGGTCAGCCAGTCGGCCTGCGCCGAAATCCGGGGCTCCTCGCTTGGATCGCCGACCGCGATCTTCCAGGCCCAGGCCAGCAGCGGCGGCTGGATCGTCCCGGTCTGGAACGAGGCTCGCGACTTGATGTTGTAGAAGGCGAGGCGTTCGAGGCTGACCGGCTGGTCCCAGAAGATCGTGTGGCCGATGAAGCCGTCCGGCTTCTGCGCGTTGAGAAGAGTCTCGAGCTCGGCTCTTGCGCGGTCCGGGTCGAAGCGACGCCAGACGATCGCCGCAAAACATGAGTCCCAGTACCACTGCCACGGGTAGCGGGTCGGGCTCGGGCGGGTGTAGGCGAAACTACGGCCGTCGTCGCGCGATCCTTCGATCCAGCTGCCTGCAAGGACCCGCTCGGCGACCGCGAGCGTCTCGCGCGTCTGGCTGCCGGACCCTGGCGGGTCGGGGGTCAAACCGCCTGCCTCCGCATCTGCCTGAGCGCAAGCGCGCCGAGAACCAGAGTCAGACCGACAACCGCCACGTATCCCGGCCAGGTACCGGCCCAGGTCACATCACCGATGAATCCCTGCCGAACCGCCTGCAGAACATCGTTGACCGGATTGATCTCGGCGATCGTCCGCAGCCAATTCTGGAGCAGCGCCATCGGTGCGTAGGCGGCGGTCAGGAAGATCGCGGCCAGCATCCCCGACTGCATCAGCGGGGAGACCGATTGGGACTTGTACTTGAGCGCCAGCATCGATCCCCAGAATGCACCGATCACGGCCATCGCAGGGATGATCGTGTAGGTGATCAGCATCCCGTCGAGCCCGGGGAAGCGGCCACCGAGAATCATCGCGATGGCGAAGACGAATGTCGCCGGTATCACCGCCCGGATCGCCGCCGAGGTGACCATTCCTGCAAGCAGCACCCACCGTGGGGCGGGCGAGGCAAGCAGCCGATCCAGCCATCCCTGCTCGATGTCGCGGGCGAGGTTTACGCCGGTGGCCGCGCCGGTGAAGGCGGCTGCCTGGAGCATGCTGACCGGGAGCACGAAGTTGAGGTAGCTGTTCCCGTCGAAGCCGCGCAATCCGACCAGGGCGCCGAAGATCCCGTTGATACCGAGAAAGAAGATCGCGGGAGCCAGGATCCCGGGGACCGCTGCACCGGGCACTCGCAGAAGCTCGTTCCGAGAACGCCCGACCAGCGCCCTGATCGTCGCCACGTTTGCCTGCCAGCCCATCGCCCTCAGACCCCGGTCCTGAGTCGGTGGCGAAGCGCCGAGGCGCTCATCCACAGCCCGAGCGCGAAGATCAGCGCAACCGCGGCGATCGCCTCGAGGGCCACGGTGGCGGTCAGGTGAGAGATGAACGGCTCACGGACGCCGTTGACGATGAAGCTGAGCGGATTGAATGCCGCGATCGTCTGCGCCGGTTCCGCCATCAGGCTCTTCGGGAAGAAGGCGGTGGAGAGAAAGAGGCCGACAAAGATCAACGGGAAGAGCCCCTGGACGATGCTCGCGGTCCCGGTCCAGAGGGCTATCGAGGCCGCGATCGCGCCGATTGCCGTCGCCGTCGCGGTGACCAGGGCAAGCGCCAGCAGGATCCCGAGGATGCCACCCTCGAAGTGAACACCGAAGACGACGCCGACGACGATGAACCAGGCTCCCGCGATCAAACCGAGGACGGCGGTCCCGGCCAACCGGCCGAAGATCACCGCGTAGCGCGAGATCGGCGCTACGAAGAGCCGGTCGATGAATCCCATCTCGATGTCCACCGCCATCGCGATCCCGCCGCTGTTCCCGGCGATCATCAGCGCCTGCATGGTGGCGCCGGCAAGCATGAACTGGAGAAAGCTCTGGACGGGGGGAAACCCGGGCAGATTGATCGCGCTTCCCGCTCCTCCGGTCTGAAAGGCCAGCATCAGGGTTGGGAAGAGGACGATCGGCGCGATCAGCTGCGGTCGCCTGAAGGTCTGGCGTATCGACCGCATCCCGAGCGCCCTGACCACCCTCAGTTTCACTCCTCCTCCAGGTGCTCGCCCGTGGTCGCCACGAATACATCGTCAAGGCTTGGCTCGACCAGCTCGAGCGCACCGACGGTGACCCCGGACTCATCGAGTGCCCTGACCACCTCGGCGATCTGGGAGGCGCCACGCTCGAGCTCGACCAGGACCCTGCCGTCCTTGCGCGGCAGCGTGCGCCCGAGCCCGGCAAACGCCGCCTCGGCCTGGTCGGGTTCGCCTTCGAGAAGCTGGATCTCCAGGTGTGGCCTGCCGACGGCCGCCTTGAGGATCGCCGGGGTGTCCTCAGCGACGATCCGGCCTGCGCTGATGATCCCGACCCGGTTTGCGAGCTGATCGGCCTCCTCGAGGTATTGCGTGGTCAGGAAGACCGTCGTGCCCTCGCCGTTGAGCGTTGTGACCTCTTCCCATATTCCCTTGCGGCTGACCGGGTCGAGCCCGGTGGTCGGCTCATCGAGAAACAGGACCTTTGGCTCATGGACGAGGGCCGCGGCAAGGTCGAGCCGTCGCTTCATCCCGCCCGAGTAGCCGCCGACCCGGCGATCTGCGGCAGCGACCAGATCGACGCGCTCGAGCAGGTCATCGGCCCGTCGGCGGCCGTCTGCGGTCGGGATCCCGTGCAGAGTCGCCTGGAGCCTGATCAGCTCGCGGCCGGTCATCAGAGGGTCGAGGGCTGCCTCCTGGAGGGCAACTCCGATCGACTGCCGGACCGACGATGCCTCGGAGACCACATCAAATCCCGCAACATGGGCGGTGCCGTCGGTCGGAAGGAGCAGCGTGGTCAGCATCCGCACGGTGGTCGTCTTGCCTGCCCCGTTGGGACCGAGAAAGCCATATATCTCGCCCTCGGCCACTTCCAGGTCCACGCCCTGGACAGCATTGACATCATCAAATGAGCGGCGCAGGCCTTTGGCAACGATTGCGGGCATCCGCGGGATCCTATTCAGCAAGAGGTTTCGGCCTTCCCGCTGCCTCCCTCAGTCGCGACGTCAGGTGCCAGAGACCGTGCAGGAAGGCATGTGATCCGCCATCTCGAAGGCGTTCCCGGCAGAATGCCCCGCAACCATCGCCACCCGGCCGTGTTCCAATTCAGGACGTGATTTCTTCAATGCGACTTACAAATGTCAGAGCGCATCCCCGTATGACGGGTGCGCTGACCCTCCTGGCCCTGGCCGCGACCGTATTCGTGGCTGTGGTGATGGTTGCGCCCAGCGCGGCCGATTCCAAGGCCACGCGCGTGCTCGTGCTCGGCAATGGAAGCCAGGGCATCACGCCGGATCCGGGCAAGGTCGAAGGCCGGGTGACTGGCTATCAGTCCCTGACGTCGACGGTTGCACGCCCGTACCAGGCGCCATATGAAGGCAAGCTCGTCGCCTGGTCACTGCGCATGTCGAAGCCAAATGCCGATACGCGCCGCTTCTTCTATGACCTCTTCCACGGAGGCCCCTCAGCCAGGATCAGCGTCCTCAAGAAGGTCAGGGGCAACGGAAGCGGAACGCGTCTCAAGCTGGTCCGCCAGGGTCCGATCCAGGACCTCAAGGTCCATCTCGGCACCTACACCCAGTTCGCGCTTGACCATCCCCTGACGGTGCTGAAGGGGCAGATCGTCGCGCTGACCATTCCCACCTGGGCGCCGGTGTTCGGCAGCGGTCTGACCGGCAACAACACCTGGAAGGCCAGTCGCAAGTCCGGCGCCTGCAATTACCCGGCGACCGGCACGCCTGATCAGCAGCAGGCCTACGTGGACAACAGTCATCCGCAGCAGAAGGTCAGAAGCACAAAGAACTACGGCTGCTACTACGGCACCAGCCGGCTGCTCTACACGGCCACCCTGGTCAAGAAGTAGCGCCCGGCGGCCCTCTGCGGGCCGCGATCCGCCCGGTTCGATTTGCGTAATCAGGCATCCTGGCCGATTCTTTGGCTGTTTATACGTGTACAACACGCAAAAACAGCCAAAGAATCTCCGAGCGGCAATCTTCGACCGCGGACCGTTCCGTTCCGGGGAGGTTGGCAGGCGAGGACTGCGGCCGGGTGTCGGGAGTTTGGCCGGCGCGGATTGCGGCGGAGAGGCTGGCCGGCTAGCGCGGAAGTGCGGACTGGCGGAGCCCGCAGTTGGGGCAGTCGCTGATGTCGACGCCGATCAGCTGATCACAGCGGCGACAGGCGCGCAGGTTCCCGGGAATCCGCAGGAGGCCTGACTCCGAGGGCGCCAGCGGCAGGGACATCGCAACCGGCTTCATATCCTCGCCGGTCTCCCGATCGACGTAGGTCCGGCCCTCGTGCGCTTCGGCAATCGCCTCACGGCCCGAGGCGGTGGCCCTCATCCTGTAGGTCTGATCCTTGTTCATTGCACTGAAGATTAATAGCTTCTCCGGTGATCATGCGTGTTCTCATCCTCCATGGCTATCTGCTGCGCGGTACCGGTAGCAATGTCTACAACGCCCAGCTTGCCCAGGCGATGGCTCGTCTGGGCCACGAGGTCCACCTGATCTGCCAGGACCACGGTGCCTCAGAACTCGATTGGGTTGACGCGGTGGGGGATTGGACCGAGGGCTCCCTGACCGTCAGGCAACTTGGCCGACGTCCCCCGGGCGCGGGATCGATCACGGTCTATACGCCCGAGATCGGCGGGCTGCTCCCGGTCTTCGTCCGTGATCGATACGACGGGTTCGAGGTCAAGGAGTTCCAGGAGCTGACCGACCGCGAACTCGACGACTACCTGAGTGCCAACATCGCCGCTGTCCGCGACGTTGTCGATCGCATCGGCGGCGTCGATGCGGCCCTTGCCAACCACCTCGTTGCCAACCCCGTGATCCTTGCCCGGGCCGGGATCGGGCCGTTCGCGACGAAGATTCACGGCTCCGACCTCTCCTACACGGTGCGCCCGCACCCGGAGCGCTTCGTGCCACTCGCGAGGGAGGGGATGATCGCAACATCGGCCGCCCTGGTCGGCTCACTGCATACAGCCGAATCGCTCTGGGACACGCTTGACCTGGATGATCTCGAGGCGAAGACACGCCTTGGGCCACCCGGCGTCGATGTCGAAGACTTCGCGCCGCGTTCAGCCGAGGGGGATTCGGCTGCCCTTGCCGCGACATCGAGGGCGCTTGCGGCAATGCCCGTGCCCGGAGCCGATGGCAATCACGATGCGTTCGGGCGCAATCCGGCCGAGGCTGCGGCTGCGATCGAATGGTTTGCCGCCGCCGAGGGTCCCCGGGTGCTCTTCGTCGGCAAGCTGCTCGTCAACAAGGGCGTCGATCTGCTGATCGCCGCGTGGCCGATCGTTGTCGCAGAGCATCCGGGGTCGCGTCTCCTGCTCGCGGGTTTCGGGTCGTTCCGGCATGGACTCGAGGAACTCCTGGCAGCCCTCGGGCAGGGTGACCTGGATCAGATGCTCGGGCTTGCGAAAAAGGGCCGGGGGCTCGAGGACGGCGGTCCGGACCAGCCACTCGGCTTCCTGGGTTCCTTCCTGGCCTCGCCGCCGGAGGGCTATGCGGAAGCCTGCCTGGGAGCAGCCGGATCCATTCGGATCAGTGGTCGCCTGGAGCACTCGGAGGTCGCGGCGATCGAGCCGGCTGCGGACGCGCTGGTGATGCCGAGCACATTTCCGGAGGCCTTCGGGATGGTCACGGCGGAGGCAGCGGCATCGGGGGTCCTGCCGATCTCCGCCGACCACTCAGGCATGGGAGAGGTCGCCGCCCGGTTGGCCGAGGTGCTCGACCCCGAGATCGCCTCGCTGCTCTCGTGTCCGCTCGAGGGTGACCCGGAGACCGCAATAGCCGAGCGCCTCACCCGCTGGCTTTCCCTCGACCCATCGAGACGGCTCTCGGTCGGCAGTGCGCTTTCGATTCGGGCCGGCGGGATCTGGAGTTGGTCCGGAGTTGCCCGCGGCGTGATCGATGCCTCCTCGTCGAGACTCGACGCGCTCTCCCCGCCCCGGTAGCCGGATCCCGCCCCGCGCGGCATCCAAGTGGCAACTCGCACCCGGGGCCCCCACGACAACTGTCCG
Organism: Solirubrobacterales bacterium; assembly: GCA_038207745.1. GTDB lineage: Bacteria > Actinomycetota > Thermoleophilia > Solirubrobacterales > 70-9 > JBBQZL01. The sequence goes on from JBBQZL010000010.1 coordinate 11,704, forward strand.
CCGCTTCAATAGAATGGCCGTCGCTTATGCCGCGCCTACCGATCTGGAAGCTTGTTGCCGCCACAGTTGTGCTTGCCGCCGTCATGTGCGCGGTCCTGTTGCAGTTCCGCTGGGACGGCGTTCAGGCCTCGACCGCGGCTCCGAAGATCGATCAGATGGTCGATGTCACCGTCATCCTCTCTTCGTTCATATTTTCGGGAGTCTGCGTCGCGCTTGCCTATGCGCTCTATAAGTTCCGGGTCAAGCCCGGTGATGAGAGCGACGGGGCGCCCATACACGGAAACACCCGGCTCGAGATCGTCTGGACGCTGATCCCCACAGTCATCGTGCTGGCGTTGTCCGGGTACAGCTGGGTCACGCTCAACGACATCGAGAAGCGCGACCCCGACCGGATGGTGGTTGATGTCTACTCGCAGCAGTTTGCCTGGAACTTCACCTATCCCGACGCCAGCAAGTACTCGGCCGGTGAACTTCACGTGCCGGTCGATCGCCAGATCGAGTTCAAGCTGCACGCGCTTGACGTGATCCACTCCTTCTGGGTTCCCGAGTGGCGGATCAAGAAGGACAATGTACCCGGCATCGTCACCAGGGCGATCATCACGCCTGACCGGGTGGGCACCTATCAAGTCGTCTGCACTGAGCTCTGCGGCTTCGGCCACACGACGATGAGGGCCAAGGTGGTCGTCGAACCCGAGCAGCAGTTCAATGCCTGGGTCGCAAAGCAGGGCAAGATTCCCGTGGAATTCACCCCCGGAGCCGCCGAGAAGCGCGAGCCGGTCGCGGGGTTGTAATGAAGAGGAGCGACTAGATGGCGGCAGCAATAAAGCGACCCGGGATGCCAAGAGCCTTCCTCGGTGCCCTGATTGCGGGCGGATTCGGATTCGGGCTCGTGATCGCATTGCGCGCGATATCGGGGCTCGACCTCTACCAGACTGAACAGACCGGCTACCCGCACGTGATCGTGCCCGTCATCCTTGCCCCGTTCGGCTTCCTGATCGGTCTCGGCGCCTTCAGTTACTGGTTCCGCTGGGCCGCGGGCGCGCCGACCATTCCCGAGGACCACTCCGCGCACGGCGCCAAGACCTGGAGGGATTACTTCAAGTTCAATACCGACCACAAGGTGATCGGTATCCAGTACGTCGTAACCACCTTCGTCTTCTTCTTCATCGGCGGGATCTTCGCGATGTTGATCCGTGCCGAGCTGGCACAGCCGGGCTCCCAGCTCGTCGACTCCGCCACCTACAGCGGCCTCTTCTCGACCCATGCCACGATCATGATCTTCCTCTTCGTCATCCCCGTATTCGCGGGGCTCGCCAACTACGTCCTGCCGCTGATGATCGGCGCGCCGGACATGGCCTTCCCGCGCCTCAACGCGCTCAGTTTCTGGATGCTCCCGATGGCCGGGATCATCTTCCTGGGCAGCTTCCTGATGCCGGGCGGGAGTTTCGACGCCGGATGGACCGGATACGCGCCGCTCTCGACCGGCGCGCCGCTCGGCCAATCGATGTTCAACGTCGGTGTCCAGTTCGCCGGCGCCTCCTCGATTGCGACCGCGCTCAACTTCCTGGTCACGATCATCACTATGCGGGCGCCGGGGATGAATTTCTGGCGGATGCCGCTGCTGGTCTGGGCAAACCTCTCGACCTCACTTCTGGTTATCGCCGCTACACCTTTCGTCGCGGGTGTCCAGTTCATGGTCCTGTTCGATCGGATCCTGCAGACCAACTTCTTCCAGTTCGCCGCCGGTGGCGACGTGGTCAGCTATCAGCACATCTTCTGGTTCTACTCGCATCCGGCCGTCTACATCATGATGTTGCCGGGCTTCGGGATCGTCAGCGAGGTCATTTCCACCCACGCGAGGAAGCCGGTCTTCGGATACCGGCTGATGGCCCTGGCGCTGCTCGGCATCGTCGTTCTCAGTTACTCGGTCTGGGCCCACCACATGTTCGTTTCCGGGATGTTCAGCTGGCTGCGCGTGCCGATGATGATCACGACGCTGCTGATCGCCGTCCCGACCGGGATCAAGATCTTCTCCTGGCTGGGCACGCTCTTCTACGGCAAGATCCACACGTATTCGACCTCGATGATGTTCGCGCTCGCCTTCATCGTCACCTTCACTGTCGGCGGAATTTCAGGCGTGATGCTGGGAATGGTGCCGCTGGACATCCACGTCACGGATACCTACTTCATCGTTGCCCATCTCCACTTCGTGCTCTTCGGCGGCTCGGTCTTCACGATCTTTGCCGGCGTCTATCACTGGTTCCCGAAGATGACCGGGCGAATGTACGACGAAAAGCTCGGGCGCTTCCACTTCTGGGGCACGCTGGTCGGAACCTGGGGTACCTTCCTACCGATGCACTGGATCGGAATGGATGGCATGCCACGCCGCGTTGCCGACTACTCATCCCAGTTCGGCGAGTGGAATCTGATTATCAGCGTCTTCGCCTTCATTCTCGGCGCGGTCCAGCTCGTCTTCGTCTACAACATGGTGACGAGCTGGCGATTCGGTCCCCGGGCACCGGCGAACCCTTGGCGCGCAAACTCGATCGAGTGGCAGGTTTCCTCGCCGCCGCCAGTCTTCAACTTCGATGAGATTCCACGTGTCGTGGGCGGTCCCTACGAGTACGGGATCCCGGGTGCCCGCCACGCAATCATGTCTGGCGAGGGAGCCGAAGTCGCGAAGCCGGAGCCGAGCGTGGTCGGAGGAAAATCGTGACCACCGAGACCGTGACCACCGAGACGAAGGTCGAGCTTCCCCGGGTGGAGACTCCGGAGCTGATCGCCGAGGAACTCGATGCGGAGGCAAAGGAGGCAAAGGAGGCAGAGGTGAAGCGCGAGGTGCCCGCAGGTGCCAGGCCGCTGCTCGTATTCGCCAATGAGGTCGCCGGTGGCCGCAAGATGCTCGAGGCTGTCCGAGAGCGGGTCGATAGCGTCTCCTACGTCGCCGTGGTCGCACCCCAGAACGAGCCGTCGGCCGGTCAGATCGTCGACGCCGAGGCTGTTCACGACGCTGCCCTCAGCCGCGTCGAGGTGACGATGGCCGTGCTGGACCGGTTCGGCATCGAGTCGGTCGGCGAGGTTCTTGATCCGGAGCCTTCGCTTGCGCTTGACGATGCGATCCGTGCCCACCAGCCGGGTGAGGTGCTGCTTTCCTGCCTCCCCGAAACCCGCTTTGGTCTGATGCGACGCGATCTCGTCGCCTGGGCCACGGACCGCTTCGAGCCGGACGTCAAGGTGACCCACATTCCTGTCCGGATCACCGACGACTCGATTCGCTGGGATCTGATCCACACGCTCGTCGTCGCGTCGAAGACGGTCGATTCACCTGATCTGATCAAACGGCTCAAGGAACGTGCCGCCGCGACTCCGCACCGGTACACGATCATCTCGCCCCAGGCCGGCAATATAGCCCGTGAAGTGCTCTGCCGCGATCTCGCGACGACGCTGGCCGCGCTCTATGCGTCGGACATCGACGCGACCGGCCAGCCGATCAGTTCTGATCCCTTTCGGGCGGTCAAGAACGCGATCGAGCACTACCGGGTCGATGAGGTCTTGATCTCCACCCTCGCAGGCGAGCGATCACAGTGGCTGGAGGACGATCTGATCGGCAACGTCCGCGAGATCACCGAGAAGCAGGTCGAGCACATCGAGGTCGGTCATCCGGCCGAATCTGTCGCAGCCGCCGTTGCTGAGGGCGCGGACGTCTAGGGGAACTGGGAAGAAGAATGGAAAGCGCAAGCATCTCACTCGGTCACGGCGACGCCCACGGTCACGAGCACCACGGCCCGCCCGAGGCCAACCAGAGCTCCAAGATGGACCGCCAGGTCCTCGGGATCCTGCTCTTCATCGTTTCCGAGGTGATGCTATTCGGCGCCTTCTTCGCCGCCTACTTCTTCCTTCGGGTCGTCGTCGATCCGATCACCTGGCCTCCGAACGGGATCGAGCTGCCGGTCTTCGTCGCGGGTGTCAACACGCTGATTCTCGTCTCATCGAGTTTCACCATGCACTACGCGCTCGAGGGGATCCGGCGCAACAACCACCGGGCTCTGAGGCTTGGGCTGGGGGTGACCTGGCTGCTCGGCGCGACATTCCTCTTCATCCAGCTCAACGAGTACGTCCACATCGGTTTCAGCGCCCGGGACGGTGCCTTCGGCTCTATCTTCTACAGTCTCACCGGACTGCATGGTGCCCACGTCTTCGTCGGCCTGCTGTTGCTCACCTTTGCCAACATCCGCGCCTCGCGGGGACATTTCGGCCCCGAGGAGAAGAATCATCTCGGCGTCGAGGTGACGGGGATCTACTGGCACTTCGTCGACATCATGTGGATCGTCGTCTTCCTGACCGTCTACGTCCTCTAGATGAAGAACCCGCTTCGGTCCGAAGCGGAGGCGTTTCGCTGGTTGATGGTGGTCCTGGCCGGTGCGATCACGGTGATCTTCGCCGCGAAGCTGATCAGCTCCACGGCAGGCCTGGTCTGGGCAACGGTCCTGATCGTCGCGGGGCTCTGGTGGCTCTACAGGAAGGCCCGTGCGGGCCAGAGGGATGCTCCACCGACACGTGGGGGCGATGGTCGCAATCGGATTGTCGTGATTGCGGAGCGGGAGCTTGGCGAGCAGGTGCTGGTCGAAGAGGTTGTCTCGCGCCTCACTGGGCATCGTGACCAGGTTCTGATCCTTGTCCCGGTGATGGGAAATCCCGAGGACGACCCCGGGGCGGCGGTGATCGCAAACGAGTCGATTGAGCTTGCCAGGCAGCGCATGGAGCTCTCGCTGATCGCCCTCCGGGAGCTGGGAATAAAGGCCAGGGGGATCCTGACCGGCTCGGATCGCGATCAGGCCCTGCTGGTTTCCGGCAGGACCTTTGCGGCAGACGATACGGTGGAGTTGGATTGAACGGAGCGCAGTGCCTGTCTCAGGCGCTCTGAGCGGGCGTCTGCGCGCTTTCGATGCCAACTTCCCGGGATTCCAGCCTTCCGGCCGAGGCAACCGCCCACAGGACCGTCAGCCAGGTCAGCGTTGCGATCGTGACATGTAACCAGACAACGCCCGAGGGAAGCTCGTTGTACCACTGGACCGCACCAACGATCCCCTGCATGAGCAGCAGGCCGAGGATCAGGTAGAGGGGTCGAAGCGCGCGCCGGTCCCCGCCCGGCCGCCGGAGGATGAAGATGACCGCGATTACGGAGAGCGCGAAGATCCCTGCCATCGACGAGTGGCGCTCGACCATCCAGGTGAGGGTGTGGCTGCCCTCGAAGGTGAAGCGATGGACCAGCTGGCCATCGTGGGCGCCGGCATGGGGACCCGAAGCGGTGGTGATCGTCCCGAAAAGGATCGTCAGCTGGCCCACCGGGACGAGCGCGCGCACGGCCCAGACGCCGAGCCGGTCCTTCGAGCGCCGGCGCTGATCCGGCTCAAATGTCGAGCACCAGGCGAGTGCGAAGGACGCGTCGAGAAGGATCATCGAGAGGACGAAGTGGCTCATCACGAGGCCGGGGGCGAGGTGGTACTTGACCACGAGCGCGCCGAGGATCGCCTGGCCGATCACGCCGAGCGGCAGAAATGCCCCGAAGAGGGCCAGGTGCCAGCGGTAGGGGCGGCGGCGAAAGGCGAGCAGGCTGGCGGCGATCACGACGATGCCGACGATTCCCGTGACCTGGCGATTGCTCCACTCGATAATCGCATGGAAATCGGCCGGGGGCACGGTGCTGCCGTAGCACTTTGGCCAATCCGGACAGCCGAGTCCGGAGCCGGTCAGACGCACCGCCGCGCCGGTCAGACGCACCGCCGCGCCGGTCAGGACGATCACGGTCAGGGACACGAGCGCCACGTAGGCGACCTTGCGATAGAAGTCCGGCGAGACCGTGAATCGCTCGGCCCGCGACCGCTGGGCATTCATGAGTTGGGGGTGCGGGGGACTTCCCCGCGGGTGACGCTCAGCCGCCCGAGCCGGATGCGCCCTTGCTCGTCGAGTCGAGCAGGTACTGGACCAGCTGGTCGAGCTCCGTCGGCGAGATCGTCTGGCCGAAGGTTGCGGGCATCACTCCTGCCGGATAGCCCTTGGCGATCTCCTTCTCCGGGTCGACGATCGATGTCTTGATCATCGCCGCCGTGTTGCCGGGAAGCGCCTTGTCGAGATTGGGGCCGGTGACGCCGCCGGAGTTTGAGGCGGCGAGGACGTGACAGCCGCCGCAGCCGTTGCTGGCAAAGACCTGGGCGCCGGGTCCACCGACAACGGTCGGGGGAGCAGCGCCGGGGACTCCGGCGTACATGCCGACATAGGCGGCGACGTCCTGAAGGTCATTTCCCTCGACGATGCCGGCCGGCATCGAAACCGCCGGGTTGTCGGTCGAGGGCCTGGGGTGCTCGACCTGGGGGATCACAACACCCTTGATCGTGTTGGAATCCATGCCGGTGGCACGGGCCGCCGCGAAGGCGTGGTCGAGGTTGGGGCCGATCACGGCGGTCGAACCCGCCTGGGCCAACGTATGGCAGGTTCCGCAGTTGGCGACGAACAGGGTCCGGCCACGCTCGGTGTCCGGCTTCGTGGTGCCACATCCGGTCACGGCCAGCGCGAAGATCGCCGCGGCGGCGACTGAGAGCAGGCTTCGGTGTCGGGAGAGGTGACGAGGCATCTTGGGAGGTGCTGCAACGAGCGTCAAGTCTATATGGCGCGGCCCCGGCGAGATCGGTGCTTGGCAGGTCAGATAACATTGCGTCGATCCGCACGAAATCGGATGCGGCCACCGGGACGGTTTGAGATGTTTGTAAGAGAGGGAATGTCAGCAGTCGTGCTGTCGGTTGGACCGACGCACACTCTCCGGGACGCCGCCAGGAAGATGACCGAAAAGGGAACCGGCGCGGCGCTCGTCTTCGACGAGGAATCTCCCGCACCGCGGATCATCACGGAACGGGACATCCTGCTCTCGGTCGGAGCCGGAGAGGACCCGGACACAGAGCTGGTCGCCGACCACATGAGCGACAGCGTGATCGCCGCCACGCCCGATTGGAGTCTCGAGCGCGCTGCGGCCGAGATGGCGCGTCGCTCGATCCGGCACCTGGTCGTCTACGACAACGCCGAGCTGGTCGGAGTGCTCTCGATGCGCGACATCGTCCGGGTCTGGACGACCGAAGGTGCGACGTCGGGCATGACCCCCGGCTGAGGTCTCCCTGGTGCGCCCGGGCTGGGCGCTCGTAGCGAGCGCTTGCGCTTGCGCGGCTCAGGAACTCTTGCGGGTGCTGAGCGTCGCCGCAGGCAATGTGGCGGATCGGACCTTCTGACGCCGGGGGAGGCGGAAGAAGGAGCGCTCTGAGCCCTTGACGATGCTGCGAAGGGCCAGGAGGACAAGCAGCAGACCGAAGAGGCTGTAGATGAAGGCGGGGAAGATGAAGCCGTTGGCGAAGATGCCGCAGACCAGGAAGGCCGCGCCGAAGCCGAAGAACGCCGGTGCCCACGAAGGCTTCGGGAGCAAAATGACCTCGGTTGCCTCTGGAATCGATTCGCTGCTCATCTCAGCTCGCGATGTAGAGGAGCGCAGCGACGAAGGAAAGCGCGAAGACGCCGGCGGCGATCCCACCCAGCATCAGGCCACTTCGGATATTCCGCTCTGAGGATTGACGGTCCACATCGCGAGTTCTATCACCCCGGGCAGGCGACAGGTCTCGTGCCGGGGCAGCCTGGGTGCGCGGCGCGTCCTAGAAGACGCGGTCGAGGGCCATGGCGGTGAAGAGCAGCGCCAGGTAGGCCAGCGAGTACAGGTAGAGGCGCAGGGCCTCTCGGCGGCCGGGGTGGGCCCGCAGACGCGCCGCCATGGTGAGGAAGACTCCGCCGAGAACCAGGGCCGCGGCGAGGTAGAAGGCGCCGAAGAGGCCGGTGACGACCGGGGCGATCGTGGTCAGGAGGAGGATCGCCGAGTAGATCAGGATCTGGCGGCGGGTCTCCGCCTCGCCCTTGACCACCGGCAGCATCGGAACGTCAGTCCGGGCGTAGTCGTCCTTGATCAGCAGCGATAGCGCCCAGAAATGCGGCGGGGTCCAGACGAAGACGATTGCAAACGGCCAGAAGGCAGCCAACTCGAGACTTCCATTTGCGGCTGCCCAGCCGACCAGCGGAGGTACGGCTCCTGCGGCGCCCCCGATCACGATGTTCATCGGCGTCAGAGGCTTGAGCCACAAGGTGTAGATGAACACGTAGCCGAACAGGCCGACCATCGCAAGGCATGCCGCCAGGAGGTTGACGGTCAGCCAGAACTGGAAGAACGAGAGCACGCCCAGCGTGATTCCGAAGATCAGGCCGTGGATCGGTTTGACCCTGCCGCTCGCCAGTGGACGGCTGCGGGTCCTGTCGACGCAGGCATCGCGTTCGCGGTCGATGTAGTGATTGATCGCGCCTGAGCCGCCTGCGGCCAGGTAGCCACCGAGCATCGTCCAGAGGATCAGGGAGATCGGTGGCCCCGACGGGTCGGCCACCAGCATTGTCGCCACCGTGGTCACCAACAACAGAGAGATGATCCGCGGTTTGGTCAGCGTGACGTAGTCGCGGATTACGGCGAACAGCACCGAGAGGTCGAAGGGCCCGTGATGTTCCGCGGCCGGGCTGGGAACCCCGCGAGCGCCTCCCGGCGCTGTGCGGGAGTCAAGTGATCTCTTGAATGGTCTGCTTTCGGCTTCCACGATTAGGTCAGTTGGATCCTTGCCCGCCATTGCGGCGAGGGCGGGGCATCGAGACTTGGAAGCTGCGCCGCAAGGCGCGTCCCGCGACCCGATGCATCGGGTCAGGCTACCGGCTGCGTCTCGCCGGCATCCTCCGACGTCTCACCCGTGCGTCGGGCAACCGCGTCGCGGATGTCGCGGAGTGGCTGGTTGCTGCGTACGTCCGGCAGGACGTCGAAGTTGTGAACCGGGGGAGGGGAGGGGGCGAACCACTCGAGTGACTCTCCGCCCCATGGATCGTGCCCGGCCCTGGGGCCGCCGGTGATGCTGAGTACCGCGTTGATCAGGGTCATGATCACGCCGACCACGAGGACGAAGGTCCCGATCGATGCGAGCAGGTTATAGAGGGTGACTCCTGTGGAGCCAAAGAACTTGTACGTATCCGCAACCTCGCCCTGGACTCCGGCTAGAAAGAGCGGGAAGAAGGCGAGATTGGCGCCGACGAACATGGTCCAGAACGACATCCGGGAGAGGCTCTCTCCCATCGTCCGGCCGGTCATCTTCGGGAACCAGAAGTGCAGCGCGGCAAACCCTGCGAAGACGGCGCCTCCGACCAGTGCGTAGTGGGTCGCGGCCGTCGAGTCGGTCGTGTCCTTGAGCTGCCAGGCAACTGCAACCATCGAGTGGCCGATCTCCGAGGCAAGCCCGACCGAGATGACCGAGATCGCTCCGGCTGCGTAGAGCATCGGTGCCCGCATCCTGATCGAGCCGCCGAACAAGGTGGCAAGCAGGTTGAAGATGATCAGCCCGAACGGGATGATGGTGGCCAGCGCAAACAGCATCCCGAAGTACATCCAGCCGATGCTGATCGGTGCGGTCAGCATGTTCTGGAGCCAGGCGAGAACGCCGAGAGGCGCCAACGCAGCCAGTGAACCGATCACGACATTGCGGTTGCAGAGGGGGCGCCGGGCGAAGGCGGGGATGATCTCCGAAAGCGCTCCGAAGCTGAAGATCAGGATCAGCATGTAGGCGCCCGAGAAGAAGATCCAGCTGAGGTGCTGCCAGAGCAGTGGCGAGCCGCCCGACTCGCCGGCAAAGAAGATGCCGTTGAAGTGGCGATCAATGATCAGCATCGTCACTGCGCCGATCATCACCGGACCGATGAAGATGATCAGCCATGAGGAGATCGCGGCTGCCCAGGAAAAGACGGGAACGCGGCGCCATGCCATGCCGGGTGCCCGGTTGTTGCGGATCGTCGTCAGCAGATCGATCGAGAGGAAGATGAAGCCGAGCAGGATCAGGCCCGTCGACGCTGCCCACGCATCAACTCCGTTGTTGGGGAGGAAGACCTTCTCGGTGAGCGGCGAAAGCGGGTTGACGCCTGCCTCGGTGGGCGTAAAGAGGAAGCTGGAGTAGAGCACCGTGGCGCCGGCGATGAACAGCCAGAGCCCGGTCTGACCGAGTCGCGGCAGGGCCGTGCTGCGGGCGCCGATCTGGAGCGGCACGACGTAATAGAAGAAGCCGAGCGCGAGGGGCAGCGCGAAGAGGAGGATCGCGGTCGACCCGTAGATCGAGAGCAACCGGTTGAAGGTGACGGGATCGAGGAATGTATTCTCCGGAATCGAGAGCTGAAGCCTCATCAGCAGCAACTCGATCGCCGCTATGAAGAGAAAGCCCAGGGCTCCCGTGATCAGCATCCGGCCGATGTCCTTGTGGGCTGCGCTGGTCGCGAGCTCGGTCCAACGCGGCCTCGGCTCGGGGTATCGGTCGGTGGCTATCTCGGGACGGTTCGGCTGGACTGCGGTCGAGGCCGGCGGCGTCATGGCATCTCCGATCGGGCCTTGATTTCCTTCACGACGGCGTCCTGCGAGTCCTGCAGCTCCGTGCTCAGGTCCGACACATAGGTCTTGTACTGATCGGCGGAGACGACCTGGACGACGGTCCTCATCGCTGCGAAACCCTGTCCCGAGAAGACGGCGGACTCGCCGTTGTATAGGCCCTCCTCGTCAGCCCGGAACGAGAGCACATGAACCTTGCCCGGAATCGCATCTGCCTTGCCCGCCAGCTCCGGGACGTACCAGCTGTGCGCGACATCGGTGGAGACGATGTGAAGATTCACGGTCGTGTCGACGGGGACGACGAGCCGGTAGTAGGAGAAGGGGTGTGCGACGCCTGCGTTTGGCGCGGGATAGTCGTAGCGCCAGAGCCACTGCTGGCCGGTCGCGGTGATCTGAATCGAGTCCCCGTCGGCGGAGGCCTCGCGGGCCCGGTCCGTGAAGACGATGCTGATCACGAATAGGCTGATCGCGAGCGCGGCCAGGGCGGTTCCGACCGGCAGCTGCACACCACTCTCGCGAAGCAATGCGAGAGGGGAGGCGACCGGTTCGCCGCGGCGATTGCCGATCGATCGGGCAAAGGCAATGCAGCCGAGCGCGATCAGGACCGCGATGACGATGAGGGCGGCCGCCGGCAGTGCCGAGATCAGGGCGATGCCGACCAGGAGCACGAGCAGCCCGAGGATCACCATCGATACCCCGGAGGAGGCCTGCGCCCTCTCGGCGGTCTCGGGAGCCTGCCGGGCGATCGCGACGCGGCTGCTCCGGGAACGACGGATCGCGTAGAGCAGGGCGATGTTGATCGCCGCGACCAGAACGACGATCACGACAAGCGCGATCCAGTAGAGGGTCGAGCTCTGCGCGGCGGTGTGAGAGTGGGCGGGTTCGAGACCGACACCATCGGCCGACGCAGAGGCGGCGCCCAGCAGGATTGCGGGGACGATTGAACAGAGCATCAGGACGAGGCCTGTGAGGCGTGAGGGTCGTAGCGCCAAAGCGCGGCCATTCTAATCGGATAGGCCCGACGCTCGTCAGCGCCTATCCGTTCAGAACGCTCTCAGCCGTCTATCCGAGCTCAAAGAAGGCCGCTCTCGCGAAGCCATTTCTCGGTCAGCGCGATGCCTTCGTCGATCCCGATCCGTGGCTCCCAGCCCAGTTCCTCGCGCAGTCGGCGGGTGCTGACCGAGCCCCTGCGGTCGATCAGCACGCGTGAGTGGCGGGTCATCGCCGGGGTGGCGCCGGTGAGGCCCGCCCAGATCTCGGCTCCGCGTCCGGTCGCATCGATCACCGGTCTCGGGAGCCGCCGCGGCGGCCTCGCGCCGGCCATCCGGGAGTAGTGCGAGAAGTACTCCTCGAAGGTGATCGACTCGGAGTCGTTCCACGCGGCGTAGGCCGCGCCGGGCACTCCGCGGCGAAGGACCGCGGCGATCGCGGTAACAAGATCATCGATGTAGATCGCCAGCATCCGGCCCTCTCCCTGTCCCGGGACCGCCAGGGTGCCGGCCTTTGCGAGGCCGAGCGGCCGGATCGTCCACGGCAGCGACCCCGGCCCGTAGGCATCCCCGGGCCGGACGACGCTGGCGCCGCGTCGTCTCGCAAGCCGGTCAGAGGCGCTCTTGGTGTCTATATATGGGACGCCACAGGTGCGCAGATGCGCGCTTTCGTCCTGGACCGAGGGATCATCGAATCCGTAGACGACGACCGAGGAGAGGTGGACGACCCGCTCGACTCCAAGCTCCGCGGCAGCGTCGAGGACGTTGACCGAGCCACCGACGTTGACCGCGATGTGCTCGTCCATGGTGCCGGAGTCCGTTACCCGCGCAGCCGCATGTACGACGAGCTCTGCGCCCTCGAGCGCGGAGCGCATCGCGGCGGCGTCGGTGACGTCGGCAACTCGGGCCTCGATCCGTTCGGCGGTGATCCGCTCGGCGGTGTCGGGCGCTGCGTCGATGCCGATCACGGAGGCTCCCTGGGTGACCAGATGGCGGCCAACCGCGTGCCCGATGAAGCCCGCCGCACCGGTGACAGCAACCGTGCGTCCCTCGAGTCGTACCTCCGTCTTCATCGCGGACAACCTACTCTCTACGCCTCGATGCTCAGGCGACGGACTCGCGGCGGGGCTGGCCCCGCGTTGGGAACGGTGATTCGCGCCGGCGCGGCTGCCTGCGTCGCCGGCGCCTTCGTCCTGCCACTCTTCAGGAAGCGGCTCCGGGTTCCCCCGCGGGTAGCGCTCGGCGCCCTCGCGGCGGGATCGATCGGCGCCGGTGTCCTGCTTCCCCCGTCACGAAAGCGCAACGCCGGCGTCTTCATGATGCAGATGTGGGGCTTCTTCATGGCGCATGAGTTTCCCTACGACGATCCGGAGGCCCTGCGTGAGCGGCTCAGGTTCAGGTACCCGGTCGTCACGGATCGGCTGATCGGTCTCGGCAGGCTGCCGAACACGCGCCTTCAGGAGTCACTCGTCCACCTCGGCCCGCGCAACGGGGTCGATCGCGCCCTTTCCTGGACCCACTGGATCTGGTTCTTTGAGCCATGCGTGGCGCTCGGCGTCATTCTCTGGCGCCGGCCGGAGCAATTTCCGAAGGCGGCCCGGCAGATGGCCGCGACCTTCGACATCGGCTGCGCGATCTACTTTGCGGTGCCGACCGCGCCGCCGTGGTGGTCCTCCCAGGAGGGGCATACGGAAGGCGACAAGGTGCGCAGGATCATGGTCGAGGTGGGTGAGGCGACCTGGGGGGTCGGCTGGAATCGCATGTACTCGACGCTCGGCGGCAATCCCTGGGCGGCGATGCCGTCGCTTCACTTCGGCACCTCGCTGATGGCGGCGATCCTGCTTGCCGAGTCCGGCCCCGTCGAGGGAGTGATTGGCTGGGCCTACTCGATGACGCTTGGGTTTGCCCTCGTCTATCTTGGCGAGCATTATGTGACAGACCTCCTCGCCGGTACGGCACTTGTCGGGGCCGTCAGGGTGGGGGAGCCTGTTGTGGCACCGGCCTTGC
>JBBQZL010000011.1:0-24608 GCA_038207745.1 Solirubrobacterales bacterium
CCGTGTGATCTGGGCGTGCGTATGGGTGACAACCCCGCCGCGTGCGGTGATCGCATTTGTGTTTCTATTTCCCCCGCGCGCCCCCTAAACCGGCGCCCCCCCGGGGATCTGGTCAGTTCGGGATGTTCAACCGCCGCTTGATGGTCCGCTGGTTCCCTGCCGCATCCTGGAACTCGACCGTCAGGCGGGCGGGTCCGGCCTTGACCCTCTCCGACACCCGGATGCTGATCGATCGCGAAGCGGGACCAAATGGGTAGTCGTTTCTGCGTGCAGCGACTTTCTTGGCGCCCTTGAATAGACGAGTCTTCACGGAGACCCGCTCATCGGCCTTGACCTTCAGCTTCAGGAAGCGCTTGTGCCCGGTCCGGACAACCTTTGCGGACTTGAGCTTCGCCGAGAGGACGGTGTCCGGGATCGGCGCCAGCGCGGCGGGATTGGTCGTCTCGTTGGTGTGCAGCTGATAGAGACCCCAGGTCGGGTTCGCGTTTATCGCGCGGCCGTTTTCACAGTGGGCCAGGAAGCTGCCGAAGTGCTTGGTCGGATGATCGGCGCTGACCCGGTAGTAGCCGGGCGGGATCTTGACCCAGGCGACACCACCGTCACTCGAAGATGAGAGCTGGAGCGGGTCCGGGATCACCAACTCGTTGAAGTAGATCGCCGGAGTCAACGCCGGAGTCGCCGAGGCGGTGCCGCCGGCCACTCCGTGGGCGCCGTAGCCGGTGAATCCGTTGAAGTCGAGGTCGCGCACGTCGTAGGTCGAGAAGGTCGAGACGATCGCGCACTGCTTCGGATTTCCGCTTGCGTCAAGCGGGACATCGAGGAGCGCCGTCAGCAGGTCGTACTCAGCGGTCGCCGGGATCTGGAAGTTGACGTTGAGGAGATCCTCGCCGCTGGTGTGGAAGGTCTGGAGGTAGATGGTGTGATGACCGGGCGCCTCCGCGTAGAGCGTGATGTTCCGGTTGTCAGGGACCGTGATGTCGTAGGTCCCATCGGCATTCGAGGGGACCGAGAGGCTCGGGATCTCGTCGACAAGAATGGTGGCGTCGTTGAGACGCTGGCCGGTGTGATTGAAGGTGTAGACCATCCCGCTCATCTGGACCGTGTCAGCGGTCGCAGCCGATGCGCCCGGAACGCCGATCGCGGCCATTGCCGCGACTGCCGTGATCGCAACAAGCGCGATCTTGAATCTGTTCTTCATCCCTGCCCTATCTCTCTTGATTGTGATTGTCGCGCCGCATGCCGTTCAGGCTCGGAGCACCCTACCCCAGGATAACCCCGCCCAGGCCGCGATGGATCGCTGTCCCCGCGGGGATTCAAAAGGTTGAACATTGCGCCATTGCGATGCAGAATGAATGCTCCGGCAGCCATGTCCCAGGTGGCATGGGTTGAACCCGACCAGAAGGAAGTCAGCATTGCTATCAAACACGGCACCGCTTCGAAATCAGCTTGAACGCGATCTGCCCGAGCGCCCGTTCGCGCTCAAGTTCTGGGATGGCTCGTCGCTTCCCGCAACCGAGGCTGATGCTCCAACCTTCAACTTCCGATCACCGCAGGGACTTGCCCATGTCCTGCGCCGCCCCGGAGAGCTTGGCATCGGCCGGGCCTTCGTCTCGGGTCAGCTCGAGGTCGACGACATCGACGCAGCGCTGCGAGTCGTCTCCGCCTGGCGGCCGCCACCGATTTCCGGATCCGAGCGCGTCCGGCTGCTGATTGCCGCGGTCCGTGCATGTGGACTGACCAGGCCTCCGAAGGTTCCGGCAATCGAGCTGCGCCAACGCGGGCCATTGCACAGCCTTGCCCGGGATCGCTCCGCGATCGCCTACCACTACAACGCCGGCAACGATTTCTTCGCCCTCTTCCTCGATACCTCGATGACCTACAGCTGCGCGGTCTTCTCGCGAGGCGCCGAGTCCCTCGAGGAGGCTCAGGAGACCAAGCTCGACCTCGTCTGCACCAAGCTCGGCCTCAACCCCGGAGAGCGGCTTCTGGATGTCGGATGCGGCTGGGGGAGCTTTGCCATCCACGCCGCAACCCACCACGACGTCAATGTGCTCGGGATAACCCTTTCGACCGAACAGGCGAAGATCGCCACCAGGCGGGTCGCCGATGCGGGCCTTGCCGAGAAAATCGAGATCCGGGTCGCCGACTACCGGGAGCTTTGCGAAGAACCGTTCGACGCGATCGCCAGCATCGGGATGGTCGAGCATGTCGGCGAGCAGCAGATCGATGTCTACACCGGGCAGCTCGCGAGCCTGCTTCGTCCCGGAGGCCGTCTCCTCAACCATGGAATCGCCAGACTCAACCCGGCGCCGCGACAGCCTGGCGGCCCGGTATCCCAGCGCTACGTCTTTCCCGACGGTGACCCGCTGCCTCTCTCGCGGATCCAGCTTGCCTTCGAGCGCGCCGGGTTCGTCACCGATCACGTCGAGGGATTTCAGGACGACTACGCGCAGACCCTGCGCGAGTGGGCCAGGCGCTTCGACGCCAACTTCGACCAGGCGGTCAGGCTCGCCGGTCCCGAGCGAGCCCGAGTCTGGCGGATCTATCTCCGCGCCGCGCGCAATGGCTTCGATACAGGACTGACCTCGATCTATCAGGTCCGATGCCATCGGCCGGAGGTCTAGCCCAGAAGGTCGGCGAAGTCCCTTGCGAACAGGTAGGCGTCTCCGGGCCACCTGGCCGAGACGTATCTCCCGTCGCTGACCACGAATGCCGGCGAATCGTCGATCGCGGTTCCGCGCTTCGAACTGCGCGGCCCTCGCTCGAACTGAGCCGGTTCTCGCAGCGAGGCCCGGACCTCGTCCTCGACATAGGCGGGATATGTCCGGTAATACCCGCCCAGCTTCCAGGCGGTCAGGAAGTAGGCCCCCCGCTCCATGTATTTGGGCAGGCAGGTGGTCCGGCTCCGTCTGATCACGCTCTTGCCCGTCTCGGGATCGATACTCCGCGCCAGGACGAGGACGCCGTGACAGATAGCCCCGACCGGCCGGCCCAGTTTCCAGAACGAGGCGACCCTGCTCTGGAGAACGGGATCGGCGAGATATTGGCGCATCCCCTGGGCATGCCCGCCGGGCAGGACAAGGCCGTCGAAATCCTCCGGCACGATCGACGAGTAGGAGATCGGAATCCGGAAGGACTCGTCTTCGGCCATCTCCCGGTAGAACCGGATCGGCTCTTCTCCGGCACCGAGCTTTCCGAAAATTACGCCGTCCAGGAGCAGGGGATCGCACTCCGGCATGACTCCCCCGGCCTGGGTCGCGAAGACGACCCGATGCCCCCGATCGGTGAGCACTCGCCACGGGACCGAGACCTCGGTCGTATCGAAGTCACGATCTGGAAGTGGAATCAGGACGCGCATTGGGGGGGATCATGCCGCACCCGGGCTCACCTGGGCGCCGGCAGTTGGAGGCCGCCGATCGTGGCTCCACCGGAATGGGTTCTGACCACGGGGACGAACTCGCTGGTCACCAACCCGGTGTCCGACGCGGCCGCGTTGATCACCTCGAAGATCTCTTCGGTGCGCTCGGCCCGATCGATGCAGGTGACCACGGCCGGCACCCGGCGGCGCAGGCGCCAGAACGAATCGCCATGCGGCTGATGATCACCGTGATACCCCCAGATCCCCCGGGTCGTGGTGGCGCCGAGCGCTCCCGCGCCCCTCAGCGCCCGGACCAGTTGCGCCGAAATCGGCTGACCATCGCGGAGTACGGATGACCCCGTGTAGACCGTGAATCGATGCCAGGCTCCCTCAACGTCGGCCGGGTCGATTGGCGACGCAAGCGCCCTGCCGTCCCGCCTGCAGACCCGGACCCGCTCGATTGTGATGATCGCGTCGGGCACCGCCTGCCTGATCACGACAAGGGCACTCTCCATCTGGGCGCGTTGTCCAACGGCGATCGTCATGGTTGGGACATTGCGGTTCGCCGAGAGGAAACGCGCCCGGGTCCTGTGACCGTGAACGGTCCCGTCAACGCCCAGAAAGGTCGCCGCGCCGGCAACTCCCTGATCGTGGAGGGCTTCGACAACGCGAAGGTGGGCAGCGCGACCCTGGTCACGCCAGCGCCGGCCACAGTAGATCGTCAACTTGGCCTCCTGGCCGGGTTCGAAGTCCGTGATCGGCTCCGCCTCTTCCATGCCGGTGGCAAGATGAATCCGCTCGATCGCGATCAATCCCTGGGGCAGGAGTTCGGCCACCTCGGCGGCCGTATCGAGCATCACCGATTCGTCGCCGACGGCGACCGCGACGACCGGCAGGTCCTCAGAGAGGGTCAGCAGCCTCGCGGTCCTGAGCGGATGATGGGCACCAAACCCCTCGGCGCCCCGGAGCAGAATGCTGATCGGGAGATCCCGGCGCTCGAACAGATCAAAGAGCGAATCGGCTACGAAGGCGCCGGCGTGGCGATGACGCTCGCCCACCATCGCCGTCAACTTCAAGGCGGAGGAACTCACAGCGCACCCCCGATCTGGCGGCCGAGGGCGACGCCGGCGAGCCCGACCAGGAGGCTGAGACCAAGGTTGACAAAGCCCCACCACAGGCCCCCATCCTCACCAAGCCGCTGGGACTCGAACATCCAGGTCGAAAAGGTCGTGTAGCCACCAAGGATTCCGGTTCCGGCGACGCGGCTGAGGTCTGAGGAGGGTGAGAGACCGACAAGCACGCCGAGCAGCAGCGCGCCGGTGGTGTTTACGACGAAGGTTCCAACCGGAAGCGCCCCGCCGACCAGGCGGGAGACCTGGCCATCGAGTGTGAATCGGAGCAACGCCCCGGCGCTCCCCCCCACACCTACCGCGACCGCAAGCAGGGCACTCATGCGCGCATGTCCGTGCGGCGAACCAGATTGCTCGCGAGCCAGACCGCAACGAAGCCGAGCGCAAGACTTGCCGCCGCGTAACCGATTGCCAGCGAGTAGGCCCCGACATCGATCATCCTCAGCAGCTCGAGCTGCATGGCCGAAAAGGTGGTGAGTGCGCCACAGAGGCCGGTGCCGAGCAGAGGTCGCCGATAGGCCGAGAGCGGCAGCCGCTCCTGAAGACGGGTCACGAAGTAGCCCAGCAACAGCGCCCCCGCGATGTTGACCGTGAACGTGGCCCACGGCCACGTGTTCGCCGAGGCTCCCCAGGCTTCGCTCAACTCAGCCCGGACCAGCGCACCGATGAACCCTCCCGCGGCGATTGCGGCCAGCTCGCGGGTGTCCCAGTTCGAAGACATCTTCGACAGCCTGACGACCGGAGCCGACGGGATGCCAGACTGTCCGGCGTGGCTGACAAAGACGGACGAGGTCCGACCAAGGGACGCAGTGCCCGCACCGCCCGTCTCGGCCGCGTCGCCGCCGGCGGTGCCGTGCGCTGGGCCGGCGACCGCCTCGACAGTCGCGGAACGCCGGAGGAGCAGCGGCGCCGGCGCGGGGATCGGGTCGTCTCCACGATCGACTCACTGATCGACCAGCTCGCGGTGATGCGCGGCGCCGCGATGAAGGCGGGCCAGGTCCTCTCGACGATCGAGTTCCCAAGCCTCGATGCGGACCAGAACGAGTATCTGCAGGGACGGCTTGCCTCGCTTCGTGACAACGTCCCACCGGTCAACTGGAAGCAGATGCAGAAGGTGCTGGCCGAGGAGTGGGGAGAGAACCCGTCGAGGCTGCTCAATGAGATCGACTCCGAGCCCGCGGCGGCGGCCAGCATCGGTCAGGTCTACAGGGGCACCACCCATGACGGGCGGGATGTCGCGATCAAGGTCCAATATCCGGGAATCGCCGACTCGGTCGAGTCCGACATGCGGAACCTCAAGATGCTCTCCCCCGTTCTGCGCCAGTTGATGCCCGGGCTCGAGTTCAAGGACGTTCTGGCCGAGCTCAGCGAGCGGATCATCGAGGAGTGCGACTACGAGCTGGAGGCGTCCAACCACCGTCGGGTGGGCCGCTTCTGGCGGGATCACCCCTTCGTCCTCGTCCCCGAGGTCGACACCGAACTCAGCCGCCGTCGCGTGCTGGTCACCGAGTGGGTCGAGGGAATCAGCTTCGAAAAGGTCGCGTTCGAGCCGGATCCGGTCAGGGATCGCTACGCCGAGATCGTCTATCGCTTCTTCTACGGGACGGTCGGCGAGCTTGGCCTGGCGCTGGGCGATCCGCACCCTGGGAATTACCTCCTCTGCCCCGACGGGCGGGTGGGTTTCTTCGACTTCGGGATGATCCGCCAGCTCCCCTCCGACTACCTGGACAAGGAGGGTGAGATCGCGGCGGCGATCCGTGAGGATGACCCCGAAACCCTCCTGACCGGAATGCGCGCGCTCGGCTACCTGCCCGGTGACCCTGGCGAGTGGGACGGCCGGCTGCTGATGGACTACATGCGGGCAATTTCGTGGTGGCTCGATTCAGATGAACCGACTCGCCTCTCCCCCGAGGACATGTGGAAGGGCACCGAGAGCCTCCGCGAGGATGGCGGCGAGTTGATGCGCGAGCTGCGCCGGATGACGCTCCCACCCGAGGCCCTCCTGCTTCGCCGCATGGAGGGCCTTCTCTTCCAGATCGCCTCGACCGTGCGCGCAGCCGTCCCCTGGGGACCTCTGCTTCGCGAGCTGATCGAGGGCGACGAGCCGATCGGCGAGCTCGGAACCGAGCACGCCGCCTGGCTCGCCGGCCGTTAGAGGTCCCGCACTCATAGGTCACGAACACCTGCTGAGAGGAGGCGCTTGGAGCCGGAATGAACCAGCCCCCTCACCCGGCCCGCGCCGCTCCGATTTGCTTTTCGGCGGTTTAATGCTTCCAGACACGCGGACGCTCTAGAGTTGACGATCCGCAGGGAAACTGAATCTGGGAGAAGACTTGAGCACGCAAGCCACAACAGTTCTTTCTGTACGCATCCGCGCCGTCGCCGCGATCTTCATCGCCGCCTTCCTGGTCGCGACATGCATCTCAGCCGCAAACGCCGACGCGAAGGTGCGCAAGGGCCCCGCCGGCCTGGCCTTCTACAAGCCGCACAAGCTCCCCGCCAAGGGGCACGGTCGCCTGATCTGGGCCCGCAAGGCCGGGGGCACGGTGCCACTCAAGAAGGCCTCCTCGAACCAGAATGTTCTCTACACCTCTGTGACCCCGGCCGGAAGGCGGGTCGCAGTCTCGGGCACGGTCAGCTTCCCGAAGGGCAAGGCCCCAAAGGGCGGATGGCCCGTGATCACCTACGCCCACGGCACGACGGGCACCGCCGATGTCTGCGCTCCCTCGCGCAACAACAAGGCCAGCCTGGCGAAGGACTACATCTCCTACACCGATCCGCAGCTCAACGCCTGGCTCAAGGCCGGTTATGCAGTCGCGCGAACCGACTATCAGGGGCTGGGCACACCCGGCCCCCACGAGTTCCTCGTCGGCCACGCTGAAGGTCGCGGCGTCCTCGACATCGTCCGTGCTGCCCGTCAACTCGGCCCCAAGGTGAGCAGGAAGTTCCTGATCGCGGGCCACTCGCAGGGTGGGCACGCCTCGCTGTTTGCAGCGGGTGACGCGGCAAGCTGGGTCCCGGACCTGAAGCTCCGCGGCACCGTCGCCTTCGCCCCGGCCTCGCATCTGAGAGATCAGGCGGCGTTGCTTCCGGCATTGACAGCTCCAAGCGGTCTCACTGCATTGGCGACCCTGGTCGTCAAGGGTGCTGCCGCGACCCATCATCAGTTCAAGCCGCGGGAGCTGCTTTCCGATCCCGTGCTTGCCTTCTACCCGCTGGCCAACAGAGAGTGTCTCGCCCAGCTCAGCACACCCGAGAAGCTCGCAGGGATCGCACCGTCAGCGATGATCCGCCCGGGCGCCGACACGACGCCTCTCTTCGACTTCCTCGAGTTGCAGAACCCGGCGGTCAGGACGAAGGCGCCGATCTACCTGGCCCAGGGGACCGCTGACACGACGACGCTCCCCTTCCAGACCGATCAGCTCGTCAGCGAGCTGGGCATTCTCGGCGACCACGTCAACTACGTCACATACCCGGGCATCGACCACGGTCACATCCTCCAGGCTGCGGAGACCGACGTCCTCGCCTGGATGAAGCGGAAGCTCCCCTCGGGCCGTTAGCAACAGAGCGCGGTTCAGCCGGAACCGTCAACGCGAGCTGAAACGCCGGTCACCCGTCCTCTGGGCCAAGCGCCCAGAGGGCAATGATCGGGAGTGCCAGGACGAAGCCGAGGTAGATTCCGCCGACGTCCGTTACCAGGTGCTCATTGAAGGGCGGCAGTCGATCAACCCAGTGGGCGATGAATGGATAGCCGTCATAGAAGCCCCGCGGGTCGACGGCCGCGGGCAGGGCAACCGTGGCGGTCGACACAGCAAGCAGGATGAGGGATATGCGGGCGCTGAGTAGACGCATCGTGTACCCGGGGCGTTCGACCAGCAAGCATAGATGCGGTCGCGGCCGGCCCGGTGCTCTACCTTCTCTCGCTGATTCTGCTGCGACTTCGGATCACCGGATCCACCAGCTTCGAGCGCCTGATCGCCGCAGGCGGATGCGTCCTTTTAGGCCTGGCAGGCGGCGAGCTTCCGGCGCTTGCGGTCGGCTCAATCCTGGTCGCAATCCTGATCGCGGTGATCATCGCCGAGCAGATCTCGAGCCACAGGAGCGCAGCGCGTGGCGAGGCTGCACCTCGGGAGAAACTCGAGATGGTGACGGCCGGGGGGCACGATCGGAATGCTCGGGGAGCCGGCACCCTAGGATTCAGGCCATGTCAGAGACCCCCCTGCTCACTCTCCACGTCCTGCCCCCCTCGCATCCGTGCATGACCGCCGAGGCCGCCCTGCGGCTCAAGGGACTCGAATACGAACGCATTGCGATGCCGATGGGAGCGCACGGCGATGAGATGGAGGCGCTCTACGGAGAGGGAAACCGGACCGTGCCGGGTCTGATGGTCGACGGCCGGCCGGTCCACGGCTCGCGCGCGATCCTCGATCAGATCGACGCGCTTGTCCCGGAGAACCCGCTCTACCCCGAGGAGCTTGCCGGCTCGGTTCGTGAGGCGGAGCTCTGGGGGGACGAGGTTCTCCAGGACCTCGGTCGCCGTATGCCCTGGGGTGCGCTCCACTTCCGGCCCGAGTCGATGGGCACCTTCGGTGGCGCGGGCCAGCTTGATCCTGCCGGAACCGACTACGCGATCAAGCTCGTCCACTCGACCTGGAAGTACCACCGGATCACCTGCGAGAGGATCGCCGAGGATCTCGCTGCCTTTCCCTCGATGCTCGACCACATTGATCAACTGGCCGCAGACGGCGTGATCGGCGACAGGGTCCCGAACGCCGCCGACCTCCAGATCGGGGCAACGATCCGGGTGCTGATGACGGTCGGTGATCTGCAACCCCTGATCGAGGGCCGCGCCGCCGAGCGCATCGCGCTCCGCCACTTCCCCCAGTATGCGGGCGAGGTGCCCGCAGGCGCATTCCCACCCGGGTGGGTCAAGAGCTGAGCCCGGGCGGGAAGATCAGAGCACTCTCCCGGCGATAAGGCTCGAGAGGCCCGGCCCCGGCATCATCGAGGCCGCCGGAAATCCCGTCATCGGCCTCGGGTAGTTTCAGGGCCATGGTCCACTGGCGCTCTGCCCTGCCCAGATGACGGATCCGCAGGGCTCAACCGTCGTGCCGATACCGCCGGCCGGTTCGGCCCGTTCGCGTGCAGACGAGCTCTCGGTGGTTCGGCCGCTTCAGATCGGCGCCGCCTACGCGTGGAGGCTGTTGGTCGTCGCGGCGGCACTCGTGGTTCTGGGCCTCGCAGTCCAGAAGCTCTCGCTGGTCGTCTTTCCGGTCTTTCTCGCCCTCTTTGTCACCGCGATCCTGAGAACGCCCTCGCGGTGGCTGAAGTCACGAGGACTGCCCCCGGCTGCCGCCGCCGGCATCGCGGTTGCCGGGGGAATCGCGGTCGTGCTCGCGATCGCCTATCTGATCGTGCCACCGTTCGTCGACCAGCTCGATGATCTGGTCAAGGGCGTCAGAGAAGGTGTGAAGGAGGCGGGCAACTGGCTGCTGACCGGGCCGCTGGACCTCTCCAAGGGTGAGCTTGACAAGTACATCAGGGACGGCGAGAGCTCACTTAAGGACAACAGCGGCGTGATCGCCGGAGGAGTTCTGGGCGGGGCGCAGATCGCACTCGAGCTGATCGCCGGGGCCCTGTTCGCCCTGGTTGTCACCTTCTTCTTCCTCAAGGACGATGAACGGATCGGATTCTGGTTCGTCGGCCTGTTCCCGGAAGGCGATCGCACCGAGGTTGCGAAGCTCGGAGCCCAGTCCTGGGAGACGCTGGTCGGGTACCTGAGGGGAATCACCCTGGTGGCGCTGTTCGACTCTGTCTTCATCGGGATGGCGCTTGTCATCGTCGGCGTGCCCGCCGCGCTGCCGCTGGCGGTCTTCGTTTTCTTCGGCGCATATATCCCGATCCTCGGCGCCGTCGTCACCGGTGCCGCCGCGGCGCTGGTCGCGCTGGTTTCAGATGGAGTGACTGCGGCGATCGTGGTCGCACTCGCCGTACTCGTCGTCCAGCAGGTCGAGAGCAATCTCCTCCATCCCTACGTTGTCGGCCGTGCGGTCAGCGTCCACCCGGTCGTGATCCTGCTTGCCGTGGTCACCGGCGGAGCGCTCGGAGGCATCCCCGGCGCGGTTGTCGCGGTCCCGACCGTTGCGGTGATCGCGCGGATCGGCTCCCACCTTCGTGAGCGGGCGGGCAATCCCGCCCAGGCGCCCGAGTGACGAGCGCTGCCTATCCGCCGGGGCGATACGGACAGCCGTGGGACTCGAAATCCCTGGTGCTCATGTATGTGCCCTTGGGGTAGTAGTCACCCATCACCTGGGCGGCATCGTATGGCGACGTCACATTCCAGACCGACCGCCTGAAGCCGGCCGACGGCAGCACGTTGCGGGTCAACAACAGTCCGGCATCGGGTCGGCCGGCACCATCACCCTGAGGGTCGGCGGGCAACCACGCAACCCCGCATTTTGCCCGCGCATTCCTGGGCCTCTTGCCTGGGTGGGCAAATGCGATCACGTACCTGCGATGGCGCTTGGAGAGGGGGATCTGCTGGTCGAAGAGGCAGCGATACGTCCTCGTGGTGACCAGCGATTCGATCCCGCAGATGTCCCACTCAACCAACTGGCCCCGGGTCATCTTCCTATTCCCATGCCAGGTCAGAGGCGTGGTCGGCAGCTTGCCGCGGATCGCAAGAACCTCGCCGAAGTCGAAGCTGTAGGCGCCGGTCATGTAGCGGGCATCGCCGTTGTTGTACTGGGTTCCGGTCTCAACCGGATTGGACGCCCATGCCGCATCCTGCTCAGGCTGCGTCTTGTATCTGGACAGGGCGAGACCGAGGTTGAAGAACTTGATGAAGGAGAAGCTGGACAGCGCCGGGTTGGTCGCCGGGTCCCTGCCCGGCCAATTGACCAGCGAGTTGTAGGTGGAGCTCGGCAGGCGACCCGCCGTGTAGTAGTGGATGGAATTGATCTGGTTGCAGAGCGCCTGTCCCTTGATGACTTTGCCGCTGGGGAGTTTCAGCGAGGGTGTCGGCAACCCCGTTCCCCCCGAGCGGTTCCTCCCCTTGTCCGGGACGTAGACCCGGTAGAGGATGTCCTGGTATGAGTCCGGGGTCGGGTCGGGAGCGGCGTAGAGGGTGTTGGCGGCGGGGCTGGAAGGCAACGCACCGCTGACGACCTTGATCGTGTAGCTGCGATGTTTCGCGTTGCGGTTCCTGCCAGGAATCGCGGGATTGATCGAGTGCCGGTCGGGCTTGATCTGCGAGTTGTGCAGCGAGCTCGAAGATGTTCCGTTGTTCACATAGGCGTTGAACGATGAGTACCTCGCATGCGGATAGCGGCCCTTCAGCGTCAGGGTGCTACCGGCGGGGGCGTTGAACTTGGCGCCCCAGTAGGTCACCTCGGTGCCGGGGTAGGCGAGATTGGTCTTCTCATTGTCAGCGCTGAACGCACCGGTCCAGAAGCAACTCGCGACCGGAAGCCCATCAGGGTTGAAGCCAACCGGCTGCCCGGCCGACGCCGCCGACGCCGCCGCCAGTGAAACCAACAGCGCGCTGATCAGACCGGCGATCAATGCGGGCGTCTTCCTGCCCCGTGAGCCCCGTCTCCCAAGTGTCCCCTGCATGCCAATAACTTACCGCCTGATGACATCGCTGCAATGGAATAGCTGATGGAGGGCCGCGAAGAGATCGAGAGATTGGTGCGTGGCCCCGAAGAGTGGGCGCTTCGGGAGGCCAGGGGTGGCGGGCCGTTCACCAGCCGCGTCACCTGGGACCTCCCCCACGGGGGATCGGCATCGTGGAATTCGCGCGACGGACGCAAACAGGGGGCGATCGAGGTCAGGACGGACTCCGGCAGTCCCCTGACCGCCCTCTCTGCCGAATCGCGTACCGCCCGGGGTCTTGTCAGGTGCAATTGGGTCTCGGCGATCGGCTTCACGATCGGTGGCTCACTGTTTGCGATCGGCGCACTGATCGCGCAGGTCGGTTCTTCCGGCAACGAGCTGATCGCCTCGATCTACCTGCTCGGAGGCGTCTTCTTCAGTACCGGTGCCTATGCCTCGGTGGTCCAGGCAATCAACGCACCTGGCAAGGTGGGCCGATCCGGAGTGCTGACGTCCGGGCGCTGGAGATGGTGGGATTGCCTGCCACTCCAGATCGGCTGGCTGGCGACCTTCGTGCTCTTTGTCGGAACACTGGTCTTCGGGATAAACCTGGTTGATTCGTTCATCCAGGGCCTGACCCCGCAGCAGGAGAATCGGCTGATCTGGGCCCCGGACCTGATCGGCTGCATCTTCTTCCTGGTTTCGGGGCATCTCTCATTCGTGGAGATCTGCCATGGCTGGCCGGACCTGCGTCACCGCAGCTCCGGCTGGTGGATCGTCGCCGTAAACCAGCTTGGATCCGTCCTCTTCCTCGTTGCCGCGATCGCCGCCTTTGCAGGTCCCAACACCGGAGACGAGATCAATGCGGCTGTGGCCAACTGGGGAACCTTCACGGGAGCGGCCTGCTTCGCGATCGGCGGCGTGATGCAGGTGTTCGAACGACCCTCCGGTTCCTGAGCGGGATTACCGCTCGAGGCGCGCCAGGTCCTTCTTGACCTGATCCAGCTGTGCGACGATCTGCTCGAGTTGCTGCATGACCGGATCATCGCCCGACTTCTGTATTTCCGCGCGCCTGCGCTCGACGAACGCACTCGTGATGACCGCAGTCACCACAGCCAGCAGCGAGAGCCCGCCGATCATCAGTACCGACGCCATCACCTTGCCGCTTGTCTGCCCGGGAACGACGTCCCCGTAACCCACCGTGGTCACGGTCTGGATCGACCACCAGAACCCGAGCCATACCGAGGTGAAGGTGGTCGGATCCGCGAGGCGCTCGATGACACCAAAGACGACCACGGCGAAGGTCCAGAATCCCGCGATCGTGTAGGCGGCGTACCGGGGTTTCAGGCCCTTGAACTGGATCCGGCGGATCATCCACCTACGGACGCGCGATTCTTCTTGCTGGTTCTCCACGCCTTCCTGTTCGCGGGCGCAAACTCAGATCCTCCACATCGGGTGATGCAGGTCACGGGGATAGCGCATACGCTCGAGCGGCAAACCGACTAAGCCTTGGAGGAATCAGATCAAGAAACGACCAGACATTGACGCCGACGGCAAGCTCTACGGAGATCGATTCCTCACCGAGGGCGTCCCCGACAGGACGTTTCCCGAGCTGGGGATGTCGGCGGTTGACGCGATGCGATTGGTCGGCGAGGAGCTGGTTCTCGACGGTGACCCTAATCGCAATCTCGCCACCTTCGTGACCACTTGGATGGAGCCCGAGGCGCAGAGGATCATCGCCGAGAACCTCCACCGCAATTTCATCGACCACGCGGAGTATCCGCGCAGCGCCGAGATCGAGCAGCGCTGCGTGCGCATGCTGGCGGACCTCTTCAATGCCCCCGGCGAGACAACCGGCGCGAGGACCCAGGGATCCTCCGAGGCGATCATGCTCGGAGCGCTCTCACTTAAGTGGAAGTGGCGCGAGCACCGCAAGGCCGCCGGCGTCTCGACCGAGAAGCCCAATCTGGTCTTCGGTGGTGACGTGCACGTGGTCTGGGAGAAGTTCTGCCGCTACTTCGACGTCGAGCCGCGGATCGTGCCGCTACAGGACGACAAGTACACGATCGGGCCGGAGGATGTTGAGCCTCACGTCGATGAGAACACGATCGGCGTTGCGGCGGTCCTCGGCACGACCTTCACGGGCCACATGGATGACATCGTCGGCATCAACAAGCTGCTTGTCGACCTGAAGAATGAGAAGGGCCTCGACGTTCCGCTGCACGTGGATGCGGCCAGCGGTGGCTTCGTCTGGCCGTTCCTCTACCCGGACTCCGAGTGGGACTTCCGCCTCGAGCAGGTCCGCTCGATCAATGTTTCGGGACACAAATTCGGCCTCGTCTACCCCGGAATCGGATGGCTGATCTTCAGGGAGAAGTCCGACCTTGCCGAGGATCTCGTCTTCTACGAGAACTACCTGGGCAAGACGGATGCGACCTTCACGCTCAACTTCTCCACCGGCGACTCGATGATGCTGGCCCAGTACTACAACTTCGTGCGGCTCGGGCATCAGGGATACGGATATGTGATCGGGATGATGAAGGAGAACGCGAAGGCATTGGCCGGGCATCTCCACTCGATGGGCAAGTTCGAGCTGATCGGCGAGGACAAGGAGCAGTTGCCGCTGGTCGCGTTCAGGCTCGCCGAGGACCGCGGATATGACGAGTTCGACATCGCCTGGCAGCTATCCGCCGAGCGGGGATGGATGGTCCCCGCCTACTCGATGCCGCCAAACGCCCAGGACGTGAATGTTCTCCGGGCACTGGTGAAGGAGACCCTTAGCCGAAGCCAGATCGACACGCTTGCCGACGACATCTCGCAGGCGATCGCCACGCTCGAAAAGAAGGGTGGCGCCCACGAGTCCGAGCGCAAGCAGGTCAAGACAGGCACCGGCTACTAGTTACCCGCTCCGGCAGGCCCAGCCCGGCTGCGATATCCGGGCAGCACAGCCCGACTGCGGCAAACGACACCAGGGTTACCGCAGTCGGGCTGTTGCAGTCCTGGCCTTGAATCCCCGGGCGGTGATCCTGAATCGCACGATGATCGCCCCGCCCCTGCTTGGTCCGCGCTTCGGGACGACCTTGAAGAACGGTCGCCAGCTTTCGTCCGGCGTCAGCGTCATGGCCGAGTGGCACCGGCCGACACGAGCGCGCTTTGAGTTTGCCCTGGGACAGACCCTGAGGCCCCTGATCGTCGTGTTTCCGGCGTTGGTGACCCGCAGCAGGAGACGCGCCACCTTGCCGGGCGTGGCATTCACTGACCTCGGAATCACCCTGACCTTCAGCTTCGGCCGGGCGGTTGGATCCGCCTCGGATCTGACCGACTCAGACAGCGGCGCATCAACCTGGCGCGACCTGAGCGATGCAAGATCTGCGCTTGCGCCGGGAGCATCGTAGAACATCGATCGGGTCGTCTCGAAACGCCTGATCGTCCCGGCGTGCGACGGATCGGTATCCGGAAAACCAGAGGTCAGAAAGGTGCCGCTGGCGCCGTAGGCGTGTGCGTCACCTGTGCATTGGATCTCGGGATTGCCTGGGACGGGGCTCGGGTTCGCCTGGTCGAGAAAGTACGAGGTGACGGTCTGGCCGGGGATGTCGGTCTGGATCCGGCTGATCGACGAAAGCGACCCCTGCGCTCCGGTTATCTGCTCCCAGCTGAACCGCCCCGCAATCGGGGAGTCGGGAACACCGTCGACCGTGACCCCGGTTGGATTCAGCGAGTTCCGGTAGGTCATGCCCGACGCTTCTGGTGAGTAGTCGATGAACGACAGCACCGACGGGATCACATGCACCCGAAGGATGGTCGTCATCTCCTGTCGGCGCTGGTAGTAGATCTCCTGGCGCTGGGTGTAGGTGCCGCTATTGGCCCCGACGTAAGAGCGGATCGCCCTGACCGGACCGCTCTTGTTGATGATGAACCCGCCGCCGCCGACCTTGAAGGTGTCCTCGCTTCGGTCGCAGACGCCCGGCGCAAACTGAACCTTGTCGCGATCAAGGATGTCGACCCCGGTCGCATCGCCTGCCTTGATCCGAAGCTGGTCATCGACCCAGCGATCCGAGAGGTGATGCGAGTAGTAGCCGGTTGAGACGCTCGAGTTCTCCGGGTTGGCGGGCCCTCCGAAATTGTAGGTGCTGAGGTAATCGCCGGAGAGGAGATTGAACGTGTAGTCGACGTAGCGCCTGCCGGCACCGGACCTGAGGCCGCCCCTCGAACGAAAGAGATACAGGTACCGGGTGGAATGCCCTAGCGGATCGGTGACCTTGACCCGGGTTCTGGACCCGGCGACGACCCCTGCCGGGCTGACGATCCCCGCCGCGTCTCGACCCGCATCCATCGCCATAATCGCGATCTCATCGTCTGCGTCGAGCAATGGGTTTGCATCTCCACCGGCGTGAGTGCCTGCGTCCTTGTAGGTCTCCATCTGCACCGGGGAGACCGTGTCGGACGGACCCGTGTTTCCGCGTACTGCCCGCAGGTTGACGATTCCCCGCTCGTCGACCTGAACCGGAACCTGTCGCCACCCGATGCCCCGGGTGAACGCGACAAGCGCCGTGGGTTCGCTTCCGATCAGGCCTCGGACCTGGGAGCCCCTGAGCACGACGGGATCAGGGCTTCTCCCCGGTACGCCAAGACCGACTGCCGACCCCGCGATCGTCGCCGATGCGATGCACGCAGCCGCCGCCGCGATGACAAGGCCCCTGATTGACGACATCCTCCACCCTCCCCCTGGATCCATCCAGCCTGTTTGAAGATCCTATCGCCGCCCCTGCGCCTGCACATTCACCGAAAGCGGGGCTACGATCAGATCACTCGATGCACTGCTCACCAAACCCCGGAGCCGAGAATCACCGATGAGCGCGGTCAGTTTCAGCGAACGCTCCTCCGACGGTGACCCTGACGGCCTGCTCATCCTGCACCACGGCAGAGGGGCCGACGACCGGGACCTGCTTCCGCTTGCCGACATTCTCGACCCGGAACGCCGGCTCCATGTCGCATCGCCCCGCGGTCCCCTGACCCTTCCCGGCTGGGATGGCTTCCACTGGTATGCCGCCCTACGGGTCGGCTACCCCGATCCGGAGACTTTCGAAACCGGCTTCCGGCAGCTTGCCGGCTTCCACGACCAGATCTGGGAACGGACCGGAGTCGAGCCCGCAAGGACGGTCTTCGGCGGTTTCTCGATGGGCTCGGTGATCAGCTTCGCGACCGGCCTCGGATCTGATCGACCAGCGGTTGCGGGGATCCTGGCGTTCAGCGGCTTCATTCCCGCGGTTGATGGCTGGCAGCCCGACCTCGCAACCCGTCCAGACCTGAGGGCCTTTATCGCGCACGGCAGGCGCGACCCGCTCATCCCTGTCGGGTTTGCGCGGGCCGCACGCGACCTGCTCGAGCATGGCGGGCTCGAAGTCGAGTACCACGAGACCGATGTCGCCCATCAGATCGATCCCCACCAAGTCCCGGACGCCAAGTCCTGGCTTGCTGAGACGCTGGCCTGATCCGATGCGCGCAACTGTGATCTGTGGAACCGGAGATGTACGTGCCGAAGAGGTGCCGGATGTGCTTTGAAGGTCGCCTCGATCCGGGCCGCGCCTTTGACCGGACGACTCCTCTTGACGGGGTCCCCGCGGGATGCAAGGCGATCGATGGCCGCGATCCAATCGAGATGCTCGTCAAACCGTAGCGAGGCGACGGCCGTCGGCGCAAATCTGCGAGGCTGAACAGATGACTGAGACCGAAATCAACGGTGAGCCGATCACCGCAGAGGGCATCAAGGAACTGCGCGCGGAGATCGAGGAACTCGAGGGACCGCGCCGGCTCGCGATGGCGGAACAATTGAAGGCTGCGATCGAGATCGGCGATCTCAAGGAGAACGCCGATTACCACATCGCCAAGGAGGATCAGGCCCACCTCGAGACGCGCATCAAGCGCCTCAGGATGCGATTGCGAGACGCAGTCGTGATCGAGGTTGAACCCGAGCCCAACGCGGCAACATTCGCCTTCGGCCACACCGCCGAAGTCATCGACGAGAGCAACGACAGGCTCTACACGTGGAAGCTGGTCGGCTCAACCGAGGCAGACCTCTCGAAGGGGCGTCTCTCAGCCGAGTCGCCCGTGGGACACGCGCTGATCGGCTGCCCGATCGGCGAGGCGGTCGACATCGAGACGCCCAAGGGCATCAAGACCTTTCGAGTCAAGAAGCTCGTCGGCTGAGCCTGCCCCCTCTCCCTACTCGTCCTTCTCGTACTTGAATGAGACTCCGAGCCGGACTCGGAACTCGGAGACCTTTCCATCCTCGATGGTCAGGTCCTGTCGTACGACCTCGGCGATCCGCAGCCCGCGAACCGACTGACCGACCGCCTCGACGGCGTTCTTCGCCGCCTGTTCCCATGACTCCGAGCTGACGCCGACAACCTCGGTAACGCGATACACGCTTCCTGACATGTTTCTCCTCAGGTTGGTTTTCGTGCCCTACTTCTTCTTCGCCTTACTCCGGTTGCCGGGCCGGGCTGATGTGGCCTTCTTTGCCTGGGCATCGGCGGACTTGCGGAGTTTCTCGACGTCGCGCTGAAGCGTCTGACCAAGCTTGCGACTGTCGCGCTGGGCGCTCTTGATGAACGTCTGAACGTCCTTGTAGAGCTTCTTCGCCCCGACACTGACGTCCTTACTGACGTCGCTGCCGAGATCAGTGATTGCGTCCTGAACTGCATCAAGTGACTTGTTGAGGCGTTCGAGCGCAGCCAGATCGCCGCTCGATGTGCGCTTTCCGGGCACAGCCCTCTTCGTCGCGCTCGCGGCCTTCTTGGTCGCGGTCGTGGCCCTCTTCCTGGTCGCGCTCGCGGCCTTCTTGGTCGCGGTCGTGGCCTTGGTCGTTGCAGACACCGGCTTCTTGGCTGCCGGCTTTCTGGCTGCCGGCTTTCTGGCTGCCGGCTTTCTTGCCGCGGGCTTCTTCGCCGCGGGCTTCTTCGCCGTTGACTTCTTTGCGGCCGAAGCCTTCCTCACTGGTGGCACGCTGTCTCCTCCTCGGATCGGTTACCTGCGTCGGTACATGCGACGTCTCAGCGAGCATGTCACGCATGCGGCATCAACGCAATTGCATTTGGTCAATGCAATGAGTCGACCCTGGCGGAAACGCCCTCTGCGTCAGTCCGGATCGCTGTCGGAGCCGGCCCTGAGTGGCGGCACCAACTTCCTGCCGATCACCGGGAAGTTGACAAAGCCCTCGACGGTCGCGTAGAGCAGGCCGACCTTCGGCATCGACTCGACGTCCTCGACGATGACCGAACGGGGAACCCAATCCGGATCGAACTTCTCGTTGAAATCCCTGAGCGACTTGATCTGGAAGAAGGGATTGAGCATCTCGGCGACCTTCTTGAGCAGCTTCTGCGAAGGCGAAAGCGGCGTCTCCTCATCGAACAGCCGGCCCCAGGCCGCGAAATTCATCGAGAGCCTGCTGAATCCGAGCTCGCCGAGCGCGAGCGCGCAGTTTGCGATCAGGTACTCCGTCATCCCGTTCGGAGCATCTGGATCACGTTGCATGAGATCGAGAGACCAGCCCGGATCTTCACCAAAGCAGGGCACGAGGCGCAGAAAGCCGAGCGGCTTGCCGCCTGAACCCGAAGCCACCGCAAGCAGAAAGTCGGGGCTGTCCCCCCTTACCCCACCGCCCAGCTCCATCGTGAAGCCGCGCTCCGGAGACTTGCCACGCCAGCGGGCCCGGATCTCATTGAGCTGCCCGCAGAGCTCCGGCGATGCCTCGGACTCGCGCATCAGCTTGAAGGTGCACGTCTTCTCGACCCGGCCGACCGCCGATCGGACGTTCTTCTTCGCGCCACCCGAGAGCGTGAATCGATCGCACCTGACGATCGCCTCGTCGCCGAGGTAGATGCCCCGGAAGCCGCGCGCAGTGTAGATCCCCATGTCCTCCTCGCGAACGGCAAGGAATGCGAGGTGCCAGCCTCGCCCGCGACAGTAGGAGATGAACTCGTCGAGGACTCGCTCCTCCGAGCCGGGCGCACCGATCGGGTCGGCTGCGACGAGCGCATAACCGCTGATGAACGTGAAGGCGATCATCGCATCGCCCTTGTCGGCGAAGAAGTAACTCTTGTCCGGGCGAAGCGCGAAATAGTCGAGCGTGTCAGTACCGAAGCTGTGGACCAGCTGCTCGGCACGACGGCGATCTGCATCCGAGGGCGCACCCCGATAGCGGACTGCCCGGAAGATCAGGAAGGAGAGGATCAGGAGACCCGCGATACCAAGTGCGAGCAGCGCGGCCGGGAAGAACTCGGAGAAGAAGCTGCCGGAGTAGGTGTATGGACCCGAGAAGCCGGCGAGACCGACGATCGTCGTCTCGAGGATCCCGCCGAAGGTCAGCTTCTCGACCACGTGCTCGCTCTCGGACAGAAGGGTGACGAAGCCAAAGGTGAGCACTACCAGGGCGTAGGCCGGAATGAACTTCGCAACATCGAGGAGCGAGCCCGGGTCGGGGCGGGCCGGGAATGCATCCCGGTTCCAGACCAGCGCGATCAGCATCACGACGGAGTAGATGACCACGACCGGGTCAGGACCCTTGATCACGTGGGCGATCGCCGCGGCGGCAAAGAGGATTGAGGCCGCGAGCCATGCCCGCTTCTTGCCGCGGCGCAATTGGCTCGCAACGAGGATCAGGACCAGACCGATCACGAGAGCCGTCACATGCCCGGCGACCCGCCCGGTCACGTCATCGACCAATAAGCCGATCCCGAACTTGGCATGCAGTCCGGGCAACACCGAGAGGATGAAGATCAGCCCGGCAAGCGCGGTGAGCCAGCCGAGGGTGCCTGACGCATCCGGTCGATGGCGTGCCGTTGCGGCTCTCAGGGGCCCGCGTTCGCTTCTGGTTGCTGTCGCCACGGGCGGCGGTGGCGATTCGGCCGAGATGCCGTCCGCGGTCCCGGTGGCGCCTGCCGCTGCCATCGACGCGGCCGAGGGCACGCTCTCGGAAGCAGAAACCGTGCTGATCGCCTCCCCCGCGACCCCGTCCTCTGGGCGCATGGTCGGAAACAGGATCACGTCGCGGATCGCGGGCGCACCGGCGATCAGCATGACCAGGCGATCGAGCCCGATCCCGAGGCCGCCCGTCGGCGGCAGCCCGAACTCCAGGGCGCGGATGTAGTCCTCGTCGACGCTCTCCGCCTCAACGTCGCCCGCGGCCTTGGCTGCAGCCTCGACCTCGAATCGCCTTCGCTGGTCAACCGGGTCATTGAGCTCCGTGTACGCGTTCGCCAGCTCTCGCCCGGCAACAACGGCCTCAAATCGCTCGGTGAGGGAGTCGTCGTCGCGGTGGGTGCGCGCGAGCGGCGAAACCTCACGCGGGTAATCGCAGACGAAGGTCGGGGCAACCAGGGTGCTCTCCCCGGTCTCGTCGTAGACCTCTGACATCAGCCGACCCGCGGGCCAGCCCGGTTCGTACTCGATCGAGAGCCGGTCGCAGATCGCCTGCGCGTTCTCGAGCGGCATCGTCGGATGCATCTTCTCGCCGGTCTGCTCCTCGATCAGGCCGGCCATCGTGACCCGGCGCCACGGCGGTTTGAGGTCGACCGGCTCGCCGTTGATCTCGATCATCGTGTGACCGTTGGCGGCAATTGCCGCATCCGATGCGATTGTCTCGGTCAGGACCATCATGTCGTGATAGTCGCCAAGCGCCTGATAGGCCTCGAGCAGCGTGAACTCCGGGTTGTGGCGCGTATCGATGCCCTCGTTTCGAAACACCCGGCCGATCTCGAAGACCCGCTCGAAGCCACCGACCACAAGCCGCTTGAGGAACAGCTCGAGCGCGATCCGCAGGTACATGTCGAGATCGAGCGCGTTGTGATGGGTGATGAACGGCCGCGCCGCGGCACCACCGGCACTGACGTCGAGCACCGGGGTCTCGACCTCCGTGAACCTCTCCCTGATCAGCGTCCGGCGGACCGACGCGATAACCGCCGAGCGGACGTTGAAGATGCGCCGGGTCTCCGGATTGACGATCAGGTCGAGATACCTCTCGCGCAGACGGGTATCGATATCGACCAGGCCCTGATGCTTGTCGGGCAGCGCCCGCAGCGACTTTGAAAGCAGCCGCACCTCGGTGGCACGAACGGTCAGCTCACCGGTGTGGGTCGTCATCACGGTGCCGGTAACGCCGACCCAGTCGCCGCGATCAAGCGACCCGACGTACGAGAGCTCCTCCGCGCCGAAGGTCTCCCGCTCGACATCGATCTGGATTGTCCCGGACTGATCCTTGAGGTCGGCGAAAATCAGACCGCCGAAATCACGGATCAACATCAATCGTCCGGCGATCCGCACAACCTCATTGTTCTCGGCGTCGGGTTTGAGGTCGCGGTGGCGCTCCCGGATCTCACCGACCATGTGGTCGCGCTTGAATGTGACCGGATATGGGTCGACCCCGCGCGACCGCATCTCCTCCAGCTTGGCCAGGCGGAGATCGCGCTCCTCGGCGACGAAGTCGGGGTGAGGCGAACCGTCGCCTTGGTCAGGAGTCAGATCGTCATTCATCGCGTTTGGACCGTATGACGTAGGCAGGCGGAAGGAAACGCCGTCGATATCAATTGGGTGGAAAACCAACCGCTGGTCTCGCCATCGACCTATCCCTCGGCTAGTCTGGCGCCCAGTGGGGGCCGAACCGTCCAGACCTGATCGCCTCGAGACGATCCTTGCCCAGGCAAAGCGGGATCGATCACGTCTGAACTCGAGCGCCTTCGGTCCCTTCAGCCTCACCGCGCTCGGCATTGCAAGCGTGGTTGGGGCCGGGATCTTCGTCACCACAGGCGCGGCAGCCTCCGAGTTCGCCGGGCCGGCGGTGGTGATCTCATTTGTGCTCGCGGGAATCGCCGCCGGGCTGACCGCGATCTGCTACGCGGAGCTTGCGGCGATGATCCCGATTGCGGGCAGCACCTACTCGTATGCATTCGCCGCCTTCGGCACCTTCATGGCCTGGTTCATCGGCTGGGATCTGTTGCTCGAATACCTCTTCGCAGCCTCGACAGTGGCCGTCGGATGGGCGGGTTACGCGGTCAGCTTTTTCGGCGGGCTGGGAATCCACATCCCCCATGACCTGGCCAATCCCCCATTTGGCGCGGGCGCTGGGATCATCAACCTCCCGGCGCTGATCGTGGTCGCGTTGACAACTTGGCTCCTGGTCATCGGAACCCGCCAGTCGGCCAATGTCAACAACGCGATCGTCGTGCTCAAGGTCGGCATCCTGGTGCTCTTCGTGATCGTCGGGGCAATGAACGTCGACAGCGCCAACTGGTCGCCGTTCCTGCCGGCCAACAAGGGCTCATTCGGCGAGTTCGGAGCCAGCGGAGTTGTCAGGGCGGCGGGACTCGTCTTCTTTGCCTACATCGGCTTCGACGCCGTCTCGACCGCGGCCGGCGAGTCGAGAAATCCGCAGCGGACGGTTCCGATCGGGTTGATCAGCACGGTCCTGATATCGACTGTTCTCTACGTGGCAATCGGGTTGGTCCTGACCGGGCTGGTCCCCTACTCGTCGCTGAACGTCTCCGATCCGATCTCCAAGGCGATCACCGAGGTCGGCCCGAATGTAGCCTGGCTGGGCGACCTGATCGACGTCGCCGCGGTCGTCGGGCTCTTCGCGACGGTCCTCGTCACCTTCTACGGCCAGACCAGGATTCTGATGCGGATGTCCTCCGACGGGATGCTCCCCGAGCGCTTCAGCCGGGTGAGCAAGAAGTACAAGACCCCGATCTTCACCACCGTCGTCTGCGGTGTGGCCGGTGCCATTGTGGCTTCATTTGTCCCGATCGATGTGCTCAGCGAGCTGGTCTCGATCGGGACCCTGCTGGCCTTCGTCCTGGTCTGCGTCGGCGTTCTGGTACTGCGGAAGACCCACCCCGATGTCGAGCGTCCATTCCGGGTGCCCCGCGTCAGGATCGTCGCCCCGCTCGGGGCTCTGAGCGCGGTCGCGCTGATGGCGACGCTTCCGATCAGCACCTGGATCCGGCTCTTCGTCTGGCTGGTGATCGGCCTCGCGATCTTCTTCAGCTACAGCCGCGGCAACAGCCGCCGGCGATTCGCCGAGCTGGAGGAAGAGACGGCCGCTGCCGCGGCCTGAGGACTCCTCCGGACTCCGGCGCCCGTCGCCGTGAGCCTCTTGTTCCGGGCGGCTACCCGGTGGTCGCCGGGGCGCCGGCGCTCAGATGGGATGCCTGTGATCTTGCAAGGATGACCAGCCCGGCGACCATCGCGATGATTCCGACCACGGCAAACGCGAGCTCGAGCGGGGTGTCGGCGATCTTCTCGTGGAAGACGAGCGTGCCGAGCAGGACGCTTGCGATCGGGTCAAAGGACATCTGGGTCGCCATCGCCGGCGCCAGCCTGCCGGTCTGTAGCGACTGCTGGCTGAGGGTCATGCTGATCCAGCCGACGACGATCAACCCATAGAGGTGCCAATCGGTGAAGACCGAGAAGAGGCCGTCGCCGAGCTGATCGACGACGGCCTTTGTGAGGGCGGCGCTGATCCCGAAGAGGAT
>JBBQZL010000012.1:0-24543 GCA_038207745.1 Solirubrobacterales bacterium
GAGCCTGCAGCCGTCGATGATCGAGGCATGGTTGAGCTGGTCGGAGAAGATCACCTCGCCCTCGCCTGCCAGTGCCGCGAGCACACCGGTGTTCGCAAGGTATCCCGAGCCGAACAACAGCGCTGACTCATATCCCTCGAAATCGGCCAGGTCCCGCTCGAGCGCTCGGTGTGGCTCCATATCGCCTGAGACAAGGCGGGAGGCACCTGCGCCGGCGCCCCATTTGATCGCCGCCTCTGCGGCTGCCTCGCGAACCCGCGGGTCATCGGCAAGTCCGAGGTAGTTGTTTGAGCACAGCAGCAGTACCTCGTGGCCGTCCACGACGACCGACGATCCCTGCGGACCCTCGATCTGGCGCGGCCTGCGCAGCAGCGCGGCTTGCCGCAGCCCCTCGAGGTGCCGGGCAAGGCTCTTCAAGCGATCAGTCGGACTGGTCGCCCCAGCCCGCAACCCCGGCATCGACCGAGGTGGCCGCCGGCTGCTCGACGCGATCGCCGGTGGCGGCCGGAACTGGGTAGGGAGGCGGCTTCTTTGCCTTCTTGATCACCCGGAGCTGCGTCGAGGGATCCCAGAAGTTGGCCTCGTCCTGATGGTCGATCAGCTGATCGATCGGGGTTTTCGGTGTCTCACCGTCGAGCCATCCATCGCGATTGTCGGGACGGGGATTTGAGCCGTTGTCGGGCTGGCGGGCGACGTTGAGACCGAGTTCTTCGAACATTGCGCGGTCGTCCTCGGGCTCGGCACCGAGCGTGGTCAGGAAGTTGCCCATCATCACGCCGTTGAGTCCGGCCTTGACGGCCAGCGGCTGCAGGTCGCCGAGGTTCTCCGTCCGGCCCGCGCAGAGGCGAAAGAGCGCGCCCGGGATGATCAGCCGGAAGATCGCGACCCACTTGACGACATCCCAGGGGTCCATCAGCGGGCGATCCCCGAACTTCGTCCCATCGCGCGGGTTGAGCAGGTTGATCGGGACCGAGGTCGGGTTCAGCTCTGTCAGCTCAAACGCCATCTCGACCCGCTGGCGCGGGCTCTCCCCGAGGTTGAGGATGCCACCGACGCAGGTCTCGAGGCCCGCCTCGGCGACCGCGTTGATGGTCCGGATCCGGCCCTCGTAGCGAACCGTGGTGGAGACCTCCGGGTAGTAGGAGCGCGACGACTCGACGTTGTGATGGACCCGTTGGATCCCCGCCTCCTTCAGCTGCCTCGCGCGGTCGACGCTCATGTGGCCGATCGAGGCGCAGCGCTTCAGGTTGGTCTGCTCGCTGACCAGCCTCGCACCTTCGAGGATCTTCGCGAAGTCGCGCTTTGAGAGCCCTTGGCCCTGGGTGACCATGCAGAAGCGGTGCGCGCCGGCAGCCTCTGCGGCCCTTGCGTGCTCGAGGAGCTGCTCGGGCTCCATCATCGCGTGCATCGGCGTATCCGACTCCGCGTAGCGCGACTGGGCGCAGAAGCCGCAGTCCTCCGCGCATCCGCCGGATTTGGCATTGACCAGGGAACACATGTCCGTGGAGTCGCCGAAGTTCTCCTGGCGAACCGTCCAGGCACGTTCGATGATCCCCTCGATCCCCTCCCGGCCACTGACATCTGCAAGCTCAAGTGCGTCTTCGAAGCTGATCAGGGATGCCATCGGTGTTCCTTCCAAATCGGTTGTGAGGTCCTCTGGACGAATACGATCCGCCCGGTGACCTCCAAGTCTTTCCTATCTTGGTTTTTCGTGTCCGCTGTGTTGCTCCTGCCGCTGGCGATCTTCTGGACGGGCATCTTCGACGGAAGTTACAGCGGCGTCAGGAGCACGGTGGCGCGATCGCCGACGGCCAAGGGTCTGAGCGCAGGGGAGATGGCGGGAACCCGCGTGGCAAGTGGCTTTCCCGGAACTCACATCACTCCGACCCTGCGCAGGTCGATCCGTCTCGGCCGGATCGGCGGCGTGATCCTCTTCTCCCGCAATATCGCCGG
The DNA here is from genome assembly GCA_038207745.1 of Solirubrobacterales bacterium. GTDB lineage: Bacteria > Actinomycetota > Thermoleophilia > Solirubrobacterales > 70-9 > JBBQZL01. The sequence continues at coordinate 1,954 of JBBQZL010000012.1, forward strand.
GCGATCGGAGGTCCGCAGGCTTATCCACAACCTCCAGACGATCCCGAGGCCCGCCGGGCTCCGCGGACGCCTGCTTGTGATGGTCGACCAGGAGGGCGGGCTGGTGAAGAGACTCGGCGGCGCGCCCAGCGCGTCGGCCGAGACGATGGGTGCCAAGGGGCGTGCCTACAGCAAGCTGCAGGGTCGCCTCACGGGCAGGAGCCTCCGAAACGCCGGCTTCAACGTCGACCTGGCTCCGGTCGTGGACGTGGGACGTCCCGGCGGAAACATCGAGGACACGGACCGTGCCTTCGGCTCGACTTCGGTCAGGGTCCGGACCACCGCAATCCCCTTCGCGCGGGAGATGCAGAAGGCCGGCGTGTCGGCAACCGCGAAGCACTTCCCCGGCCTTGGCGCCGTGAAGATCAACACCGACGACGCCGCGCAGAAGATCCGGCTCTCGAAGGACAAGATCCGCAGAGTCGACGAGGGCCCCTTCAGGGCCTTCGCCGAGGCGGGCGGCGACGTGGTCATGGTCAACACAGCGATCTACCCGGCCTTCTCCGGAAAACCGGCGGCGTTTTCGAGGAAGATTGCCACGCATGAGTTGCGCGGGATGGCCGGATTCAAGGGAGTTTCGATAACCGATGATCTTCTTGCGGCAGCCGCACTGGCCTACGGAGGCCCCCCGAAGAGTTCGGTGGACACAGCGCGTGCGGGTGTTGACATCGCCCTGTTCAGCGAACTCGGATCGGCACTCGATGCGCAGCGCGCCATGAGGCGCAAACTCGTCTCCGGCGGTTTCGGGCGACCTGCCTTCGTCAGGTCGGTCAACCGTGTTCTGGCGCTACGTGGTGGAACCGGAAACTGAACCCGGGGCGTTCTGCCCCCGGTCGTAGGCGAAGACGCAGTTGCGACCCGCCTCCTTGGCCGCGTACATCGCCGCATCGGCCTGGGTGACGATACGATCGAAGGTGTCATCGAGGGCATCGCCATAGGTGCTGATCCCGATGCTGACCGTGACCCGAAGATCCGGATGCTCCGGCCAGCGATGGTCCTTGATCGATTCCAAGACGGAGTCCGCCACGATCATCGCCTCCCGAAGCGTGGTTTCCGGCAGGGCGATCGCGAACTCGTCGCCACCCAGCCTGGCGAGGATGTCCGACTCGCGAGCCCGTTCGCCCAGGATCGTCGCGATGCTGCGGATCACGGCGTCCCCGGTCGAGTGCCCGAGAGAGTCATTGATCAGCTTGAAGCGATCGACGTCTACAAGCAGGAATGCGCCGTTGTCCTGACGGCGGTGGGTCCGTGCCAGCTCCGTCCCTATCTCCTCCTCGAGGCGCCGCCGATTCTTGAGCCCGGTCAGCGAATCCTCTCCGGCCAGCCGCTCGAGGTCCCACTGGAGCCTCTTCCGGTCCTCGATGTCGCGGGTCGAAGCCTGGATCTCGGTCACTTCACCGGTTTCCGGATCATTGATTGCGCGGAGCGTTGATTCGACCCATGCAAAGCTGCCGTTTGCGCGCCTCAACCTGAACTCGATCGTCTCGACCCCGGTCATCCGGTCGAGGCGGTCGATGATGTCATCAACCTGTGCGGCATCCGTCGGGTGCAGAAAATGGCTGACCGGCTGGTCGACCATCTCGACGGGCTCCCAGCCGAAGAGATGCCGCGCCGACGACGAGACGTACCGGATGTTCCCGAGCGGATCGTGGACGGAGACCATGTCGGAGGAGTTCTCGGCAAGCAATCGATACTGACGATTGGCTTCGGCTTCGGTTTGCTGTGCCTGGTCGCGCTCGATCACACGCTGGCTGGCGAGATCCACCGCCCTGCGTTCGCGGCGCGACCAGGTGACCAGCAGGATGCCGAACAGAAGGGCAAGCAGAATGCCTCCGAGGGCGATCAGAGCGGGTATGAAGAGGCCTGGGCTGCCGTTCTTCGCCAGCACCACCAGCCAGGGCTCATCGGCGATCCAGACCGGTTGCACAGATGATTCGTCGCCTATCCCTGCCGCATTCGTCCGCGATCCTGCTGTCGTTTCCGGAATCAACTGCGAGTCGGACCCTGGCGGGGCGGCATTCGCGACATCCCGTTCGAGCGTGATGCGGTCGATCACCCCCGCCATGAACCCGATCAGCGCGGTTCGCCGTTGCTGAACCGTCGAAATCGGGGCTCCCCCGCGGTAGAACGGTTCGTAGACGAATACTCCGCGGCGTCCATTCAGATCTGTCCGGGTCGTCGGAGTGGCGGTCGCTGCTCCCGTCCTGACGGACTTTGCCATTGCCGGGCGCCGCACCGGAAACGAGCCATGCTCGATACCGATCAGACTCGTGGCCGGTTCCCGGGACTGCGCCGCGATGACCGGGAAGAGTGCCCGGCGGGCGCTGTCGAACCGAGGAAGCGCAGCGAGCGGGCCAAAGCGGATCGGGGTTCCCGTCCTTCGTTCCAGCGCGGGGGCGCCTGATGGCCGGAGACGCCGGATAAGGAGAGTCTGGGAGAAGACGTTCTGCGCGAGCAGCGAGCGGGAAAGCTCCCGGAAGTTGTCCCCGCCCTTGATCGGGGAGCCTTGAATCGAAGACGCCGCGGTCGCCAGCCTGGCGATCGAAAGTCCCACTCCGGTCTCGGTATCGCGGGCGATCAGCTGGGCATCGCGGTCCTGGCGATTCATGAACTCGCTCGAGTTGTGGTTGGCAACCGATATCGCCAGGGCGACCGTGGTCCCGACAACCCCCAGCAGAATTGCCCAGCTGAGCGGAGTTCGAATGTTCATCAGTGACGCAGGTTACCCGGCTGCGTCGCCGGCGAGAGATCCCCACAGATAGATGCTGGCCAGGGTTCTGTGGGGTCGCCACGGCATCGCGCGCTCGATCACCTCGGCAGGAGTCGGCATCTCGCCGAGCTCATACTCGATCTGGATCGACTTGCGAATGCCGAGATCTCCCGAGGGGATCACATCGGGTCTTCTCAGGTGGGAGATCAGAAATGCCTCGGCGCTCCACGGGCCGAGTCCGCGAACCGCGACAATCTCCGCGACGACCTCCTCGTCTGGAAGCTGATCGAGGCTGTCGAGCTCGAGTTCGCCGGTGCTCGATCGCAGCGCCAGATCCTTCAGGTACTCGACCTTTCGCCCGGAGAGCCCAGCTGACCTGAGCGTCTCCACGCTAAGGTCAAGCGTCTGCCCGGGGGTCGGGTGGCCTTCGTCATAGAGTTCGCAGAGGCGGGCATAGACAGAGGCGGCCGCCCTGGTCGAGATCTGCTGGCCGGTGATCGTACGCGCAAGTGCGTCAAAAGCCCCGACGGTGGGCCGCTTCGCGAGTCTTGCCTCGAGCGAGAGCTCGCCCAGGCGAATGATCAGTGCGGCAAACACCGGATCGGCTGCTGCAAGGGCGGACCGCGCGTCCGCTACCGACCCTTCCACACCGGCCTGCGCTTCTCGCCGAAGGCCTGGATGCCCTCGCGAAAATCCTCCGAGGCAAAGCAGGACTCCCGCAGCTCGATAAGCGCCTCCTCCTGCCCTGGTGCCAGCGATGGATTGGAGGTCAGGGTGTCGATGGCTGACTTGTTTCCCCGCATCGAGAGCGGGGCATTGGCCGCGATCTCGGCTGCCAGCTCAATGGCGCGGTCCGGCAGCTCTTCGTCGTCGCAGCACCAGTTGACCAGGCTGATCGCCTCGGCATGCCCGGAAGAGATTCGCCGCCCGGTCAGGAATAGCTCCTTTGTACGTGCGGTCCCGATCAGGCTGATGAATCGCCGCAACCCGGTGTGGCTGTAGATAAGGCCCAGTTTTGCGGGCGGCATCCCGAAGTTTGCGCCGGCGGCAGAGATCCTCAGGTCGCAGGTGATCGCGAACTCGAGCCCGCCCCCGAGGCAGTGCCCGTTGATCGCGGCGAGTGTCGGCCACGGATGTGCGGCAAGTGCTTCGATCGCGGCGTGGAAGGGATGCGCGACCAGTGCCTCCGCATCCCGCTCGAAGCTCTCGCTCGGGATCGAGGCAATGTCGTATCCGGCCGAGAAGACCGGTGGCTCGCCGGTGAGGATCACGCAGCGGGTCTCGATGCCGTCGTCGAGGGTCGGGAGAACCTCGGCTATCGCGTCGAGGATCTCGTGATCGAGCGCGTTACGCTTCTCCGGATTGTTGATGGTCAGCCGGGCGACCGCATCGGCCGGCCGATCGAGCACAAGCTTTCCGGAGGCGAGGGTCACTCGAGGACGATCAGGACGTCACCCTCTTTGACCGACTGACCCTCCTTGCAGAGGATCTCCTTGACGATGCCCTCGTCCTCGGATTCGACCGGGATCTCCATCTTCATCGATTCGAGAATCGCAACAGTGTCGTCTTCTTCGACCTTGTCGCCCACCGCGACCTCGATCTTCCAGACGTTTCCAGTGATGTGTGCCTCAATGTCAGCCATGGCGTGGCAGAATAACCCTCTGTGTCAGCGGAAGCGTCACCCGCACCACAGGGAGACGTCCCCCGCCGTCCGCCCTCGATAGCCACCGGCCCTGAAACCGTGGTGATCATTGCGGCGCGCAATGAGGCAGATCGGATCGGCGCAACGCTCGATGCGATTGCCGGGTCTCTTCCGGGTGCCCACCTCGTCGTCGCCGACGATGCCTCGGGGGATGGGACGTCAGATGTCGCCGTGGACCACGGCGCTGAGGTGATCAGCCGCGGCAGGCCGCGCGGCAAAGGGGCCAACATGACCGCCGCCTGCGATGCGGCGATGCGATTCGCCGCTCAGGACCCTCCGCCGATCTTCATGGTCTGCGATGGCGATCTCGGTTCGTCCGCGGCTGCGTTGCGTCCTCTGGTGGATGCGGTCCGCTCGGGTGACTGCGACCTCTCGGTGGCAGTGTTTGCACGCAGGGTCGGTGGCGGATTCGGCGTCGCGCTGCGCTTTGCCCGCTGGGTGATCCAGAAGCGCTGCGGCTTTGTCGCCACTGCGCCGATCTCGGGACAGCGCGCGATGAGCGCAGAGGTGTTCAGGCAGGTCGTCCCATTCGCCGGCGGCTACGGAATGGAGATCGGGATGACGGTCGACGCGATCCGTGCCGGCTTTCGGGTGCGCGAGTACGAACTCGATCTCGAGCACCGCGCCACCGGGCGCAGCCTCGGGGGCTTCATCCATCGCGGCCGCCAGTTTCGTGACTTCACCAGGGTCTACATCGCGAGGCGACGATGATCCTCGCCCTGGACCAGGGAACCACCGGATCTACGGCGCTCGTCTTCGACGAAGAGGCAAAGATCGTCGGGCGCGCATACTCGGAGATCACCCAGCACTTCCCCCGCCCTGGATGGGTGGAACACGACCCAGGCGAGATCTGGGAGGTGACGAGGGATGTCGGGGCGGCCGCACTTCGCGATGCGGGCGTGACCGGCGGGGATCTCCGCGCGATCGGGATCACCAATCAGCGCGAGACCGTCGTCGCCTGGGATCAGGCGAGCGGCCGGCCGATCCACAATGCGCTTGTCTGGCAGGACCGACGTACTGCCGCCCGCTGCGCGCAGCTCGAGGAAGAGGGCAGGGGCCCTTTGGTCAGAGAGCGCACGGGACTCGTGATCGATCCCTACTTCAGCGGCACCAAGATCGAGTGGATGCTGGAAAACGTCGACGGTGCCGACGCGGCCTGCTTCGGGACCATCGACTCCTGGCTGGTCAAGAAGCTGACCGGTGAGCACAGCACCGACTACTCGAATGCCTCGAGGACGATTCTCTTCGACATCAGGAAGCTCGAGTGGGACCGGGAGCTCTGCTCGATGCTCGGGATCGATCCATCGCGTCTGCCGGCAACAAGGCCCTCGGCCCACATCCACGGTGTCACGAGTGAGTTTGGCGGTGAGGTGCCGGTTGCCGGCATTGCGGGCGATCAGCAGGCGGCTCTCTTCGGCCAGGCATGCCACAGGGTCGGTTCGGCAAAGAACACCTATGGAACCGGGAGCTTCGTGCTGCTCAATACCGGCGGCCAGGCCCCGGACCCCGGCCCGGGCCTCCTGACCACCGTAGCCTGGGGGATCGGGTCCGAGGTCGATTATGCCCTCGAGGCATCGATCTTTGCCACCGGAGCCGCGATCCAGTGGCTTCGCGACGGGATCGGCGTGATCGAGTCGGCGGCCGAGACGGAGGAGATGGCTTCGTCGCTCGAGGGAAACGACGGCGTCTACTTCGTACCGGCTCTGACCGGGCTCGGATCGCCCTACTGGGATCCATACGCCCGGGGAACGATCATCGGGCTGACCCGGGGGACCGGCCGGGCACACCTTGCCCGCGCCGCGCTCGAGGCGATCGCCTTCCAGACGGCCGATGCGGTCCGTGCCCAGGAGTCGGCCTCCGGCAACGCTCTGGAGGAGCTGAAGGCCGATGGTGGAGCGGTCTCGAACCGGTGGCTGATGCAGTTTCAGGCCGACGTTCTCGGCGTTCCGGTGATCGTGCCGGAGATCTCCGAGACGACCGCGCTCGGTGCCGCCTATCTGGCCGGAATCGCGGTTGGAGCCTGGACCCGCGACGAGGTCGACGCAATGTGGAGGGAGGCCGCCCGGTACGAGCCGGCGATGAGCGCCGACCAGCGTGCGGGATTGCTCGAGGATTGGCGACGCGCGGTCGGGAGGTCGCGCCAGTGGGCCCGCGAGTAGGGGCGCGGGAGGGGTGACGGGACGGTCGCGTAACTGAGTGGCCAGACCGGGGTAGAGGCGACCAGACGCGTATGCAGGCATGGACGAGGCGGGATGAGAGGCACGGATGACGGAGATCAAACCTCAGAACTACAAGGAACTTCGTCCCGAGGAGTACTTCACGGAGTTTCATCAGCGGGCCCGTGACGACAGGCAGGGCCGCCTGACATACGATCTCGTCCGCATCGTCCTGACGCCACCCACGGTCATCCTCTACCGATCGCGGGCCATCGGCACCGAGAACATCCCGAAAAAGGGCCCGGTGCTCATCGCCCCAAACCACTTCAGCCAGATGGATCACTTCTTCTGCGGCATCTACATGCGGCGAAAGCTGCGCTTCATGGGCAAGTCACAGATGTTCGGGCCGCCGGTCCTGACCTCGATCTACAAGCGCGGCGGCGTCTTCCCGGTCAGGCGCGGTCATCGTGACGAGGAGGCCTTCAAGACCGCCTACGCGATCCTCGACCACGGACATACCCTCCTCGTCTACGCCGAAGGCGGGAGATCCCGAACCCGCAATCTCGGGGAGCCGCGCCCCGGCGTCGGCCGGATCGCACTCGAATCCGGAGTGCCGGTGGTCCCGGTTGCGATCCACGGTTCCGCGGGCGTTCGGGGGTGGCGGAAGTTCCGCTTCCCCAAGGTGACGATCCAGTTTGGCGAGCCGCTCAACTTCCCGGTCCAGGCAGACCCCTCGCGTGAGCAGCAGCTCGAGGCGGCCGGCGAGATCTTCGACCGGGTCCGGATCATGTACACGGCACTCGAGGAGCGAGGCCGCGGGAGCGTGATCCGCTCACTTCGCGATCAGATGCCCGAACAGCCGACCGCCGGTGAGGCTTCAACCGGCTCCTGATCCGGCCCCGGGCTGAGCCGGCCCCGCCGGGCAGGGGCCGCGACTACCTGTAGATCGTCTCGATATCGCGGTAGAAGCCGGGGTCGTGGCCGGGCGTGATCACCGCGTTCGGGTACTCGCGATGGAAGAGGCGGATCTCCTGAAGTGATCGACGCAGCTGATGCTCGTCGAATGGTTCCGGCGCGTTGGGGGAGGTGCCCTCGATCTGACCGGTCGTGTACGCGGCGTCGCCACCGATGATGAAGTCGTTCTGGGCAAGTCGCAGGATCACCGATTGGTGGCCGGCGCTGTGGCCGGGGGTGAAGGCGATCCGGATCGAGCCATCACCGAAGAGGTCAAAGGTGCGGCCGAAACTGGCGTATGAGCTGACCCCGGCCTGGTCGAAGTCGATCGTCCGGTAGTCGAAGGCGAAGTCGTAGTGCGCGTGCCGGTAGCCCCGCATGAAGGGCCGATGTCCGGCCGCCGCGTCCTCCCACTCGGTCCTGTTGATGATGAATGTCGAGCGCGGAAACTCGGAGATCGCCGAGGCGTGATCGAAATGGAGGTGGGTCATGATCACGATCGGGATCTCGTTGATCCCGCGGGCGCGTAGCTGGGCCGGGATGTCCATCCCCTGCTCCAGCCGCGGCTTGCTGAACCGCTCTGCCAGGCGACCCATGTTCTGCCTCGGGTCGGAGCTGACCGATGGATGCAGCCCGGTATCCACCAGGATCGGGCCTGCGCTCGGATGCTGAATCAGGAAGGCCGGGCAGGGGACCGCGTGATCCGAGCCCGAGAGCAGCTTCTTGAACAGCCTCAGCCTGAGGAATCTGCCGCCGGGGCTCTCCATCATCTCGATCGGCCAGTTGACGTGTCCGGCGATAAGGGGCTCGACCGTGACCGAGGCGCCGGTGGTGCCTCCGGCAAGCGGCTTCTCGAGCGGTCTGGTCTCTGCATGTACCTTCATCGCCGCCCAGACTAGTCCCGAACCGCGCAGGTAGGCTTGCGAAACATTGACTGAAATCTCTCTCTCGCAGGTGTTCAGGGCCGATCTGCTCAAAGGTCAGGTCTGTCTGGTGACCGGGGCGGGCACCGGGCTCGGAAGGGCAACGTCGCTCGAGCTGTGTCGTCTCGGTGCCCACGTGATTGGCTGCGGAAGGCGCTCAGGGCCGCTCGAGGCGACCGCCGGTTTGGCATCCGGAATGCCCGGGTGCTTCACCTTCGAGGCTCTCGACATCCGTGACGAGGAGGGGGTCGAGAGCTTCGTCGGCGGAGTGATTGCGCGACACGGGCGGATCGACCTTCTGGTCAACAACGCGGGCGGTCAGTTCCTCAGCCCGGCCGAGGCGATAACCCCGAAGGGCTTCAGGACGGTGATCGACCTCAACGTCCAGGGCACCTGGCTGATGACCCACGCGGTGGCGACGAAGGCGATGATCCCCCAGGAGGACGGCAAGGTGATCAGCATCACGCTGTCGCCCCACAACGGGATGCCCGGCATGGTCCACTCGGGCGCTGCGAGGGCGGCGGTCGAGAACATGATGAAGACGCTCTCGATCGAGTGGTCGCGCTTCAACATCAGGACCTGCGCGATCGCGGCCGGCCAGTTCGGGACCGAGACGCTGCGCACCAAGTACCCGAAGGTCGTCGTAGACAATGTCGAGCGCTCGATCCCCGCCGGAAGGGTCGGCGAGCCGGATGAGATGGCCTGGCTGGTCGCCTACCTTGCCTCGCCGGCCGGGAACTTCTTCTCGGGAGCGGTGCTGACCATTGACGGGGCCCGCGACAACTGGTTCGGCCCGTATCCGCCGGGCTCCCTGATCAGCGAGTCCGGCCAGCCACCGGCCGAGGAACGCAAACCGCGCGAGTAGCGCGGCCTGCCGCTAGGAGCGGACCGTCCCGGTGCTGATCTTCCGGTAGACCAACAGCGCGATGATCGCGCCGATCACGGACCCGATCAGACCCGACGCCTGAAGCGCGCCATCGCCCAAGTCGTGGCCGAAGATCAGGTAGCCGAGAAATCCGCCGACAAAGCTGCCGACGATTCCCAGCAGGACCGTCTGCCCAAAGCCAAGCGCATCCTTGCCCGGCACAAGCAGCCTCGCCAGGTATCCGGCGATAATTCCGATCACGATGATGTAGATAAGAAAGCCGATCATCGGCTCATCCCTTCTTGATGTGATGAATTTTGGCTCGCGCCAAACTGAATCTCAGATACCGGCCGACGGGCAGCCGCAGTCGCCGCGACTTTCAGCGGCCTGCGGGGTCGCCGATCAGGTGGTCATACCGCCGAACTGGCCGCCGGTGACGTTGAGGGTCTGTCCGTGGACGTAGTTCGCAAGGGGCGAAGCAAGGAACAGAACCGGTCCTGCCGCCTCCTCGGGCTGGGCCGGCCTGCCAAAGGGAATGATCATCGAGGCCATCTCGCGCATCTGATCCGGGATCCCGAGTGCGACCTCTTCGCCACCGGGAGCCGTCATCGTCGCGCCCTCGTCCTTTGATGCGGTGAGGCGCGTCTCCACGAATCCGAATGCGACCGCGTTGACGTTGATCTTGAACTGGCCCCACTCCTTGGCGAGTGTCTTTGTCAGACCGACCACGCCTGCCTTGGCGGCCGAGTAGTTCGCCTGGCCGGCATTGCCCATCGTCCCCGAGATCGATGAGATGTTGATGATCTTGCGGAATACCTCCCTGCCCTCGCCGCGCTCTGCCTTCGCCGCCTCTCGCCAATGTGGCGCGAGTGCACGGCAGACGCGGAACGGGACGATTGTGTGGATGTCGAGCATCGCCTGGAACTGATCGTCGGTCATCCGGTGGATGACTCCGTCCCAGGTGTAGCCGGCGTTGTTGACGACGATGTCGACCGAGCCGAAGGCATCGATTCCGGCCGCAACGAGGTCATCGGCGGCACCGGGCTTGGTCAGATCTCCACCGAAGACCGCGGTGTCGCCTGCGATCTCCTTCGACGCCTGCTCGGCAAAGTCGGCGTCGAGGTCATTGATCAGAACCCTGGCGCCCTCGCTGGCGAACAACTCGGCGGTGGCGCGGCCGATTCCGCGGGCCGATCCGGTCACGATCGCGGTCTTTCCATCAAGAAGTCCCATTCGCATCTCTCCTTAAGTCCGGTACAGGGGACGGCAACGCTACCTTGCCGGTCACCCGGGGGGCGAATCCGCCTAGGCTCCCCGTCGTAACCCCTATGACCACCGAGACCGAAATCGAGCCAAGGATGCCTGCGATCACGCTGCGGGGCGTCGTCAAGCACTTTGGGCCGATCACCGCAGTCGACGGCCTTGACCTCGACGTTCCCGAGGGGATCTGCCTCGGGCTGCTCGGTCCAAACGGCGCCGGAAAGTCGACGACAGTGCGCCTGCTCATCGGACGGGCAATTGCCGACGAAGGCGAGATCCGTGTCTTCGAGCATCTCCTGCCCGGTCGGCTCAACGCTGATCAAGGGCGTTGACGGACTCAGCTGCGTGGAGCTCGTCACCGCCGAGATGCTCTGGATCGGGGTCCGGGCTGGATCCGACCTGGGGAATGCCTCTGGTGTCGATCTTCTGCTTCTTCACCGCGCTCGGGTTCGCGGCCATCGGATTCGAGACCACTGATCTGCTCCGCTTCGCGTCCGTGGTCGCCTTCGCCATTGTGCTCTGGCGTCTCGCGATCAGCAGGATGACAAGGCGGCTGGTCGATTGGCGATCAGCGGCAACGACTGGACTATCCTCTTGCTGATGCGGCGCACGTCGATGCAGAAAGCAGTTTGCGCGCTGGCGATCTTCGTCGGTGGTGCCGTCGTGTTCGATCTCACCGGGTCTCCGGAGGCTTTGCTGTTTCTGGCCCCGGGTCTGCTGATCGCCGCAACGCTCGCAACAGGTCGATACCTGGGCGAGGATCTGATCGTCGGGATCGTGACGAGGCGGATCCTTCGGTCCGGGAACAAGACCGCCGCTCCCGGCTTGGCGGCGCGACTGTCCCCTGTCTGGCCGCCGCGCGGCACCCGTCTGATCGCCTTCTCGCTGGCAACCCGCCCGCCACCTGGACGACCGATTCTCCGCACCTAGCGCGCCCGGCTGATCTCCGATCGGTCGCCGCGTCAGCGATCGAAAGGATTTCCGTGCGAAAGCACCTCGCGGCACTGGCCGCTGCAACAGCATTGCTTGCCTGTTTCACCCCGACCCAGGCCGAGGGACATGCCGGCAACCCGAATTTCAGCTCTCAGGTCCACGGTCTCAGCCGTCCGGTTGAAGGAATCTCGGTCGAGGTCCTTGGCTTTGATGACCGTCTGCAACTGCTGAATCGATCTGGGAAGACGGTCGTCATCTATGGCTATGAAGGCGAACCCTACTCTCGCATCCTTGCCGACGGGACTGTTGAGACCAATGCGAACTCGCCCGCGGTATATCTGAACGAGGATCGCTATGCGGCGGTGCAGGTGCCGAAACAGGCCGACGCGAGTGCCCCCGCTGATTGGACGAAGGTCTCGGACGGCGGAGAGTTCAACTGGCACGACCATCGGATGCACTGGATGCAGTCGACAACGCCGCCACAGGTCAAGAACGAGAGCAGGAAGACGAAGATCTTCGACTACCGGATTCCGATCCGCGTCGGCGGCAGGAGAGACGCGATCGACGGCACCCTCTTCTGGGTCGGGCCGGCCGATACCCCGAAGATGCCCTTGCTGATCGGCGGTTTCGTGCTGATCGTGATCTGTGGTGCCGGGGTCCTGGTCATCCGTCGCCGGCGCTAGAGCCCCATCTGGCGCCCGAGGATCTCCTTCATGATCTCGTCGGTGCCGCCGCCGATCGGGCCGAGGCGGGCATCGCGGAGGGCTCGCTCGATCCCGTACTCACGCATGTAGCCGTAGCCGCCGTGGATCTGGAGGGCGCGGTCGGCGATCTCGACCAGTCCGCGCTGGGTGACCAGCTTGGCCATCGAGACCTGACGGACCACGTCGTGCCCCTCGTGAAAGAGCCGCAGTGCGTCGTAGGTCAAGGCTCGCGAGGCTTCGGCAAGAGTGGCCATCTCCGCGACCGCGTGGCGGGTCGCCTGGAAGGAGCCGATCGAACGCCCGAACGCCTCGCGCTCCTTCGCATAGGCGACCGATTCCTCGATCAGACGATCCATCCCCCCGATCGCCCCGATCGCCATCAGCAGTCGCTCCCAGGCGAAGTTGGCCATGATCAGCTTGAAGCCCTCGTTCTCGCCGCCGAGCAGGTTCTCCTCGGGCACCTCGACATCGGTAAACGAGATCTCGCCGGTGTCGGAGGAGTGCCAGCCGAGCTTCTCGAGCTTTGCCGTCACCTCGTAGCCAGGCATATCGCTCTCGAGCACGAGGAATGAGATCCCGCCGTGCCCGCCCTTCTCGGTGGTCTTGCAGGCGCAGACCAGGAAGTCGGCGCGAACGCCGTTGGTGATGAAGGTCTTTGACCCGTTGACCACATAGCCGCCCTCGACCCTGCGCGCCGAGGTCCGGATCCCGGCCACATCAGAACCGGCGCCGGGCTCGGTTATCCCGAGGGCGCCGATCTTCTCGCCCCTGATCCCCGGGGCGACCCAGCGCCGGCGCTGTTCCTCGGTCCCGAAGTTGAAGATCGGCGGCATCGCAATCGATGCGTGTGCATTGATTCCCGCCGCGACTCCGCCCGAGGCTCCGGACCTCGACAGCTCTTCAACCCAGACCGCGTCATGGATGTGGTCACCGCCCTGCCCGCCGTACTCGACCGGGAACTTGAGCCCGAGGAAGCCAAGCTCGCCGCAACGCGTGAACAGCTCGCGTGGAAATTCGCGTGCCTCCTCCCACTCAGGAACGTTGGGTGCGACCTCGATCTCGACGAAGCGCCGAACCGTTGCCCTCAGATCCGCATGCTCGGGGCCGAATGGAGGCAGCTCTGCGCGCTCGCCGGTGTCCTTGATCGTGCTCACCGGGAAGACGATATTGGCCAGGGAGCCGGCGATGCGCCCGGGTAGTGTCCGGCCTTGAGGAGCGGGAACTCAAAACAGAAACCGAGGAGGCGCCCATGAAGGGCTTCAAGGATTTCATCATGCGGGGAAACGTCATCGACCTGGCGGTCGCGATCGTCATCGGCACCGCCTTCGCGGCACTCGTCGGCTCGCTGGTGGCGGACATTCTCACCCCGGTCATCGCGGCGATCATCGGCAAGCCAGACTTCAGCAACCTTGCCTTCACGATCAACGGATCGCGATTCACCTACGGCAACTTCATCAACGCGCTGATCACCTTCATCTCGGTTGCCGGCGCGGTCTACTTCTTCGTCATCGTTCCTCTCGAGAAGGCACAGAGCCTGCGCGGTGGAGATCCGGACCTGGCCACACGCGACTGCCCCGAGTGCCTCAGCGAGATCCCGGCGAAGGCGAGGCGCTGCGCGCACTGCACCTCGCCTCTCGCCGCCTGACCGGCGCGAGGCGGTCACTGCCTGACCGTCATCCGAACATCGCCGCCTGACGACCGAAACCGGCGCCACCACGTTCTTTGGCTGTTTCTACGTGTTGTGCGCGTAAAAACAGCCAATGAATCGGCGGGCCGGCCACAATCGCAGCCTGGCTATCGCGAAGCGGCCGGCTACAGCCCGTAGGAGCGGCCGATCACGTCGAGCATGATCTCGTCGGTTCCGCCGCCGATCCGGTTGAGGCGGACGTCGCGATAGGCGCGCTCGATCTCGTACTCCTTCATGTAGCCGTAGCCGCCCATGATCTGGATGCACTCGTCGGCGACCTCGCAGGCCGTCCGGGCCGAGAAGAGCTTTGCCATCGTGATCTCGCGGACCGGGTACTCACCGTTGGCAAACCGCCAGGCGGTCGCATAGGTGAACTGCTTCGAGGCCTCGGTCTTGGTCGCCATCTCGGCGAACTTGTGGCGGATCACCTGGAACTTGCCGATCGGGCGACCGAAGGCCTCGCGGTCCTTGGCGTACTCGAGGGTCCTCTCGATCATCCGCTCGGCGCCGGCGTGTGAGCCCGCGGCGGCGACGAGTCGCTCTCCCTGGAGCTCCCAGCTGATGTGGTAGAAGCCCTTGCCGACCTCGCCGAGCACGGAGTCCGCCGGCACCCGCATGTCCTCGAAGGCCAGCTCAGCCGTGTCGGAGGAATGCATCCCCATCTTCTCGAGTGTTCGAGAGACGGTGAACCCGGGGACGGTCTCTCCGTTCTCGTCGCGCAGGTCAACAACGAGCAGGGTGATGCCCTCGTGCCTGGCGGATGGGTCTGTCTTGCAGACCAGTACGCCGAAGTCGGCACGCGCGCCGTTGGTGATGAAGATCTTCGAGCCGTTGATCACGTAGTCGTCGCCGTCGCGGATCGCGGTCGTCCGGATCCCGGCCACGTCGGAACCGGCACCCGGCTCGGTGATGCAGAGGCACCCGATCCGCTCGCCCTTGATGCCGGGAACGAGAAAGCGCTGCTTCTGGTCCTCGGTGCCGAGCAGGTGGATGGGAGGGAGGACCATGTCAGTCTGTACCGCGAAGCCCATGTTGACCCCGCCCGACCCCGAGTAGCTGAGAGCCTCGGCGCGGATCAACGAGTAGAAGTAGTCGCCGCCCTGCCCGCCGAACTCCTCGGGGAAGCAGAGGCCGAGATAGCCGAGGTCCCCCGCGCGCTTCAGCAGCTCGTCGGGCCAGAGCGACTCCTCCCACTCGTTGCGATGCGGGTACATCTCTTTCAGAACCCATGACTGCATCGACTCGCGCAGATCCTCGTGCTCCTGATTGAAGATGAAGTGCTTGCGCCCCGTCTCGAAGTCCGGCTTGATGACGGTTGCGGAATCGCTGCTGGCCACGGGTGGATCTCCTTGTGCTCGCTGGTCGAGGATGGGACACCAACCGGATGCCCAAAGTGGACAGTAGCACTTTCTACTTCGGGCTAAGTGCTATCTTGCCGCTCACAGTCCGCGGTCCGGTGGCGTCACCGGGGATGCGCAGAGAACCCGACGTCGAGGAGGACAGATGCCGTACGAGAAGTTGCGTTACGAGGTTTCCGAGTCGGGAGTGGCGACGATCACCCTCGACGACGTGGAGACCCGCAACGCTCTCTCTGATCAGTTGCTGCTCGAGTTGCTCGCAGCGCTGACCGAGGTTCGAGAAGACGACGATGCCCGCGTCGTCGTCCTGACTTCATCGCATGACACCGTGTTCTCCTCCGGAGGCAATCTGGGGGGCTTCGGCGGCGACGCATCGACGGTCGAGAAATACGACGGCGCCAAGAACTTCATCGAGGTCTTCAAGTTGATCGGGGAGCTTGGGAAGCCCTCGATCGTTGCTGCCAACGGCCACGTCCTCGCGGGTTCGCTCGGGATCGCGCTCGCTTGCGACCTGATCATCGCCAAGGACACCGCGACCTTTGGCACTCCGGAGATCAACGTCGGTCTCTACCCGTTCATGATCATGGCGCTGATCTACCGCAACGTGCCGCGCAAGAAGGCCAACGAGATGATGCTGCTCGGCGGACGGCTCACCGCCGAGGAGGCGCGTGAGGCGGGGTTTGTGAACCGGGTGGTCAAGGCTCGCGAATTCGACGCGGCTGTCGAGGAGTGGGCGCTGATGCTTGCGCTGAGGTCGCCGCTGATCATGCGGATGGGCAAGGACGCGATGTGGCGCCAGATCGATATGCCCCTGATCGAAGGACTCGATTACCTGCGCTCGCAACTTGCGATGGAACTCTCGAGCGAGGACGCGATCGAGGGGGTCAAGGCGTTCTTCGAGAAGCGCAATCCGGAATGGAAGGGACGCTAGATGAGCGGAAGGGAACCGAAGAACCTGCTTCCGGGTACCGCAACGCTTGCCGAGTTGACCGAACAGCTTCACGAGCGACGCGCGGTTGCAGAGCAGGGCGGCGGACCGGCGAAGATCGAGGCACAGCACGAGCGCGGCAAGCTGACCGCCCGTGAGCGGATCGCCCTGCTCGTCGACGAGGGCACCTTCGTCGAGATGGGTATCCAGGGCAGGCCCCACTTCTCGCAGCGCTCGATGGAGGGAAAGGATGCACCGGCCGACGGCGTGGTGACCGGATGGGGCGACGTCGAAGGGCGGACCTGCTGCATCGCGGCCTATGACTTCACAGTGATGGCCGGCTCGATGGGGATGACCGGCGAGCTGAAGGTGACCCGTCTGCGCGAGATGGCGCTCGGCAAGCGGATGCCGTTCATCTGGCTGCTCGACTCGGCCGGGGCGCGTATCCAGGAGGCCTCGGGCTCGCTGTTTGCCGGTTCCGGGTTCCTGTTCCGGGAAGAGGTCGAGATGTCGGGCGTTATCCCGATGGTCGCGGCGATGATGGGGCCCTGCGCAGCCGGTACCGCCTACATACCGGCGCTGTCGGACTTCGTCCCGATGGTCTCCGGGCAGGGCGCGATGGCGCTTGCCGGGCCGCATCTGACCAAGGCCGTCACCGGCGAGGAGATCTCGATGGAGGACCTTGGCGGCGCCAAGGTCCACTGCCGCAAGTCCGGCGTCGGCGACCTCGAGGTCAAGGACGATGTCGAGTGCATCGAGGTGGTCAAGAAGTACCTTTCGTTCTTTCCCTCGAACTGCGAGCAGTCGCCGCCGACGCGCGAGACCGAGGATCCAGCGGACAGGATCTCGGAGCGGCTGATGGAGATCGTCCCGGATTCGTCGCGCAAGCCATATGACATGTATGAGGTGATTGCCGAGATCGTCGATGACGGTGAGTGGTTCGACATCAAGCCGAAGTTCGCGAAGACGCTGATCACCTGCCTTGCCCGCTTCGGCGGCCAGCCGGTGGGCATCGTCGCAAGTCAGCCCAAGCAGCTCGGCGGCATTCTCGAGAACGACTCAGCCGACAAGGCCGCGCGTTTCATCAACCTCTGCGACGCCTTTGGCATCCCCCTGGTCTTCCTGCAGGACGTCCCGGGCTTCATGGTCGGCGCAAAGGTCGAGCACGCCGGGATCATCCGACACGGGGCCAAGATGCTCTATGCGGTCTCCCGCGCCACGGTCCCCAAGGTGACGGTGGTGATTCGGAAGGCCTACGGTGCCGGCTACTACGTGATGTGCGGCAAGGCGTTCGAGCCCGACCTGATCGTCGCCTGGCCGGATGCCGAGCTCTCGGTGATGGGTGCCGAAGGCGCCGTCAACATCATCGGCCGCTCTGCGATCGAGGCCTCCGACGACCCCGACGCGACCCGCGAGGCGATGCTGAACGCGGTCCGCTCGCAGATCGATCCCTACATCGCGGCGGGCAACGCGATGATCGACGACATCATCGACCCCCGCGAAACCCGCCCGACAATCATCAACGCCCTTCGTATGGCAAGAGGCAAGCGGGTCGAGAGACCCTGGCGCAAGCATGGGGTGATGCCCGTATGAGCGGGCTCGCGAACCATCGAGCGATCGGTCGCACAAGTTTCATAAACCGCCGACTGCTCAGCTTCGCTTCCGCTGCCATCGCCCTGGGCGCTCTTGACCGAAATGGAGAAATGAATGAGTCGTTTTGAAGATCCCGTGGTGATCAGTTGCAGCATCACCGGTGCGATTGCAAATCGGGATCAGTGTCCGGCGATTCCGTATACACCCGAGGAGTATGCGGCTGAGGCGCGGCGGGCCGTTGATGAGGGCGCTTCCCAGATCCACATCCATGCCCGAACCCCCGACGGAACGCCGTCGTACGAGATCGAGGATTTCCGCGCGATCACCGAGGCGATCAAGGCGGAGGCTCCGGATGTGATCATCAATTACTCGACCGGTGCGCTGGGCGTATCGATCGAGAAGCGACTCGAGTACCTGCGTGAGCTGAAGCCCGATGTCGCGGCGCTCAACATGAGCTCGATGAACTACGCGAAGTATTCGCGGCGGCGCAAGGACTTCGTCTTCAAGGCCGTGTTCGAGAACAGCTTCGACACGATCATCGAGTTCCTGACCGAGATGCGTGAAATCGGCATCAAGCCCGAGCACGAGTGCTTTGATGCCGGACACATCGCGAACGTCGACCCGCTGCTCGATATGGGGCTGCTCGAGGAACCGCTGCAGATCTCGCTGGTCATGGGCGTCAATGGCGGCATCCGGCCGACGGCCCGCAACGTCGGCTTCATGTCGGACCAGATTCCGGGGGGTCCGGAGGGCCGGAACGCCTGGCAGGTGATCGGCATCTCCCGCGCCCAGTGGAAGCTGCTCGGCGCCTCGCTCGTCCTCGGCGGCAACATCCGGGCGGGGCTCGAGGACAACATTTATCTCCCGAACGGCGAGATGGCCAGATCGAATGGCGACCTGATCGCCAAGGCCCGGCAGATGGCCGAGGACGTTGGTCGCCGGGCGGCGACGATCAGCGAGGCGCGAGAGCTGCTCAGCCTGCCGAAGAAGGACTGACCGGGGATGTCGGACCTGCCGCTCTCGGATGTCCGCGTACTTGACCTGACCCGGCTGCTTCCCGGCCCGTATTGCTCACTGCTGCTCGCCGATTTCGGCGCCGACGTGGTCAAGATCGAGGACACCGGCGCGGGGGACTACATTCGCTGGGCGCCGCCGTATTACGGCGGCGAGGAGATGCAGGCGTCGGGCACCCGCTCGGCTCTGTATCTCTCGCTCAACCGCAACAAGCGCTCGGTGCGGCTGAACCTGAAGAGCGACGAGGGCCGCGAGGCACTGCTGCGCCTTGCCGCCTCGTATGACGTCGTGCTCGAGAGCTTCCGGCCCGGGGTCATGGACCGGCTCGGCGTCGGATACGAGGCGATGAGAGAGGTCAACCCGGGCATCATCCTCTGTGCGATCACGGGCTATGGGCAGGACGGCCCGAATCGCGACAGGGCCGGCCATGACATGAACTACCTTGGTCTCAACGGGATCCTCGGATTGACCGGCGCGGAGGGTGGCCCACCGGTGCAGGCGGGCGCCCAGATCGCCGACCTCGGGGGCGGCGCGATGATGGCCGCCTTCGCGGTGATGGCCGCGCTCCATGAGCGGAGTCGCTCCGGCCTCGGCCAGATGGTCGACATCTCGATGACCGATGGTGCCCTCTCATGGCTCGCGATGCCGGCTTCGCGCTACTTCTGCGAGGGCAAATCGCACTCGCGCGGCGAACAGGAACTTGCCGGCAGATTGATCTGTTATTTCCCATACGAAGCCTCGGACGGCTGGGTCTCCTGCGGCGCCCTCGAGCCGAAGTTCTGGGCCGGGTTCTGCAAAGGAGTCGGCCGGCCCGAGCTGATCGAGTCGCAGTTCGAGCGGCCGGGGTCGGATGCCTGGCGGCAGGTCGCCGAGGTCTTCCGGACCCGCGACCGGGCCGGATGGACCGAGTTCAACGACGAGCACGACTGCTGCATCGAGGCGATCCTCGACCTCGACGAGGTGCTCGAGTCCGACCTGGTCGCGGCGCGGGAGATGGTCATCGAGCTCGATCAACCGGGCATCGGCACCGTCAGGCAGCTTGGAATCCCGGCAAAGCTGGGACGCACGCCCGGCACGGTTCACAGTCCGGCGCCCGCGCTTGGTGAGCACACCGGGGAAGTGCTGACCGAGGCCGGCTACTCGGAGGAAGAGATCACGGCGATGATCGAGCAGGGCGCGGCGGCGGGCCCGGGCGGCGGGATGAGCGGAGAGTTCAGGGTCTGATGGCAGGCGGCAAGCCCGGACGGTTGGCGGTCAGCGTGAAAGCTCCCGAGGACGAGGCGCCGCGCCTGCTGAAGATCGGAGAGCTGGCGGAGACATCCGGGGTTCCGGTCCCGACGATCAAGCACTACCTGAGGGAGAACCTGCTTCCCGAGCCGGTCAAGACCAGCCGCAACATGGCCTATTACCCGCCGGAGTTCGTCGATCGGATCAAGCTGATCAAGCAGCTCCAGGAAGAGCGGTTCATGCCGCTGAAGGCGATCCGCGCGGTCCTCGAGGACGACCCGGACAGAGCGCGCGCGATGGTCGACCTGGAGGATCGGATAATCGAGCGGGCACTGAGCGGCGAGCGGACCCGGACCAGCGCGGCCGAGGTGCGCGAGCGCTACCTGGTGCCCGATGAGGTGCTGGACCGGCTCGAGGAGATTGAGATCCTCAGCCCCAACACGCGCGGCTACTCACCGTCGGACATCAAGATCATCGAGGCGATCAGCCGCTTTCGCGCCGGGGGCTACGACGAGCAGATCGGCTTCACGGTCTACGACACGCTGCGTTACAAGCGGGCGATCGGGGAGCTGGTCCGTGAGGAGATCGAGGTCGTGATGAGCCGGCTTGCCGGTGAGGTCGAGCCGGAGCGCGTGGTCGAGATGATGGAGGCGGGCGCGGAGCCGCTCCAGGATCTGATCGCTGCGATGCACACCAAGCTGATGGTCGAGGAGCTCGAGCGCCACCGCTCGAATCGCGGCTAGTCCTCGGCCGGCGACGGCGCGGTTTCGTGCTCTTCGGTGACGGCGCCGCCGCGTCGGGCGACGGCCAGGATCTGCTCAGTCAGCCTTGATCCATCGGATGGGCGCAATGGTGTCGCCGATATCCGCAACACAACCTCATCGCGGTCGACCTCTTCGACCTCGAGATGCGGCGCGTATCGGGTCGGAACGGTGATCGCCTCGCTGAGCTTGCGCTGGATCTCCTCGAGGCGGACCGAAGAGTTGAACCTGGCCCGCAGGTTGACCTGATCGGGCTCGCGCATCGGGATCACCGCGAGCTGGAGCAGGACGCTGTTGGGGATCATGATCCGGTCGGCGCCCTTGATGAGGGTTGTGTAGAAGAGCCCGAGAGTGCTGACGGTTCCCTCGATCGTTCCCGCCACCGCGCCGCCCTGAAGCCGGACCCGTTCACCGACACGAAACGGTCGGGTCCCCTGCAGGACGATCCCGGCGAACAGGTTGCCGAGCGTTTGCTGAGATGCAAGGCCGAGAACAACCGCGGTGAAGGCACCACCGACCGCAAGGGTCGCCGGCTTCACCCCGACGATCCGCAGTGCGACGAAGATCAGGATCGCGGTGGTCCCGAGGCGGATGATGAACCCGACCGTGCCTGCCGTTCCCGGGTCCATGCGGCGCAGGAAGATCGGCGCCACCCCGCTTCCCAGGATGCGGGCGAACGACCAGCCCAGCATCACCAGCAGTACCGCCGTGACTATCCGCGCAATCTGGTCGGCGCCGGAGAAGAGAGCCTCGCGATGGCTGAAGAGGACGAGAACCCCGGCCATCAACAGCCCGATCACCAGGCACTTGCCCAGAGCCTTGTACGCCTGCCGCGGATCCGGAGCCGTGAGTTCCTCACCAAGCCCTGCCTCGTGCCACGCCTCGGTGCGGGTCTCGAACATCCAGTTCGGAGCTGTGCCGCGGGGCTCGCTCTTGCTTCTTCGGCCGAATCGCATCGCACGATTCTACGAGTCAATATGCTCGGAGCGCTCCTTCTGGGGGCTGCGCAGTGTTAACAGGAGATCAGGTGGGCGAAAATGCGTCCGTCAAAAACAAGTGAGGGGAAGTTTCTTGAAGCTGTTCCGTTTACTGGTCGCGGTCCTTGCCCTTTCGATGGTTCTCGGCGCAACTGCCGTGACCGCCGATGCCGCAACGCCGAGCATCGCCAAGCAGGCGAAGAAGGCCTGCAAGAAGAAGAGGGGCAAGGCAAAGAAGAAGTGCGTCAGGAAGAAGGTCAAGCGACTCAAGAAGCGGGCAAAGCGCCTTCGTCAGCGACCTCCGGTGACAATCCGCACCACCGAGTATGGGATCCCGAGGATCGTCGCCGACAGCTATCGCGGGCTCGGCTACGGCTATGGATACTCGCTCGCCAGGGAGAACATCTGCTCGATGGCCGACATCTACACCTCGGTCAGGGGCGAGCGCTCCAAGTACTTCGGACCGAATGGCACCTGGCAGCTGACCGGCAACGGAATCCAGTACACCAACCTCCAGTCCGACTTCTGGCACAAGAAGACGATCGCCGATCACACGATCGAGAAGATCCTCAGGCAGAAGCCGCCTGCATCACCGAAGCCCAATGTCAAGGAGGTCGTCGCCGGCTACGTCAGGGGCTACAACCACTACCTGGCCAAGACGGGCGTCAACAACATTCCCGACGCGACATGCCGTGGCGCTGCCTGGGTGAAGCCGATCACCGCACTCGATACCTACCGCCGCTTCTATGAACTCGGCGCTATGGCAAGCGGTGCGGTCGCGGTCGACGGAATCGCTGAC
>JBBQZL010000013.1:0-24061 GCA_038207745.1 Solirubrobacterales bacterium
AGAAGGCTGCCGATCTCCCAGATGACCTTGCGGTGGCCGCCTAGAACCTCAGATCCGCCCCGCCGCCGCAACGCAGACCTATACTCGCCCGGTGGCACAGGCAATCGGTCAGGTTCTCCCGTTCGCAGTAGTCGTTGCGCTCAGCCCGATCCCGATCATCGGCGTTGTACTGATGCTGGCGACTCCTCGCGCCCGGACCAACGGCCCGGCGTTCATCCTCGGATGGATAGCCGGACTCGCACTCGCCGGCACGATCATCCTACTTGCCTCGAACAGTGCCGGCGCCGGCGAAAATGGCCAACCCGCCGAATGGGCCAACTACCTCAAGATCGTCCTCGGCCTGCTGCTGCTGCACCTCGCCTTCAGGCAATGGAAGAAGCGACCACATGGCGATCAGGGGCCGCAGCTCCCCGGATGGATGAAGACGCTTGACCACTTCACCGCCGGGAGGGCCGCCGCGCTGGGCGTCGCCCTCTCCGCCGTAAATCCAAAGAATCTTCTGCTCGTGGTCGCCGCAGCATTGGCCATTGCGCAGACCGGCATCTCAGCGGGAGAGCAGGCCGTGGCCCTGGCGGTGTTCGTCGTGATCGGGACGATCGGAACGGCCACGCCCGTTGTCATCTACTTCGCGATGGGTGATCGCTCGAAGAAGACCCTTGACGAGCTCAAAGCCTGGATGTCCCACAACAATGCGACGATCATCGCGGTCATCCTCCTCGTCATCGCGGCGAAGCTGATCGGCGACGGGATCTCGGGTCTGTAGCAACGCCCTGGTCTGGGGCGATCGATCCGTCAGCCGGCAGGCGCTCCCGCGGCTATATCGGGCACCCGCCCGAACTTCCGGGGACGCCAGGGGCGCCATGAGCGGCGGGGCTTTGCCGGTTCCGCTTCGGCGCGGGCCTCGAGATCGAAGTAGAGCAGTGTGTCGCCGATCGCGACGTAAGCGATCAGCAGGGCAAAGACGAGCGATCCGAGCAGGTTGATCCAGATCAACGACAACGAGGTGAAGATCAACGCGAAGGTCAGCAGAGGGCCGGTGACGATCGCGACCAGGTTGAAGAAGACGACCGCGCGGACAGTGTGCCACCAGCGCCCGCGAACCAACTCGGAGCTGCCGCGGAATGCCTCGCGAATCGACTTGTCGGTGAATAGGACCTCCTGCTGGACGAAGGTCCAGCTGACCAGCTTCCAGATTGCAAATGGAATGCCGATGACCGTGATGAAGATCAGGGTCACGCCGAGCGTCGCGATCAGCTGCGCAATCACAACCCTCCAGAACCGCTGCAACATCGCGCGCCAGGAATCGACGAAACCGGCCGGGCGGCCTTCGGCCAGCAACCTGACGAATGTGACCACCACGGCGGCGACGATCGCCATTGCGATCGGGCGGCCGATCTGACCAATCAGGTCGGCGATTGCCAGTTCGATACCTGAGCGGTCCGATACGCCACCGGCGTTGGAGCCGCCGGCAAATTCCCCGGCGAGCAGATTCGTGCCGCCGATAATCGGCACAGCGGTGAGCGTGATCGGGACGACGACCAGCCAATGACGACCATAGAGCCGGCGGGCCGTGCGGACGAGCTGGCCGAACGAGCGCCGCGCCCGCAGCTCGGTGAGGTCGATCGGCCCCCAGCGTGTGGCGCCGGCGAAGAGGACGATCAGGATCGCGAGCAACACCAGCGTCACGACCGCCGCCAGACGGGACTTCGCCTCGAGATTGATCAAGCCGGAGACCGTCCCGACGGTGCCGCAGAAGGCCTTCGCCACCTGCGGGCCGAGCACCGAGCCACCCGGCAGCCGTGGGCTGGTCGAGCGCTGACCCTCCATCCAGCTGAAGGGCTGGTTCCACTGCGTCTTGGTCTGCGGACCGGTCGGCCCGTTGTTGAAGCCCTTCTGCTTCTCGCCCCAGCGGCCGTAGAAGCTCAACCACTTGAACTCGCCCCTGCTGGGTACCCGATCGGGCATCAGGATCGGCTGCGGCCGCAGTTCGCGCAGGGGCTGACTGGTGTTGTCGCAGCCAAGCCCTGAGCCGCGCTCGCCGTTCTCGACGTAGACGGCAGAGCCGTAGAACGTGGCGTGTGAGCCGGCAGCCGGATAGACGATCGGGTGGCTGCCGTCCTTCTGCACCTTTGAGTCGTTCCAATCGGCGCGCTCACCGCCGGCGTGCTGGAAGAGGATCATCCTGCTCGGTCCATCGACAAGGGCCTGCCGGGGAGAATCGGTATCGAAGCTGAGCTGCATCCCCTCCCAGTCACTCTCGTGCAGGTCGTTGAACTCGTTGAAATACCAGTAGAACCAGTACTGGAGGGCGAACCCGGGGTGACCCCGCTCGCGGGCGATATGGGCATAGGTGACGACCGGCGCGTCACCTCGGTCCTTCAATACCTCGAAGTCGCGGGCGTATTCACAGGTGTCGCCGAGCGGGTCGCCGTTCAGGTTGAGGTAGTACCTGTCGCCGAGACCCGCGATGTCGTCTGCGGTCGGAGCCCTCAAAACATCCGTGAGACCCTTGCCGCCGACGTCCCTGGTCAGGATCACGCTCGGATTGCCGAGCACCGTATCGACGCTGGTCGGCTCGTACTGCTCGGCCGTGATTTCGCACGGCGGATCCTGCTGCTCCCGGATCATCGTCACCGGCGAGTAGTCCTCCACCAGGCGGTCCAGGGCGGATCGCGGGGGCTGCGTCGCCGCGCTGGCCGCCGGGACGAAGAAGAGCGACGTGATCGCCACCAGCCCCACCGTCCAACCGCGTCGAAGAGCAGTCATCCGCAGGAAGGTATCAGCGCGCTGCCGGTCCCCAACTACAATCGGCGACGGCTTGGGCATCACAACCGCATCCATCTTCACCGACTTCTGGTCGCAGCTCCGGGAGCATCACGAGCAGGGTCTGTTCCTGGTCCTCTGCGGTTTCATTCTCTCGTTTGCCTTCATCCGCATGAGCACCCGGCTGATGCGCAGTCCGAAGGTCCCGTGGTGGCCCGGCAGCATCGTCAGCGACAGCGGCGTCCACCTTCATCATCTGGTCTTCGGGATCGTCACGATGATGATCTCCGGGGCGCTGCTCAGCGTTGCCCTTGGCGACAGCCCGCTGACCGAGATCTCCTCCTTCACCTTCGGAATCGGGGCGGGCCTGACGATCGACGAGTTTGCGCTCTGGGTGCGTCTCGACGACGTCTACTGGACGAAGGAGGGCCGCAGCTCGATCGACGCCACGGTGATTGCCGTTGCCGGGATGCTGCTCGCGCTGCTCGGCTTCAGTCCGGTCACCATCGAGACCGGGTCCGCCACCGCGGTGATCGGCACCATCATCACTGCCGCAATCGTCCTCTACTTTGTCGTCGCCTGCTTCCTGAAGGGGCGGATATTTCACGGCGTCGTCGGGTTCTTCGTCCTGCCGGTGGGGATCTACGGCGCCTGGAGGATCGGCAAGCCGAGCTCCGCATGGGCGCGGCGGCGCTATGGAGAGCGCCGCCCCGAGAAGCAGGCGGAATCGGAAAAACGCTTCGTTCCCGGCCGGCGCACCGAGAGATTCAAGGATGCGTTCCGCGACATCATCGGCGGGAAACCCAGCGAGGGCCTTGGCGCAGTCAGGGATGAGGCGATGTCTGCCTCTCGAGAAGCATCCGCGGAGGTTCGCCGGCAGGCCGAAAAGGCAGTTCGGCCATCGACCCCGGACAAGGACGGCGACGACTGACCGCCGTCGCGCAGCCCGCGAAGGCGATCGGCCGATCGGCCCTGAGTCGCCTGGTCACCGTCGGCCTCCCACTCTGCGCGCTGGATCACGACCGGTATCGAGTCTGTAAGAAGAGATAGGCACGCGAGCTGCTCGAGAACGGCGGCCTGTCGGTTGACGGCGTCGCTTCGAAATGCGGCTTCGGCAGCGACGAGACGATGCGGCGCGCCTTTCAGCGAGTCATCGGGGTCGGGCCGTCCGAATACCGGGAGCGCTTCGGCTCGACTCCTGCCGGCGAACTCGTCACCTAGCACCTAGCGAGATTTCCGATCAGGGCGGCCAAACCGCAAGGCTCGGCCAAGCGCGGCCATTCCGCTGCCGGACATTCAGCCGGGCAGCGGGTCGCGACGATCGGCGTTTGTGCGGTAGTGGAGGTGAACCACGCCGTTGCCGAAACGGCGTTGGTCCAGCAGCTCGAGCTCGAGGCAAACACCGTCGGGGAGAGACCTCTTGCCCCCTCCCACCAGGATTGGCGAGACCAACAGATGGCACTCGTCGACCAACCCGGCCTTGATCGCCTGGCCGGCGAGTTCGGCGCCGCCCACGGAGATGTCGTGTCCCGCCTGCGCTTTGATCTGCCGGATCGCCTCGGGGTCGAAGTCCCGCTCGATCCGTGTCCTGGCGCTGGAGGCCGTCTCAAGCGTCCTGGAGTAGACGATCTTCTCGGCGGCCTGCCATATCTCGGCGAAATCCCGCGTGAAGGTCGGCTGTCCCGCGCCGGTATCAGCGGTCTCCCAGTAGACCATCACCTCATACATCCGGCGTCCGTAGAGGTAGGTGCCGATCGGCCGCTCGAGCTCATTGACGAAGGCATGCACCTCCTCGTCCGGCATAGACCAATCGAAGTTGCCGCTCTCATCCGCCACGTATCCGTCGAGCGAGGTGATCGCCGAGTAGATCAGTTTGGCCATTGCGAGCCTCCCTTCTGCACATACTGATTTCACGTGGCCGGGCCCCGCCAAGAATGTTGCATCTGAACGTCGCTATCTGAACCCGGCCACGAAGATTAGGACAAGCACCAGAGGCTGCCAAGCGGCCTGTCGCCGAAAACGCTCGCATGTCGCAAATGAGGCACCGGCGGCTCGGTACATTGAGACCCTGGGGTTCACCTCCTCCTTAGGCGCAGCTGAGAGTTTCCGCCTGCGAAGACCAAACGCAATGGAAAGGATCAAATGGCATATCTGATGACGCACTTCTGGCCGGGCGGAACCGAGGACCAGTACCGCATGAACCTGGCCGCGGCGCACCCGCCAAACGGCCTGCCCGAGGGCCAGAACTTCCACGCCGCGGGACCGACCGAGGGCGGGTTTCTGATCGTGGCGGTGTGGGATTCAAAGGAACAAAGCGACCGCTTCGTCAACAAGGTGCTGATGCCGGGCATGCCTGTCGAGGGTGGCTTCACGCAGCAGCCTGAGGAGCGCGTCGCCGAGGTCGTCAATCTCGAGAGGGCGTAAGGGACCAGGTGGCGACGCGCGGCGTCAACCTGCCGCCGCGCGTCCACCTTGTGTCGTTGTGTCGAGTGGTCCGGCGCCGCTCAGGCAGGCCTGTTTAGAACCGATTGAACGAGTCCCTGCTCGTTCGGGCCGGTTTCGATCGGCGGAGTTTCCCGGCACGGCATGTCCGTTCTCGACCGCCCCGGCAGGGTCGCAGTGCTCGCCGTCCACCCGCCATCTGCTCGATCAACCTCGGCGAGGCCCTGTATATCCGTATCCGCGACCAGGGCGAGGGGGCTGCCTTGCGGCGTCGTGGACTTACGGTGATCGCACCGTTGCGAAGCCGGTCAGACCTGGGAGACGGGATCGTGCGTGCATCGGGACCCGGGCCATTACCTGACCCGGCGTGCATCGCGCCTGCAATACCTTGATCTGGTCGCCCGCGAGACGAGTGTCGGCGTCACCGAGATGATCGGCACCGGGCTTATCGCCGCGCCCACCGCGAACGTCAGGACCCCGCTGACTCCTCGCCCGATCGCGCCTCAGTCCTTCATGAACCAGCCGCGCACCTCTGCCTCGTGGTCGATGTAGCGCTGGCCGGTGACGTCAACGACGACCTTGTCGATCGTGCCGCCGGTGAAGCGGAACGGAGCGGTGTAGTCGGGGGTGACGGGTGAGGCGCTGTCGCGTCCGACGCAGATGCCGTCGCCGACAAGGCAAAATGCGCCCGGCTGGGTGACGATTTCGCCGCTGCCGACTTCCTGATCGTCCATATAGAGGGCGAGCGTTCCGGCGAATCCGGGCATGTCCGGATTCTCGTTCTTGCCCTTGACGGTGAACTCCGCCGTGTAGACGTGCTGGCCGGGGGTGATGTCGCGGTCGGCGACGATCTCCTGCAGGTGGGTTCCCACCCAGTTGAACGTGTAGCGCAGGCGCTGGTCCTTGATGTAGAGGCTGTGCCCGCCTGCGACCCCTCCGTGGGCATAGAGCACACCCGCGGCGTCGGCGGAGTCGACCGCAAGGCCGGCAGTGATCGTGTACGAGCGGCCGTTGATGCGTACGCCGCCTGCCTCGGGGACGTCGGCACAGTCCGGGTAGTAGACGTAGCGCTCCCGTGGCTCCGCGGCGTGGGGCCTCTCGGCAAGCACCTGCTCGATCGCGGTGCGGTCGTCGAGCGGGAGCCCGTTTAGCTCCTGCGCGCAGTCGGACCACAACTTCTTGAGCTGCTCGAGGCGCTCGGGCTCCTGCTCAGCCAGGTTCTTGGACTGGGCACGGTCCTCCTGGAGGTTGTAGAGCTCCCACTCGTCCAGGTCGAACTTCCCCCATCCGCTGATCGGCGGATGCAGGGTGCAGGCCAGCCACCCCTTGTGGTAGATCGACCGCATGCCGAGCATCGAGTAGAACTGCGTCTCCTTGCCCGGCGCGTCCGCGTCGGTCAGGCTGGCCGCAAAGCTCTCACCCTCGATCGGGCTTTGCTCGTAGCCCTTGATCACCGCAGGCGGCTGGATCCCCAGGAGTTCGTAGATCGTCGGCACGACATCGACCGCGTGGATGTACTGATTACGAGGCTCGGTCTGCGCCTCGATGCGGGCCGGCCACGAGACCAGGCACATGTCGGAGACCCCGCCCTCGTATCCGGCCCAGCGCTTCCAGTAGGGGAACGGCGTGTCGAACGCCCAGGCCCAGCCGGTGTTGTAGTGGTTGTAGGACTGCGGGCTGCCGAGCTCGTCGATGTGCTGAAGCGTGATCTCGGTGCTGTCGGCGATCCCGTTGAAGAACCGCCACTCATTGAACGAGCCGTTCGGGCCGCCCTCGCCGCTCGCACCGTTGTCGGAGACGACGACGACGATCGTGTTGTCCAGCTGGCCGGACTCCTCGAGGTAGTCGATCACACGGCCGAGCTGGTCGTCGGTGTAGGAGATGTAGCCGGCAAACACCTCGGCCATCCGGGAGAACAGCCGCTGCTCGTCAGCGCTCAGCGAGTCCCACGGGCGCACGGTGTCAAGCAATGGCCAGGGCTGCCCATCCGGTCCGGTCCGCTGCGGCTCCCCGTGGGGGTTGATCGGCGAGAGCTCGGTGTCCGCCGGCAGCAGACCCATCTGCTTCTGACGCTCCAGGATCTCCGCGCGAAACGCCTCATAGCCCTGGTCGAAGCGGCCCTTGTACTTGTCCGCCCACTCCTTCGGAACGTGGTGCGGGGCGTGCCCTGCCTGCGAGGCCAGGTACATGAAGAACGGCTTGTCCGGATCGACGACCTTGGCGTCGCGGATGAACTCGATCGACCTGTCGGAGAGGTCGTTCGAGAGGTGGTAGCCCTCTTCCGGTGTGGCGGGCGGGTCGATCTGATGGTTGTCGTGGACCAAGTCCGGATACCAGCTGTTGGACTCTCCGCCGAGAAACCCGTAGAAGCGCTCGAAGCCGCGTCCCAAAGGCCAACGGCCCTTGTAGGAGGCCATCGTCGCCTCCTCCCCCGGGGTCAGGTGCCACTTGCCGACGCAGTATGTGTTGTACCCCTGATCGGCCAGCACCTCGGAGATGAACCCGTTCTCGAACGGGATCCGCGTCGAGATTCCAGGGAACCCCGAACTGAACTCCGCGATCGTCGCCATCCCATTCGATGTCGCGTTGCGGCCCGTGAGCAGTGAAGACCTGGTCGGCGAGCACAGCGCCGTGGTGTGGAAGTTCGCGTACCGCACGCCCCTGTCCGCAATGCGACGCATGTTCGGCGTCTCGACCGGGCCGCCGAACACATCCATCGTCCCGTACCCGATGTCGTCCCACGCGAGCAGCAGCACATTCGGGGCATCGTCCGGTGCCTTCGGGGCAAGGAACGGCTCCCAGTCCGGCGTCGAGTCGCGGATGTCCAGCTCGATCCTGCCGTTGAACTTCTTCGCCATCGAGTCGCCTCTCGTCGTTTGCCCGCCGCGGATAATGGCAGGACACGACTGGTCTCGCATCGAAAGTCAGCTTCACGCAGGCGCTGCTCAAACTTGTTGGTGCCGATCGGTCTCTCCGAGATCTTCATCCAGATCTCGTCGTACCCGGACGATGTCCCGATTGCCCGGGGCGTCACGCAATTCTCTCCTCGGGTGAGCAACGTTTGGCTCCTCGCCATTTCGCATCGATAGCCAGGCTCGAGCTTGCCGGCGGACTTCCTCCTGAAGACGCACCACTTTGCCATACAGAGCAAACACATTTTTCGACGTCGCGTCGGCGGAAGTGCAAAAGAGACACTTCGAAACCATCCGCGCGATGGCATCGCAGCCAGAACTGAGATCCGGAGTCCGGTCCGGGCCTTACGTCGCTGATGATCGAGGCGCGCAGCGATCGACACCCGCCGCGCCGTTGACGCTCGCAGCGATCAATTGAACGGTGGGTTCGACAAGCGCCAGCAGATCAGGGTCGGGGCTCTCTTCGAGCGCATCGCAGGCGAGCTGCCGCATCGCATAGACCAGTCCCAGGTAGGCCTCGTCGGGTAGAGGTCCGATTGAGGGGTCTTCCTTGCGCAAGAGCGCGTGTCGCGAACCGATCACATCGGCGAGTTGCTTGAGCGCGCGGCGGCGGCGGAGACGCGCAGGCTTTCCCGCCGCATCCATCTCGATCTGCATCGCCCGGGCGACCACGGGATCGGACTGCAGGGTTTCGAGGTATGTACAGACAGCGGATTCGACAAAGACATGCCAGTAATCAGAGGGATTCAAGGCGGTATCCAGGCGGTCCGTCAGGACGGAAATGAAACGTTCGTAGGCCGCGTCAGCGCAACCTGCCAGATCATCGAAGCAGGCGTAGTAGGCGGCGCGGGAAACGGCGGCATGCGCGACGATGTCGGTCACATTGACGCCGGCCAGTCCTCGATCCGCCACAAGCTCGGCGAATGCCGCCATCAGTCGTTCGCGCTGCGCCGACTCCGCCTCGTCGCGGGCCAACGCGTGACGACCCCGCGGTAGCTCCGCACGCGGTGAGAAGAAAACCCCCTGTTGGATCCTCGGGACTGCCACCTCCAAAGGATCTCATACGCCTCGCCACCATCCCATCTGGCAGCGATGACACTGCGATCCCGAGTTGCCCTCATCGCCAGAGTACGCTACTGTACCTTCGCCTCTGGGTGCAAGGCGCTCGGGGGCACGGAATGGGTTGAGGGGATCAGTGTCTAATCAGGAGGAATCCATGCAGAACGGTACCGTCCACGGGACAAAAGCCCCCGTCGTCGGAGCGGTCGCTGCGCTGCTTGCAGTCATTGCGCATCTTGCGTCGGCGATCACCGTGAGGAGGCAGGAAATGCTTCCGAACAGTCTTGGATTTCGAGCCTTCCCCGGCGTCGGTTTGATGATCGCGATCCTCCTGACGGCGGTGTTCGCGTGCCTCGGCCCAGGTGCTGCCGCGGCTGCGATCTCCCAGCCTCTGCAGCCAAAGACCGGACCCGGGGGAAGGGACTACACCCACAATTTCCGCGTCCATGCGGGCGGCAGCGGCAGCGATGCCTGGTACGTGTTCGAGCCGACAAAGCCGAAGCCGAAGAAGGCCCCCGTCGCCGTTGTCATGCACGGCTACTACGAGTTTGAAGGCTACGACTCGATGTTTGGGCTGATTCGTCACACGGTACGGAAGGGCACCATCGTCATCTACCCCAGGTGGCAGACCAGCTTCGCCACACCTTGCGTCGGGCCGTTTGACATCGAGCCATGCATCGATTCGACCGTCAACGGCATCAAGGGCGCGTTGGCCTACTTGAAATCAGATCGAACGCGAGTGCAGCCTGAGATTCGCAAGACAAGCTACTTCGGCCTTTCGTTCGGCGGCATTATCACGGCGGATATGGCAAACCGATACCGGTCACTGAATCTGCCGAAACCACGTGCGATCTTTCTCGACGACCCCCATGACGGAGGCTTGACCGGCGCCCGGGAGCCGGCTCTTGACGATCACCTGACGGGGATCCCTGCGGGGACGCTATTCCAATGCCACTCTGGTGCCCACGGCGTCTTCGACGACATCTTCACCGGGGAGGGCGACCCCTCATATCTGGGGAAGCCCCAGCGGGACGGCAGCTGCAATTCCGTGTTCCCGAAGCTGACCTCGATCCCGGCCAAGAACAAGGACCTCGTGCTCACCTCGGAGGATAGGCACGGCGAACCGTCACTCACCTCCGACCACGGCGTCTGCGGCGGAGGAGTGGACTCGTTCGTGGTCGACGCCTATGACTGGGGATTCTGCTGGAAGGTCTGGGACGCACTGCGCAGCTGCGCAATCGCGAAACACTGGTGCAGATATGCCCTCGGCGACACTCGGAAGCATCGCTACATCGGGACCTGGAGCGACGGCGTGCCCATTGTCGGGCTGAAGATCCGCGACCGCGCTCCGATCCGCGCCAAGCCTGCCCCGCCACGCGCGCCGGCTCCGCATAGGCACAAGCGAGGCCGGAGCTGAATCGAGTCGTCGGGGAAGCAAAGCCTTGATGCTCGATCAGATGACGGTGCGAGGCCCCTCGAGGAGACCCTCGCGGGCCGGGGAATCCGCCACATCACAACTTGCCCCTATCGCCCCCGGGCCAGCGCCAAGGCAGAGTGCTGCCAGCAGACGAGTTTCCGGGAGTGATGATACAGGCTCAGCTATCGCTCCTCGGCGCACCGGACCGCGGCTCTGCCACGCTGGCGATGTCAAGGCCAGTCGACCTCCACAACGAACGCAGACCCCATCCAGGCGTCGGGGTCGGCCGCCAATCGGCCGTGTTCACGACATCTCCGTGGAGGAAGGCCAGCCCGGAATCGAGACGCGATAAGCGTCCAGGGCGCTGCGAGATTCGGGCTATGCCGGCATCCGCCACCGGGCCCTTAACGACCCGAGCGGGCAGCTGGTCTCCATCACCCTCTTCGGCCCGGGCAAACGGCCGCGAACCGCCGCCACTCGCGGCGGCGGTTGGACAACACCGCACCGTCTCGTTCGCCGTTGCCACCGAGTGCTGCCCTCCGCCGCCATCGTTGGTTGACCGAAGGCGCTTCACGCAGCAGAACATCCCTCCCATCTGTCACCTTCTCTTCATTTCGATGTCGGCTGCGAACAACGGTCTCCGACAATCGCCCCAAAGCATTGATGGTCACGATCGCCGAGGTACGGCGCGGTACCGCAGCCCGGCCGTCTTACCTACGCCCCCGGTCCCGGCGCGAACTGCGGAAGTGATTCGGTCGGGCAGGGAGTCTTCGTCCCTGCCGTCAGCTCTGCCTGAAGCGCGGGGTAGTCGCCGTCGATCTCTGCTCGTGGCAGCCCATCGAGGGCGAGCACAGTGTCGCCGGCGGCGAGCACCTGAGTCCGCATCTGGCCGAAGTCGATCGCCTTGGCCCCGAACACCGGGTCATAAAGTGACCACGGTCCCGAAATCATTGCGAGCGTTGGGATCAACTGAGTATGGAACGAGGTACCGAGACCGCCCATTGAGCAGATCGGTGGCGCCTGGTTCGAGTTCGGCAACCCAAGGCCCTTCAGGACCGCCGTCCGCGGGAGGCTTCTCCTCTTGGTCGAGCGAACCGCCGCCTTGCGGAGGGTCTCGCTGTCGCCGGCACCAAACAGAGCCGGGTCAGCCACTCCGGTGAACTTCAGGCGCTTGTTGGCGCCGTCGCCGGTCGGCATGATCTCTCGAGTACCAAGGTGCTCGATCGTGAACGCAAATGCGAGCTTCTTGGATAGGGGGTAATGACTCGGGAGCAGGCCGTCATTGCGGTATGCGTCGTGGCCGGTCGAGAAGACCAGCTCGAGCGTGCGCGGGCGGCAGCTGAGCGGCAGCTTCGCGTAGTAGCGGGCGAATGCCAACATGCCGATCACACCGTTCTCCTGAACCCACGAGTTGCCGTCGGTGTTGGCCGCGAGAACCATCTTCTCGGAGCTTCGACCGGGAAGTCGGGCGATCAGGTTTCGAGATTTCGCTCGGGTGATCCGAGCCTGGACGCTTACCCGCGCGGTGCTGCCCTCAGCTGCGAGAGCCTTCAGCTGCTCGCCCTGGGCGCGGCCGACGAAGATCTCCGGCTGCCGGTAGATCGTTCCTACGTGCGGGTCGTAGTAACCGTGAATCTGCTTCTGCGGCACGTCGAAGACGTAGATCACCCCAGAGGCGCCGGCCTCGCCGGCAGCGAGCGAGTCCTCATGGACATTCGGGCTGAGGTAGGGCCGGACGTAGTCGGCGTAGCCCTCGAGGTCTGGAGTCACATAGATGCCGAGAATCGCAGACAGCAGGCCGAAGGGGATCGAACCGAGCTGGAAGTCCCGAACGACAATCTTGCCGGCCGAGTTCTCGGGAGTGATCTCTTCTTCCGGCGGGAGATAGACGAGCTGACCTGCGCGGCCGCGCTTGTTGGTTGCCTTGGACCAGTGGACGGCTCCGGCATCGGCGATCTTGACCGTCGATCCGTCGGACTTTCTGACGGTGAGTCCACCAGCGGAGCTGATGTCGAGGCCCGGTCGATGCTTGAAACGAGTCTTCGGAAGCCAGGCGTAGGGCTTGAAACGAATCGAGTGGGTCTTCAGACCTATCCGGCGGGACTGGCCCTCCAGCCAATCAATCGACTTGTTGTGGGCCGTGCTTCCGAGGACGCGCGGACCGAAGCTGTTGAACTTCGCGGTCATCTTCCGCAGCTGAGTCTTACTGGTGAAATTTCTGGCCTTGACGCTGTCGGGGCACTTCGCCGCCCTTGCGGCAGGAACCAGAGCAAGCAAGAAGACGAACGTGCCAACGATTGCCGCGACCCAAGACATCCTCGTCTTGCGGTGGGGGGCCGCCCTTGGGCTAAGAGAAATCGACAGCATCCTGGCCTCTCCTTAGGGTCTCAGTCATGTGGTCAACTCAAACCGGTGCCGCCCGAAAGCCTCGGTCGGCTCATTGCGGGTTGACGGTACAGTAGCGTACTGCTGTGATGCAGCGCAACTCTGAGGTGCTTGCCGCACGGCTCACATAGAACTGGATCTGACCGGCTCTCGCAGACACACTGGGCCCGGAGGACTCGGCTGGAGGAGTCCAAGCGCCATTCACAAAGCCCGCGAATCCGCCGGAGTTCAAGGCTGAGGAGGGCCCGCCTGGTCAAGACCCCGGGCGACCCGATCGCCCGGGTAGCCGAGGATCTGGGGACCTCGCGCCGTTGTATTGCCCAATCCGTTGCCCATCCGCGAAGCACGACCCTCGTTGGGAGCCGGGATTCGCTTGATCATGGGCGGTTCTTGAGGTACCGCGACGGGGGTTCGAACCCCGGTTTCCGGACCGTGCTGCACTGGCTCGCTGCCCACAGTCGGTCGAGCTCCGCATCAATGAGTGGGTGACTTCACCGAAGCTTCGAACTCCTTGAGAAGCGAGAAAAGTTCCCCGGCCTCCCAGCTATCCCCCTTCTTCTGGTTGCGATGTCGGCTGACAATGCCTGCGTCCGACAGTCGTTCCAGGGCCTTGATCGTTGCGACTCTTGAGCGCATGATTTCCGATTCGGCAACCGCCGCTGTGATGATCGGGTACCTCGGAAGAAGGTCGATGATCGGGATCACCGCAGAATCAGACCTGACTTTCCCGATCCTCCCCAACCACTCCTTTTGAAGACGGCGAACATCGGACGAGAACGACGATGCCCGCTCAGCCGCGACGCTGACCGCGCGGGAGAATTGATCAATCCAAATCTCCGCGCGACCTTCGCGGAAACGCTCGAGGCCGGCGATATACGAGTCCTTGTTGGCCCCCAGAACCAGGCTGACCGGGGGCACGTAGCGGGGAGCGATGTCCCGGCGCCGAAAAATGGCATGGATCAGACACCTCCCGACGCGTCCGTTTCCATCTCCAAAGGGATGGATCGTTTCGAACTGAGCGTGGGCGACCGCCGCCTGTAGGACAACCGGCAGGTCATCTCGATCCATGAACGCGCAGAGATCCTCCAAGAGCGGAAGGACGAACTGATGAGGAGGGCCGACGTAGTCGGCATCCGGAGGGGCAGTGCCGCCAATCCAGCTTGTCTCCTGTCGGATTTCGCCGGCGATCTTATCCAGAGGCGGGACGATGGCCATCTCCGCATGGATCGACGCGATGTCGTCGACGCTGAATGAATCAGCGGAAGCTCCGACCTCAACTGCCCGCTCCATCGCCTGCACATTGGCGACGATTTCCTTTGCCTTGTGATGACCCTGAAAACCTTCCAACTCGGCCTCGGCGAGCTTTCGATGTGAAATGCTCAACCCCTCAATCTGAGATGAGGCCAGAGCTTCTGATCGCAGTAGCTGACGAGCCAGACCCTCAAGGGGGATGAGTTCTTCCGTGCCCCTGTTCAGGGAAACCACGGCGCTCGCCGCTTTCTCGGTCAATGTTGCCGAAGAGCTGCCCAGTTCGAATTCTTCAGAGGCGATCTCATCGGGGACGAACGCCTGGTACATGCCACTGCGGCGCTTCGACCCGCCGGGGCGGTCAAAGTCCGGCTCCCAGATCAACTCCTCGTATCGACCACGAAGCATTTCGAAACCTCCGTAGGGTTCAAGCCAATTCGTCGAGCTTAAACTCTAGCCGACTAACCTTAAGGCTGCAACCCTGGGCCTGAACCTTCAGCGAGACCAACGCAGAACTCAAAACAGATCTGACGCTTCACGCCCCACGCATAACATCGCCCGGGCACCGGCACCGGGATTCGACCCCCCGGTGTCTAGATCTGTCGGGCGACCGGGCCCCAAAGGTCGACGACCCCGCACGGCAGCTGGTTGGCACGGTCGATGATCTCCGGGTCCCCAGTGAGCAGGTCGGCTCCGTTTTCTGCCGCCACCGCGATCGCAAAACAGTCGGCCAATGAGATCGGATGTTCTGCCTTGAGATCGGCTACCGCCCGCATCGCAGATATCCCTGGCACCAGGAAGCCTCGGAACGATGTCTGCTTGGGCCGGCTTCGCGAAGGATTTCTCCCCTGCCCATTTCCCGGCTGGACCACAGGCGAGCGGCATGCATCAACTTCTTGACTGTTGACGGGGTTGACGCTATCCTCGAAAGCCAATGGCAGCGAATCCAGCCCTCCTTGATCGCACCGTCGCAGAGTTCCGGCGCACCCTTACCGAGATCGGCGGCCAGCCCAGCTCGGCCGACGATGCCGAGATGCTCGGTCGCCGTGCGGCGATGGTCGTGCTCGCCGGCGGCGCCTGGGAACGTGCTCTCGGAGAGCTCCTGACCAGTGCTGAAGCCCGCGTCCTGCTCGGCGGCGTCAGCCGAGAGGCACTGCGCAAGCGCGTCCTCAGCGGCTCGTTGATCGCCCTGCGCGACAATGCCGACCTGATCCGCTACCCCCGCTGGCAGTTCGACGCCGCGAACAGCACCCCCTTCCGGGCGGTCAAGAAGCTCAACGAGATCTTCGGTGAGGCGGGACTCGACCCCTGGTCGCTCGCCGCGTTTGCCACGGCTCCACAGCCGGAGCTGGGCAACCGGGCCCCGGTCGATGCCTTCGCCGACACCGACCTCGATCCCCTGCTTCTCTCAGCCCGGCGCGCCGTGGCCGAACTGACGCGTTGAGCCCACGCGGCCTGCCCGCCCCCCCGGACGACCTCCCCGAACTTCCCGGCGCGAAGCTCGGGACGAAGGCCTTGTGGCGTATCCACGCCGCCGATGTTGCCCCCTGGTTCTTCGACGCCGGTCCCGATGGCAGGTTCAATCTCGCTGGTTCGGGCACCTGCTACCTCTCCGAGGAGCCGATCGGAGCGTTCGTCGAGAAGTTCGGGCGTCTGATCCGGCCAGGCGGAGTGATCCCAGAGCCGCTGGTCGATGTCCAGCGGCTATCGCGATTGCGCCCGCCCCGAGTCGATGTAGTCGATCTGACCGATGCCAAAGTCCTCGGACTCGCCGGACTCACCGCCGAGATACACGCGACCACCGACTACACATTGACCCAGCGTTGGGCAAGCGCGCTACGGGACGCGGGCTACGCCGGCATCCGTTATAAGGCCCGTCACGACCCGCGTGGACAGCTGGTATCCATCGCCCTCTTCGGCTCGAGCAAACCACCGCGGACTGCGGCAAAGACGGCGGCCATCCCGATCGACCTGATCCAAGAAGCCGCTGCCACGTTCGCGGTCACGATCCTTCCCCGCCGCCACTCAAGGCGGCGGTAGAACCACACATGGGTCATCGCGGGATGTCACGCGACCGGCGGTGGCGTCCCGTCGACGCTCGCGGTGAGCGTCGGATCCCAACCGCACACCATGCACGCGTGCATGACGGCCGAGTGGGTGAACTCCAGCGCGGTGGCGTGCGGGTCGGTGCTGGTCCGGATGTCATCCCAGTCGAGGACGTACTCGCCCAGCGTTTCCTCCCAGTGCGCCGCTTCGGGCGCCAACGTGGCAGTCGAGAACCCATCCGGCGCCGGGTGTGCGTAGGCGTAGAACGCCGCCTTGGGGTAGCGAGCGTCGCCTGGCCACCAGCCGATTGCCACCTCCTGTGCGTCCATCGCGTTTCGCGTGATCCAGTCGTCCGCGGGCGGTTGAGCGGGCAGTCCGGAGAAGAGGCTGACCGACAGGTCGAAGGAGCCCCACCATGCGTTGACCGGTGTCGAGCGCCCTCGATACGGAGCGCGCTGATCGGCGAGGACCATCGCGGCCCGCACCGCCGCCGCGAAGTATGTGGCCACCTGGTCCGGGTCGTAGGTCGCGTGCTCCTCATCCTCGTCCAGTGGCGTGCTCCATGAGGCTTCCTGCGGCGTCGGATCGATCTCGACCGCGCCTCCCAGAGCGCGCGCCGCCGCGAGTACCTCGCGTGTGACATGACCGACCGGTCGGTCAGGACCAAGTACGACACGTTCCGTACGCCCGTCACTGTGCTCGGCGATCGCTTCGTGAGCATGCAGGTCAAGCGCGAAGACGAGTGCACCGGAGCCATCCGGTGCCGGGAGCGGGAAGGTCTCCCAACCTCGCGCGCTGAGCCGCAGCGCCGCATGTTGAAGCTGTGGTTCGGGTGGCGCCAGCACCGCCGCCAGCTTGCCCAGGACCTGGGTATGCGCGTGGAGCGTGTCGCGTGTCGCGCTCCATGCCTCGTAAGGGATGTCCGGCCATTCGATGGACATGGATGCACACTATCTCTGTGCCACGGTGAAATGAGCGCCAGCCAGTAGGGCTCCCCTAGTCACGCTTGAACGCAAGCGAGATCCGCTGCGCGGCATCGCTGCGCGACCTGAACTGAAGATAGAGCTGCGTGGTCCGAATGTCAGCATGACCCATCCATTCCATGACCTCACGGGAATCTGCGGTCTGAATCGCATGGGTGCCGAAGGTGTGGCGCAGATCGTGAAAACGGAGTTCTCGAAGTCCGGCCCGTTCGAGCCCCTTCTTGTAGCGCTCCCGCAATCTGCCGGCGTGAAGGTGGCCGTGGCGACCCCGAAATACGAGGTCATCAGGTGACGTGAACGCGCCACGTTCGTTGAGTTCGGCAAGGCTCTTCGCAACCTCGTCGGTCAGTGGGACCGATCGCTCGACGCCCGACTTCGGCGTATCGACAACACCTGCGCTCAATGCCCGCCGCACGTGAATGGAGTCTCGGTCGAGATCGATGTCTCGCCAGTGCAGGGCCAGCAGCTCGCCAAGGCGCAGTCCGGTAAATGCGGCGGTCAGGAAGATGGCTCCATCCTGGATCGATGCGGCATTGGAAACGAGAGCCATGACCTCATCGCGTGAGTAGACATCGATGTTCCCCCGCTTGCGGGCGGGTCGCCTCTCGACCAGTGCCACCGGATTGTCAGGCAGAGATAGTCGCCGCTGAGCTCGAGCAAAGATGCCGTGCAGCACAACCAGGTACTTGTTGACCGTGCGGTTCGCAAGCTTTCGCGCGACGAGATCGTCGCGGTATCGCTCAATCACGTCGCTGGTCACACGGTCGGTCCTCAGGCCTCCGATTTCTCTCTTGATGCGATCCGCCATGTGCTTGTAGTCCCGGATCGTGGACGCCTTGCGTTGTCGATCGACCCGGACATAGTGGAGCCACTCATCGACGGCATCGGCCACCGTTTCCCCTGAGACCAGCTGTGTTTCTCGAGGCTGGACCATTCGTCACATTTAAGTGACCGACGCGACTCTCCTCGCCCCTTCTGGATCGCTCCGAACACAGAAGGTCAAGGCGGCGAGCCCAGCCGAAAGGGATCTTCATCTCTGGTTTCGGCACCGACTCAGTTGAGATGCCCGGTCATTGGCGATCCGCATCCCCATTCCGGAAAGCCGTTTTCCTCGCTCGAAGCGCAGCACATACCCCCGGGAGTCTCCTCACCTTCTGCTTCGGCCATCTCGCCGACGTGCAGGTAGAAAGCGTCGGCTTCGGCGTAGTAGTCAGCGTGGTCGAAGACCAACGGGCCGATGCGAATGTCCAGGGCTTCCACCTCTTCGAGTCGTTTCGAAGCGCCAGCGCGGTGATGATCCGCCCCCAGGTGCTTCTATTTCTGGCCTTGCTTCGAGTTGCCCGCTTTGCGGTGCTTTTGTGGCGGTGGTCGGAACGGCATGTGTCGCCGCATGTACTCGCCAAATCGAGGAACGGTGAAGTCGACATGTCCGTAGTCCTCAGTGGCATAGATCAAACCCTTGTTCATCAGCTGCTGCCGCGTCGGCGAGAGGTCAGTCGAGGTCTTCCCCATCTTGCGGGCGACCGCACCCGACTTGTACGGGCCGGCTCCCAGTTCCGCCATCGCACGCATGTACTTGCGCTCACTCTCGGTTGCACGCTGAATTCGAACCTCGTAGATGCTCCCGTCGAGGGCACTCTGGGCTGGCGCCATCGCGGCTTCGATGTTCTGCTTCGTTATGGGAGATCCTGAGGCAAGATTCCAAACATGCTTGCCAAGTTGCTGAATGTAGAAGGGGTATCCGGCCGTCCATTTGAGTGCGAGTGCGATCGCGTCGTCGTCGAACTCCACGCCTTGCTGGCGCGCCGGCTCTACCAGGGCGATCGTGGCAGCCTCGTCGTCAAGGTTCTCGATCGTCGGAAAGGCAAAGAGTCGCTCCGCGCAGGAGCGGGCGTCTCCACTCAAGCGTGGGATCTGTGGCAGCCCAGCGGCTGCGGCTGTAATTGGCAACTGCTTTTGGGTTGCTCGGTGAAGCGCGCTGATCATCGCCCGGTATTGGATCTCGTTCACGTACTGAATTTCGTCCAGGAAAAAGACGACCCCGCGATTCTTTTCCTTCGCCGAAGCGCCAAGCTCCAAGAACAACTCGGTCAGATCCGCGGTGATCGTGCCCTCATTCGCCTTCCTGAGGTCGACGGCGAGGCCGAATCCATCGGGTCCTGTGAGCCGAATCGTCTTCATATGCCCCAAAGCGTCTCGAACGCGCTGGCTAACGCGGTCGCCGAGACTCAGCCGGGCCAGAGCGCGTTCGGCATCGCGAACAAGATCCTCAATTAGCTCGCTCCCGGGAGTAAGCTCGTGGTAGTAGGTGAGGAACCCCTGACTTTCAGCTTGGTCTTCGAAGGCGTTGAGCAGCACAGTCTTGCCTACTCCGCGAAGCCCCTTGGCGATTAGGCTTTGCTCCGTCCGCCCGTCCTTGAGCCGTGCCACCATCACCCTGAACTGTTCGAGTTGCTCGTCGCGACCAGCGAGCTCGGGTGGCCGGGACCCGGCATTCGGGGTGAAGGGATTCTTAACCGGGTCCATGTCCTAGCGAGTTATATCAGGTTATAGCGACTTAACTATAACTACCTATAACCGT
The DNA here is from genome assembly GCA_038207745.1 of Solirubrobacterales bacterium. Taxonomy (GTDB): domain Bacteria; phylum Actinomycetota; class Thermoleophilia; order Solirubrobacterales; family 70-9; genus JBBQZL01. Next base: position 19,837 of record JBBQZL010000013.1, read on the forward strand.
ATATATCTCGGCAGAGCCGCCGACAGTCTGGGCTTCGTGGGATCAGGAAGACCCGTGGATGGCGTCCTCGATCGCGGCGAGACTCGGCCCACGCCGGCAGCGGAATCGTGCGGCGGATCACACCGCTGTCGAGCGGCTCGCCGTCTTCGCGCAGTCCCTCGATGTAGATGGCGAACTCCGTTGGCGTTTGCCATTGCGTCTTCACGTGTTAGCCGGCCTCGCAAATGAGTCGTGGTCTTCGCGATGGCGATGCCGTTTGCCATGCAACGGATCCCTGAGGACGAGAAGGACCTGGGCACGAACTCACGATCAGCTGAAGAAGTCACCCAGATCCGCATTTGCCGCGTCCAACAACGTCTCTACGGCTTCGTCTTCCGGCAGGCTCCAATCGACGTCAATATCTTTCGTCGTTCTGGAGACATTGCCAAGACGAAGTTCCAGCGCAAATCCGCCCTTCAGAAACCACTGATCCGGTGCCACGGTATGAAGCCTCGCAAGGAACCGTTCGAAGGTAACCCGCTTGCGCAGTCGCCCGACCTCGATCTGGTCCTCAATCGCCTGAGATTTCAGCCGTTCTTCAAGTGCGGCCCGAAATCCCTTTGCCGACTTGTACCTCACTGAACCAAATTCTCCATGGCATCAGCAAGACGCTTTTTGACGACCTTCGGCCGGGCGCTCGCAGCGGAATCCAACCGCCGTCGCGTGGTCATGCCTCTTTCAGTTGCCTGCGAAACTGCCATCTCGCTCTGCTCTGTGAGTCCCTTTGACGCCAGAAGATCGAGGATCGTTCGCTCGACGCTCGTGGTCGGGACTCCATTGCGCTCTACCCGCTCGTCATCTGGCACATCGTGGCTGACCAGATGAAATCGCACGCCTTGCGGCGCGGGCCACCCTCGGTATCGCCGAGGCACGGTCATATGCAGTGCCCCCGGAATGATGTCGGTGAGGTCAAGAAGCTCGGCAGCACTCTCGTGGGAGATCACTCCCCCAACAGGCTGACCAACCTTGAGCCACCTGGCGACAACATCCTCGCGGGGCGAGACGGGGAAGTTGCGGAGGCGGTAGAGCCCTCTCTGGACGCGGAGTATCGGTCCACCCTCCCGGGCGTGGTGTGAGAGCAAAGAGCGACTTATCCCAGCCTCGGTCACCTGCCGAGCGGTGAAGTAGCCGGCTTGGTCGTCGGCTAGGTCAAAGAGGCGGTCAAGCGTAGGTTTGTCCGATGAAGATCTAAGATCCTTTGACATCTGTCGGACATATTAGACCCTGACCCCGACACGAACACGAAGGTTGTCGGGCCCCGGCCGACAAATCGCGAGGGTTTCCGTTGCCATCCTCGGAGTCACGATTCGAACCCGCAGCCCCCGGGAACAGAAAAAGCCCCGCGACGACAGGGCATTCAGGAGTACCGCTACGGGGATTCGAACCCCGGTTTCCGGACTGAGAATCCGGCGTCCTAGACCCCTGGACGATAGCGGCGCGCTGACGCGGCATTGTAGCGATGCGCGCCTAAATGGGCGGGCGGGCAGCCGGGCCTCAGCCGGCCGGCGCCCCGGAAGGCAGCCGCCGGCCCGGGACCGGTAGATTCTCTTCCGCGAGCGGCCGTGGCGGAACTGGTAGACGCGCAGGCTTCAGGTGCCTGTGTCCCTTGGGATGTGGAGGTTCGACTCCTCTCGGCCGCACTTCCACCTTCGAATGAGCGCGGCGTCATCTTCTGAAGATGATGGTCTACCTGCCCTCGAAGGCTCTCTGATCGACATGCGGATCGATTGGCTCGCCCGCGAAGAGGCCGCCGGGGCCACGCTGAAGAGCGAGAGCTGGCTAGGTCGAGAAGGCGAGTCGGACCGATCCCCTCGGGGCGATGGGGTCACAGCCCTGGAGCCTTTCGCTCAGCCTCTGAGGGCTTCGGAAGGGAGGCGGGATTGTCCCTCTGTCTCTCCCCCGCTCCCCGTACCGCCCGTCAAGGCCGCAGCACCGCTCGAAGTGGCCCAGGCCAGAAGTACGGGTATCATCACGTCCTCAGGACTATCTGCAGCTGCCCGACCATCCGGCGTCGGCCGACCTTCATCCAGCAGGCCTCGGCGACCCAGACGGGTAACCCCTCAGCGACAGAGATGCCGAACAAGGACTCGGAGGGATGTCTCACCGAGAGAACCCGATGGGACCGAGGAGGCCTCCTGACGCCATGCGGATCGCAATCGTCTCCACATATCCTCCCCGCGCCTGCGGGATCGGCACCTTCTCCCGTGATCTCCGCGAGGCGCTGCTCGCCGACGACGGGGTGAGCGCGGTCGAGCTGGCGGCGATCGTGCGTGACGAAGGCGTCGAGCAGGAGCCCGAGGTGGTCGTGCGGATCCTCCAGGACCAGATAGGCGACTACGCCGCTGCCGCGCGCGTGCTCGACCGCCGCGGTGACGATGTCGTCCTGATCGAGCACGAGTACGGCATCTTCGGCGGCCCGGACGGCGCACACGTGCTGTCGCTGGCCCGCGAGCTGCGACAGCCGATGGTCCTGACGCTGCATACCGTCCTGGCGTCCCCGTCGGTTCGCCGCGCCGAGACGCTCCGCGCGCTGTGCAACCTGGCGACGCTGGTCTGCGTGTTCACCGAGACCGCCAGGCGGATGGTCATCGACGCGCAGTTGGTGCCGCCCGAGCGCGTGCGCGTCCTGCCTCACGGCGCCCCTGAGGAACTGCTCCCCACCGACGGTGAGCGGCGCAGGCGGCTCCTGCACCTGCCGCGCCGCATCGACGGAGAGCCCGCGCATGCGATCGATGAGAGCAGCTTCGTGCTCTCCACCTTCGGCCTGATCTCGCCCGGCAAGGGGATCGAGACCGCGATCGCGGCGATGCCCGCGATCGTCGAGCGCCACCCGGAGGCGGTGTACCTGATCGCCGGGCAGACCCACCCCGAGGTGGTAAAGGAGCACGGCGAGGAGTACCGGCTCTCGCTGGAGCGCCTGGCCCGCGACCTCAACCTCGGTGACCGGGTCATCTTCGATGACCGTTTTCTGACCACCGAGGACCTCGCGTCGATGCTGGGCGCCACAAACATCTACCTGACGCCCTACGGGTCGCGCGAGCAGATCGTCTCGGGCGCCCTGACCTTTGCCATCGTCGCCGGCTGCCCGACGGTCTCGACCCCCTACTACTACGCCGAGGACATGCTCGCCTCCGGCGCCGGGATCATCGTTCCCTTTGACGACCCGGATGCCCTTGCCGCGGCGGTCAACGGGTTGCTCGACGACCCCGAGCGGCTCGAGCGTGCGCGCCGCGAGGCGATCGCGATCGGACGTGAGCTGACCTGGCCGCAGGTGGGCCGGCAGACCGCCGAGGTGCTGCGCGAGGCGATCGCGCTCGGACCGCCGACCACGGTGAGGCGCCTGGCGCCGACGACGCTGCCGAGAGCGCGAACCTCGCACCTGATGACGCTGGTCGACGACGTCGGCATCATCCAGCACGCCGACGGCATCGTGCCCAACCGCTCCTCGGGTTACTGCACCGACGATGCCGCGCGCCTGGCCATCGTCGCCCTCGGCCTGCGCAGGACGACGGGGATGGAGGCCGGCGACCGCATGCTCGCGCTCAGCCTCGGGTTTCTCCGCCACGCCTGGGATCCCGAGCGACAGGGCATCCACAACCTGCTTTCCTACGATCGCCGCTGGCTGGACGAGCCCCACGGCGGCGATCACCTCGGGCGGGCGGCGTGGGCGCTCGGCGAGGTGGTGGGGGCCGAGCCGTCGCTCGCGGTCCTCGAGCCCAGCCGGACGCTGCTGCGCGAGATGCTGCCGGCCCTCGAGGTTCAGCGATCGCCTCGCACGATCGCCTTCGCCATTCTCGGCCTGGCTCACGCCGATCCGGAGGCGGTGGGAGACGACGACGAGGCAGTCCTGCGAGTCCTGGCTGATCGCCTCGCAGACCAGCAACGCGCCAACGCCTCGCCCGACTGGTGCTGGGCCGAGGACGAACTGAAATACGACAATTGCCGCCTCCCACAGGCGCTGATCGCCGCCGCCGTGCGACTGGGCGACGATGAGTTGCTGCACGACGGACTGCGCGCGCTGGACTGGTACGAGGGCGAGGTGACCAGCGAGGACGGGTACGTGCGCCTGGTCGGCCATCACGGTCGCCACCGCGGGGAGCCCCATCCCGGTGATGGTGACGAACAGCCGCTCGACGCGGCCGCTCTGGTCGAGGCGGAGGTCGAGGCATACGCCGCCACCGGCGCC
>JBBQZL010000014.1:0-23108 GCA_038207745.1 Solirubrobacterales bacterium
TTCTCGAAGCCTGGTGTCGGAGAACAGCCACTGGCAGGCACGTGGCTCTCCGTTGGTCCCAGGCAAATGATCACCCAGCGCAGGCGGGGCATTTCGCTGAAGGCCCGGCCCCGGCGGCTCCGGAGGGGGGCAAGAACAAACCTCACTGCCGATTTGAGCCCGTGCCCCGCAGCAACCTGGAAGAACATCACGTTAGAGCGCAGGCTGAAGGGCAGATGGCGCCCCCTCGCGACGAGGATCGCCAACGGCGCGAACTGCAGGCCGAGGGTCCGGACGAGGGTGACGCGAGTAACGCGATCCCGCGTCCGCGCCAGATCGATCTCGGGCTGCGCGGGCGCAGGCCCGGAAAGACGAGTCGTCAGACTTCGCGGCTGAGGTGCGTCCGATTGACACCCAAGGAGGAGTTTGATTTGAGAACCGTGGTTTCTGACCGAATCAGTGTGGCTGTGCCCGTCTTGACCGCCCTGGTGTCGCTCGCCCTCGCCGCAAGCGCTGCTGCGGCGCCGATCGTCGACCTCGGTACACCCTCGCTGCCTGCCTTCACGGGCGCGTCGGCGACCGGGCACAAGGTCAAGGACTCGACGATCTCGCCCCAGAACCCGCACATGGCCGAGAACCCGGGTAGCAACATCCACAACGACACCTGGATGACCGACGCCTACCCGGGCCCCGGCCCACTCGGCGACAACCTCGTCGCGTCATCCGAGGCCAAGCCCTCAGCGCTCTGCGGATCAATGGCCTTTGACACCCGGGGCCGGATCGTTACCGTTTGCCCATCCTCGATTGCGCCGCCGCAGGTCCGGATAGTAAATCCGGACACCCTGGCGACGATCGCGACATACGACCTGCCGCAGGCGACCGACCCGCCAGGGACCAGGCTCTACCAGAATTTCACCGGTGGTGGCTATTTCTTCCTCGACGGATCCGACCGGATCTGGGTCGCAACAAAGACCGATCACATCTTTGTGATCGGCCAGTCCGCCGATGGACAGAAGCTGGTCAAGAGGCGCGACTTCGACCTCACCGGAGTGCTCCACGCGAGCACCGAGCGGATCAGTTCGGCGCTGCCCGACTTCTCGGGCCGGATCTGGTTTGTCTCGAAGGCGAGCGGCAAGGTCGGAACGGTTGATCGGAAGACCGGGGCGATCAGGGTCAGGAGGCTGAGCGAGGAGATCGAGAACTCGTTCGCGGTTGCGAAAGGCGGCGTCTACATCGTTTCGGACAAGAGCATGTACCGGTTCAAGGCCGCCAAGAATGGCGCGGTGGTGGTGGCCTGGAAGGCCGGTTACAAGAACTCCGGCATCGTCAAGCCGAGCCAGGTCGATGCCGGATCGGGAACGACGCCGACGATCATGGACAACAACTATGTCGCGATCACCGACAACGCCGAGCCGATGAATGTCGTCGTCTACCGGAGGCAGAAGAAGCTTCACGGCGCCAAACGCAAGGTCTGCGAGGTCCCCGTCTTCCCAAAGCACACCGGCGCAACCGAGAACTCGCTGATCACCGCCGGGCGCTCGCTGATCGTCGAGAATAACTACGGCTATCAGGACCCCTTCGGGCCCGGTGCCGGCACTGTCACGCAGCCGGGCTTTGCCCGAGTCGACGTGAACGCCAACGGCAGGGGATGCCACAGGGTCTGGACCAACCACGATGCCCGCGCTCCCACGGTGGTCCCGAAGCTCTCGACCAGGACCGGGCTGATCTACACCTACACCCGGCCAGCCGACGCTGCCGCCCAGGGCTACTACTGGACCGCGATCGATTGGCGCAACGGCAAGACGGCCTGGAGCAGGTACGCCGGTTCCGGGATCGGCTTCAACAACAACTATTCGGGTCTGACGCTCGGGCCCGATGGCACCGCGTACCTGGGCACGATCGGCGGCATTGTGACGCTGCGCGACGGTCCCTGACCCGACCACCCCGCATCGTCGTCAGGCAACTCCAGCTCAGGCTCTCGCCTCATCCGACCAGTCTTCCGTCGTCCTCGGGAGGTGGGTGCGGCCATTCAGCAACGCGAGGCGCTGCCTTGCATCGGTCTCGGGCTCATCACCATCGACCTCCAGTTCGATCGCGCACTCGTAGGCGTTCATAGCTTCGGCAATCTCGCCGACAGCCTCGGCGGCCGTGCCCAGCCAGCGCCAGTTCCAACTGCCGCAGGGAGCGACCTCGGTGTAGTAGCGCAGATGGCGATAACTCTCCCGAAAGCGCCCGAGTCCGAACAGCGTGTACCCGAGGCCGAAGTGGGCCGATCGATGAGGTGCTCGAGCTCGTGGCCCTGACCGGGTGCTGACGCTCGTTGACTTCGCTGCGGCGCAGAAGTACGGAATCCGGGTCACCAGCGGTGATCCAGACGAACGTGCCACGAACGGGCTGGCCGAACTCACTCCGCTGGTCGCCGCAGGAGACCTGGTCCTGAAGATCGGAGACACATGCCCAATGTCTGATGCAGGCCGTGCGCATGTGGACCTCGAGGCCGGCTCGGTCAGCGGCGAGCTGGTGCTTGTCAACGAAGAGTGAGGCGATGACCGGCGAGTCCACGCCAGAATCGCGCTGAGCCGGTCGGCGGCGAGGCCGCCAAACGTGCGCGTCATCCTCAGGGGCTCAGGTGCAACAGTTGACCGTCTGGCCGCCGTGCCTGCTGGTTGTGAGGTCGATCGACGGATCAGTGTCGTTTCTGTGGAAGAGGCCCATCCATTGCCCGAGTGGACCGCTCTTGAAGGTGAGGTTCCTTCCGGCGGCGTGATCGAAACCCCTTCATTCGCAGCCCTCCGGTTCGAGTGCCAGGGACGCTTCCTGGCCTCTCAGCCAACTCAAGTCCCGGCTAATTGACGACGCGGAAGGCGCCACGCATCAATGGGTGGATGCGGCAGAAGTAGGTGTACGTACCGGGGGGAAGGTCAGCCGGCGTTGACCAGTCTGTCCTGTTCACCGTCGGTGCCCCACCCGTTCCCAGCTGCCCGGAGTCGAACTGGAACTTGCCGTCGGCGATCGGGTAGGCGATGCCGGTCGAGCGGTTGCAGGGAGACTTGCATGAGGTCAGCGAATGCCAGATCTCCTGCGATACGTCGCCTGACGCCAGTTGGAAGGTCAGTGATTGACCATGATGGACAACCGGCGGGCGCCCCAGTGATCCAGGGAGCCTGTAGTCGCCGGCTCCGTAGGCGAATCCGCCGATCTGAAACGGGCCTCCTGATGAGGTTCCGTCCGGGAGTGTGCTCGGGTCGGACCCGACAGTGGGTGTCTTACCGCCATGGACCCGGTTTTCCGGGAGGTGTCCATGATTGACGACTCCGGGGTAGTCGACCCTCTTCTTGAAGGGATTCCTTCCCGGTATCCCTTCGGCCATATAAGTGATCTCGATCCCCATCGACTCGTACCAGGATGCAATCTTCGAGTCGTAGGTCGTGGAGATTCCGAGCGTGTCTCCGGCCTTCACCGCAACCCGCCAGTTGGGCTTGGTTCCAACCATCGAGACATCCCACGAGACCGGACCGGCAGGCTCGAAGTAGTGGGCACCGGAGTGGAAGATGTGGACGCTGTCGCCGACTACCTTGGGCCGGGTCTTCCGGCACTTCCGCATCGCCTTCTTGATTTTGCGCCGCTGCTTCTTGCTGGTCGCCTTCTTCTTCTTCTTGCAGACCGGACCGGCGTACTTGGCGCCGGGCCGCGTCAGGGTCAGGTCTGTCGAGAGCCCGCCCGAGTGGACGTGACCTACTGACGCCATCAGCACGCCGTCCTGGTCGACCGTCCACTGATTCTTGTGGATTCCGGGCGGGTACGGGTCGGTGGCGTCGTTGGGATATGTGTACTTGCCGTCCTTGCCGCCGTCGCCGCGATGAACATCGAAGACCGGGTAGTTGCTGCCGTTCTGCACGTCCATCCAGATCGGTCGCACCGGGGTGATTCCGGCCGCGGCCGGCGAGGTATCCGGGATGAAGTCGACCGTGTAGCTGATGTACAGCGTCATCGTCTGCGGGGTCAGGTTGTGGATCATGTGGTTGAGGAGCCATACATCCGAAGCCTTGTAGCGATAGCCGAATCCCGGAGGGAATTCCATCGCGGTCTTCTCTTCGCCGGTGGCATAGAAGCGCTCTTGGCCACCGGAGGTTGCATCCCGGCGAGAGAGGTTGATCCAAACCCCGTGGTGGAACATGACCTCATTGGAAAGAGGCGTGGTGCCGTCTGCGCGAACGAGGTTGGGCTTGATCTTCGTGATCCAGCCGTCAACCGAAGGGCGCTCCTGGGCAAGTACCGGTCGATAGGCGATCCGGTTCTGACCCGGGGTCACATTCAGGGGACCGACCACGTAGGTCGTTCGGATGGCGCCGCCGGGCAAGCGTCTTGCAGGTCCGTGGGACGCGTTCGCAGCAGGTGCGATCGCCAGCATCAGGAAGGCGACGAACAGGCAACCAAGGAGCCACGGGTTGATGGCGCTGAAGCCAGCGCTCCTATCCACCCGCTCCTCAGAAGGAACAGAGATATGTCCCGAAGTCCGCACCATCCCTGCGATCACTCTACCTATTCGCGCTGCATTTGTGAAACGAAGTGTTTATTTCAGCTTGCGCCGCGTGCTGTCCGCCCTGCCAAAGGCAACCGATCCCTTGACCGAAACAGATGCGGACTTGAGGCTCTTCAGCGACTTCACGCCCGAAGCGGTGAGCTTGACTTTCACGGTCCTGCTCGATCCGGCAGCGAGCGTCAGGCCTGAACTGCCTCCGAGTCGTTTCGCACCCTTCTTGACCTTGAGGGCAATGCCCGAGCTCTGTGTGAGCGCCCTGACCTTCACCTTCAGCTTGCCCGAGCTCCTCACCCTGTTGAGCGACTGCGCCCGAATGGTCACATCGATCTTCGGTCGGGCGACGATGGTTCCCTTGTCACCCTCGACGGTCAGCTCGCCATTCATCGAAGGGCCGTGAAAAGTGCAGAAGAAGTTGTAGGTGCCGGCGGACAGGTACTGGGCGCCGTTTACGAGTGAGGTCGAACCCCCAAGAATCGTCTTTGATCTGAACAGCGGCTTGCCGTCCGGGCCCCTGGTGGTCGAGGTAACGTTGTGCGGATCCGCGCCAATCGGATTTTCGAAGCTGGGGATCTCCCCGAGGTCCTGGAAATACGGTCCGGCCGCGTACGTGCAGCAGGTCGTATCCGCGAGGATCGTGTCAGCCGCCTGGGCGGTACCGACTCCGAACGCAAGCGTCGCGACGGCCGCGATCAGCCCGAACGCATATTTTCGGTGGACCCCCCCCATCAGGCCATTATTACCAATTCTTGCCAAGACTTCAACGCCGATGTTCTCCGGTACGCCCGGCGGAGCGCCCGGGGACAACTGATCAGGTCCTGCCAGGAGGCGGCTTGGGCACGATTGACGAATCAATCGTTTTGGAAGCCGGCGCATCGCTACTGATTCGGGAAATCGGCGGGCTGCGAATCTGTGGACCGCGGTCGCCACGATGTTTGATCTCAGGGCTATTCGCCCTGGGCCGGGCAGCGTCCGTGAGTGATCAGCCCGCGATCATCGGTTTCCCAGCGGGTTTGCCGCAAGATGGATGTGGCTGAAACCGGATATTTTCGACTCCAATCCGACGGATGATCGTCTTCCAGGCATTCGCCAAGCCCGGATTCGAGATCTGCATGGTCGCGCCGAGTTGCCAGGCCGGAATCGCTGGTTCGACGGGCGGAAGCCTCAACTACCCGCTCGGAATCGCCGCGGATTCGGCCGGGGCATCTACGAAGCCGAATACACGGGTGGCCGAATTCAGAAGTTCTTGGTGGACCCTGTGGTCCCCCCGCCACCGCCACCGCCTGCAGTCACCCCCACCCCTTTAAACGGCGACATCGTCGTCGTCGCCCCGGTGTCCGGAGAGGTCCTCGTCAAGGCGCCTGGGAAGAAGCACTTCCGGATCCTCCTGGATGGCGTCGAGTCTGCAGCCCGAAGGGACGATTCTGGTCAAACTGGTGCTGGAGGGGGCAACTTCAAGCGCCGCAAGAAGGCGAAACGTGACCTTGCGGGCCGGGCGAAGCTACCTGGCACCGGCGCACTGATCCGGTCCTCCGATTGCCGCGCCCACCGGCGGGACGGCCGAGGCGCCGGGGAAACCGCGTCGCTCGGCCTCCGTCGCGGCCCGATCGAGTCCCCCATGCTCGAGGGCAGCCACCCTCGACTCGCCGCGCCAGACAACGCCGCGGCCGCGGGAGCGAACGACGACCCGCATGGTGCCGCCGAGGTGCTCGAGGGCTCCCGCCACATTTCGGCGCTCACGGGGCAGCGGCACCGGAAGCAGATGCGACTCGCCGCGCGGAGCCTGTCCCTCGACCTCAACCCGCCAGCGGGGGCTCCTCCCCTCGAGCGACCAGCGCTCGTCGGAGACCTCCGCCTCGACCGGTGAGGTTCCGGGATTGCCGAGTCGAAGCAGCCGGCCGCCCGGCAGCCTCACGACAACCGCCGTCACCTCGGTGCGGAGCGGTCCCGACTTGATCTCCCCGCCGGCGAAGGCAACGCAGGCCTCGCGCTCGTCGAACCCCTGGGCCTGGCCCCACCACCACGAGTCCGGGAAACCGCCGCGGCCCCAGTTCTTCTCGGCGTAGACCTGCCATCCATCGATCTCCCAGGACTCCCCTCCCACCCTCGCGACCCCCTGGGCGCTTCCGCCGAGCAGCCAGGGATGCCAGTACTGATTGAGTGCGGGGACCGACTGGAAGTAGCTCGAACCGCCAAAGATCCGGCGCCCCCACGGCACCGGCTCCGAAACCCGGGCATCCAACTTCGCGTCGTCTCCGAGATCGACGCGCAGTCGATCGCGGGAGCCATCGAAGGCGCTGCCGGCCCGCGCGCCGAGCTCGCCCGGGTCTGCCTCACCGTCGGGGTGCTCGATCGCCCGCAGAAAGCCGGTCGGATGGGCGCCGAGACCGAGGGTCGACCAGTGGCCATCGTCGGCCCTGTTGACTCCGCAGAGCGCGATCAGGATCCGGCCATCGTCGCGCGGAGCCGTGAAGCGCCAGAAGTAGCCCTCCATCCGAACTCCCGGATGAGCCCGGAGCTGATCACCCCAGGGGAGATCCGCGCCGGTGCGCCGATAGAGGTCGATCAGGGCCACAGAGGGAGTATGCATGGCGTCCAACCATCAGAGAACCTTGACATTTGCCGGAGTGGCGCACATAGGATTGGCGACTTGGGAGACAGCGAGTTTCATATCGATCCGAACGACGTACGTGATCCGGGCGTTGCCGAGCGGCTGGAGGCGGGCGACCCGGACGCGCTGATGCGGAGACGTGAGTTCCTGCAACGCGCCGCAATGGCGGGCGGGCTGGCCGCAGGCTATGCAACCGTGCTCAGCCCGGACGCCCTTCTGGCCGAGGCAGCGAAGCGGCACAGGAGGCATCTGCCAGGCCCGAGGAATCTTCCGATCGACACCTTTGTGGTGCTGATGATGGAAAACCGCTCCTTCGACCACTACCTGGGCTGGCTGCCCAAGGCGGATGGACGGCAGAAAGGTCTGGTGTACACAGACAGCGGCGGCCAGACGCTTTCGACGCAACGCCTCACTGGAGACTTCCAGGGATGCGCCCACCCTGACCCCGACCACTCATGGCGAGGCGGGCGGACTCAGATCAACGGCGGGCGCATGGACGGTTTTCTTCGCTCCGGCGACAACGATGTCTATTCGATCAGCTACTACACCGAAGAGGACCTCCCGTTCATACCTTCGGTGGCGAAGGCGTTCACGACCTACGACCGCTTCTTCTGCTCGCTGCTCGGCCCGACCTACCCAAACCGCGAATACATGCACTCCGCGCAGTCGTATGGGATGAAGGGCAACGCCTTCCCGGCCGCCCCCGGCTTTCCCGACACAACCATCTTCGCGTCGCTCGCCGCAAAGGGCATCTCGAACCACTACTTCTATACGGACATCCCGGTCTCGGCACTGTGGGGAACGCCGGGTCTGGATCGATCAAGTCAGGTGCAGGAGTACTACGAGCGCTGCGCCGCCGGCACCCTGCCTTCCGTCTCCTTCGTCGACCCCTCGTTCGCGGGAGAGTCCCAGGGCACATCAGGCGACGAGCACCCGCACGGCGACATCCGCTACGGACAGGCCTTCATGTCGGATGTCGTCCACGCCTTCATGGAGAGCCCGCAGTTCAAGCGGGGCGCCCTCTTCATCGTCTACGACGAGTGGGGCGGATTCTTCGACCACGTCCGGCCGCCCCGTGTCCCCGATAACCGCGCGTCTTCGGGCATCAACGATGACTTCGGGCAGATGGGCCTGAGGATTCCCGCCGTCGCGGTCTCACCGTTCGTCCGCCGCAATCACGTCGACCATGGGATCTATGGCTTCGAGTCGATCCTGAAGATGATCCGCTACCGCTTTGGGCTCTCGCCGCTGACCACCCGCGACGCCTATGCCCGCAACATCGCCCGCTCCTTTGACTTCCAGATGAAGCCGAAGTTCGAACCCCCGAAGCTTCCCGACCCGACCGTCGTCGTCGGCTCCGCCTGCGTGGCCGGCAGGGTCTCCGCCGGACCGGGCGGCGGCAATGATGAGGGCGGAGTAGACGCAGCAGCTACTGAGCGGCCCAAGGAGCATGACCTCGCTGTCCTGCACACCTCCGGCTATCTTGAGCAACTCGGGTTCCAATACCGGCCCGCGACGCCGTCGCTGACCTTCCGGCACCCTTCTTCGCTCGGGCTGAAGCCGTGAGTGGTGCGAGCCGGGCGAGGCTCCTTGTCCCGGCGGTGACGTTTCTCGCCGCCACGCTGTTCTTCGTCAGCCAGGGAGACGCCCGGCGATCAGGTGATCCGGTCGTCGTCTCTGTCACCGCGCCAAGAGTCGTGGCGGCCAGGGCCAGGTTCCTGGTCAGTTTCGAAGTGAACGCTCACGCCGGTGCCCTTGCAGCCGCAGGCGGCGGCCTCCGCCTCAGGGCCCGCCTCGAGCCGGAGTGCGGTGGCTCATTCGCCGGGACGATTGGCCCGAAGATCATCGACCGTGTCCTCCCCGCCCCGGAAGCGGGTGGTGCCTTCGCGTACACAGCCAGGGCAGCGCCAAGCGTGAAGCCATTCGGGCCCCAGACCGTCTGCGCATTTGTTGAGGATGCCGACCAGCGCCAATTCGCGACTTCAACCGATGTCGTGGTGACGGTTTCAAAGCCATGCACCCGGGCGAGCCGCAAACTCCTGCGACTGCGGAAGGCTGCGGGCAATGCGACGAAGGTGGCGCAACATCCCGTACGCGCCAGGAGGTTGCGAAAGGCGGCAATCCGGAGGCGCAAGGTCTGCAAGACCGGTTCTCTCGCGGTCTCGTCACCCTGAGCGCAGGCACGCCTGCCCGCCGGTGTGCGTCGCAATGAAGCAGCCGCCGGGGAATGAGCATTGATCGCGCCGCCTGTAAAGATCTGCCGGGTGGTCGAACGCAGCTTCCACGCGATGGGGACCGAGATCCGGGTGCTGGTCGGCCCCAGGATCAATGATGGGGATCCCGAGCCGGCGGCGATCGCGGCCTCCATCGAGGAGCAGCTGACGGAGTTCGATCACCGTCTGTCGCGCTTCCGCCCCGAGAGTGAACTCTCGCGCCTCAACCAGGATCCCCGCGAAGAGGTTCCGGCCTCGGCGCTGTTGCGGGCGGCTGTGGGCGCCGGCCTGTGGGCGGCACGGCGCACCGGAGGGCTGGTCGACCCGACTCTCCTGCCCCAGCTCGAGGACGCGGGCTATGCGACCACACGAAGCGGTTCCCCCTCGGCGCCGCTGGAGCCCGCTCTGATCTCGGCACCCCCGCGGCGACCGGCGCGGCCCGATCCGAGGGCGACGTGGCGGTCGATCGAGGTTCTCGACGCCGAGTGTGCAATCCGCCGGCCCCCGGGTGTGAAGCTCGACAGCGGGGGCATCGGCAAGGGCCTTGCCGCCGACCTGGTCGCGCGGCGACTGGCGGACTACGCGCGCTATGCCGTCGATTGCGGCGGGGATGTCCGCGTCGGCGGCAGGCTCCCGGGCAGCGAGCCGATCGACCTTGAGATCCGCCATCCGCTGAGCGGCGATGCTGCGGAGCACTTCCTGCTCGGCCGCGGAGCCGTTGCCACCTCGGGGCTCGACGCACGCCTCTGGCAGCTTCCCGGCGGTGGCCACGCCCACCACCTGATCGACCCGGAAAGTGGTCAACCGGCCTGGACCGGCCTGATCTGCGCAGCGGCACGCGCCCCGACCGCCCTCGAGGCCGATGTGCTCGCGAAGGCCGCACTTCTGAGCTGACCTGACGGCGCCGCTGAGTTCCTCGCCGAGCATGGCGGCCTGATCGTCTACGACGACGGCGACATCGAGCGGCTCGGACCGCTGCACGTTCCGCCGCGCCTGCCTGTGCCGCCGCCCCGCTGACGCGTCGCCAGGCCGTCGGATTTCGCCCCTGGACTACGGTCAACTACTGACACCGCTGAGAGACGATTGCTGTTGTCCCGGCAGATGGCGGTCTATAGGGTCAACCGCAATGAAAGACATGGCCCGCAGCACACTCAGGCGCCGGCTTTGAGCGACGGCATCGTGATCGCCGGCGGAGGACTTGCCGCCCAACGATGTTGCGAAAAGCTGCGCTCGTCCGGTTTCGATGGCCGCATCCGCGTCATCTGCGAAGAGGAGCGCGCGCCATACGATCGGCCCCCGCTTTCCAAGGGGGTGCTCTCCGGCGATCGGGATCCCGCGACGCTCGGGCTGCGGGCGGCCGAGTGGCACAACGAGCACGACATCGATCTGCTGCTGGGCGAGACGGCCGTTGCTCTCGACCCCGGCATCCGGACCATCACCCTTGCCTCGGGTCCGACCCTTCACTACGAGACCGCCGTGGTCGCGACCGGCAGCCGACCGCGCAAGCTGCCCGGGACGGAGCAGTTCACCAACACCCACACGCTTCGCACCGCCGAGGATGCAGTGAGGCTCCGCGACGCGCTGCAGCCGGGGAGCAGGCTGATCGTTGTCGGCGCCGGCTTCATCGGGCTCGAGGTGGCGGCGACTGCGCAGCGGCTGGGAGTCGAGGTGACCGTCCTTGAAGCCGCACCGGCCCCGCTCCTGCGAGTGCTCGGCGCGAACCTTGCCGAGTGGTTCGTGCAATTGCATCGTGCCGAGGGTGTCGAGGTCCTGCTCTCGGCGCACGTGGCAAGATTCGGTGAGGGTCCCGGCGGTGCCGAGTGGGTGCAGCTCACCGACGGCCGCCGGATCGAATGCGATGCCCTCGTGATCGGCATCGGAATCGAACCCGCGGCCGAATGGCTCGAGGGAAGCGGACTCGACCCCGCGGGCGTCAGGGTGGACACCACCGGGCAAACCGAGGCCCCGGGCGTCTATGCCGCCGGTGACGCGGCCCGGCCCTTCAATCCGGCTAGCGGCAACCATGAGCGAAGTGAGCATTGGGAAGCTGCGACCCGCCAGGGCGCACAGGTGGCGCGGGCGATCATCGGACTCGAGCCGACGCCACCTGCTCTGCCGTCCTTCTGGACAGACCAGTACGGACTTCGGATACAGCTCGTCGGCGAGGCCCGCGAAGCCAACGAGATCAAGATCGACGGCAGCCCCGACGACCGGGACTTCGCGGCGCTGATGATTCGCGACGGGACACCGGTGGCGGGCATGGCCGTGGGCCGGCCGAGAGCGATACCTGCGATGCGCAAACAGATTGAAGCGGCCACAACCGAATCGAGAAGGAGCGAGAATGAAGTTCATACCGCAGATCGATGAGAGTGTCTGCGCGGCCCACGGCGATTGCGTCGAGGTCGCACCGAAGGTGTTTGCCCTGAACGACATTGCGCACGTGATCGGCGAGGGGCCGCCGGAGTTGATCCTGGAGGCGGCGGAGGTCTGCCCATCGGTTGCGATCATCGTTGTCGATGAAGAGACCGGCGAACAGGTCTTTCCGTAGGGTGACGGCGCCGGCTCACAACCGCCCGCTTCCGGTCGCATCCGTGTGCCTTCTTGCCGTGGTCGCACTGCTTGCTGCCGGCTGCGGAGGTGAGTCGGGCCGGGCCGAGAGTGAGACGCAGGGCTCATCGACCCAGACCACGCCGGTGACGACCTCGCCCTCGACCACTCCCGCACCCGTGGTGAGTGCCACGGTCACAGATCCCGCGCGCCGTGCCTACGTCACGCGCGTCGACAGGGAATGCGGTCGGCTTGACACCGACCGCGACTCCGCGCGCGAGCGGGTCGGCAACGCGACGGACGCGGGCGAGGCGGTCAAGGCATATGACGAGGGCACCTCTGCAGGGTTGCGGGAGCTGCGGGAGCTGCGAGCGATTCCCGCCCCGCCGGGGGACAGCGTCCTGCTGCACACCAATCTCTGGGGCCCGGTTGCGGCCCAACTCGCACTGCGGCGACAGATTCGCAGCGCGCTTGCGGATGTCGACGTCAGCCGGTTGCGCCTGCTTCGCGAGCAGCTCGACAACCTGACCCGGCAGGTGTCCGGCTTCTCGAGAGGCTACGGCTTCAAGGTGTGCGGTGCGGGCTGAGACATGGCTGCCAAAGAACCACACGCCTCCAGGACCCCAGGTGCAGGTGACGGTCACGTCCCGCCACGGACCTCACCCGCACCGCGCCCACCCCGTCGCCCGCTTCCCAGCCCCCTATCGGTGATCACCGTGGCGCTCGGGCTCTTCCTCGTCGTGCTGACCCTGCTCGCGATCCAGGTGCGAAACGGAAGGGATCCATCGCTCGGCCCCGGTCCGGTGGTTCCGGCCGCCAACCAGCCGCAGGGCAAGACGCAGAGCTCCGGCGCCGCCGTGCAGCAGGCTACGAAGATCGTCAGCCAGACCTCGCCCGTGGCGCCGTGACCACGGCTGCCGGGGGCTCTCCGGCGGCTTTGAAAGGAGGCCCAGGCATGGGTACCCGACTTGCGGCGGTTGCGGTGCTGATCGCGCTGGCGGCGCTTGCCTCATATGCGATGTTCAGCGGCCCGACCCGGGTTCCCCTCGGCGGACAATCCAATCTCGCGCCGCGCACCAGCACGCCGGCCGCCCCACCGGCGGGCGAAAAGGAGCCCCAGGGAGAAGGAGGCGGGGGTGACTGAGCCGGATCCCGCCAACTATGCGTGGTGGCTTGCCTCCCGCTCCGCCGGGATTGTGGCCTTCGTGCTGATCGCCGGCGCGGTCATCCTCGGGCTTGTCCTCGCATCCGGGTTCTCCTGGCGCCGGGGTATGAAGCGGGACCTGGTCAAGGTCCACCAGCAGATCGCCCTTGCCGCTCTGGTGGCGATCGCCGCTCATGGCCTCCTGCTGCTCGGAGACAGCTACCTCAGCCCCGGGATAACCGGGATCACGATTCCGTTCACACTCTCCTACCGTCCGCTGTGGACCGGGTTCGGCATCGTCGCCGGATACCTGGCGCTCCTATTGGGGCCGACCTTCTACATCCGGCGCCGGATCGGGGCACGCCGCTGGAGGCGGATCCACCAGGCAACGGTGCTCGTCTTCATACTCGCGGTCCTGCACTCGCTGGGTTCGGGGACCGACGGAGCCAGCCTCTGGTTCAACTTCATGGCCTTCGGCAGCTCGGCTGTGATCCTCGCGCTGCTGATCGTTCGCTATGGCCGCAAGTCGCGCAGGCCGGCAAGAGCCCCTGCCCGACCCCGCCCCAAGGCTGCGGACGGGTCCACGAGCGGGTCCTCCATCTCCGCCTGAAATCGAGGTACCCCGTGCTGCCGCTCTGGGTACCCACAGCGGGATGGAATTCACTGATCGGCAACGGGCCGACTCACTTCGGGATTCGACTGTATCCAGAGTTGACTTGGCTACGGAGGGCGATTAGCTTGGGATCAACCCGACGAAAGGAGTGCAATGGCTGACGCCGTACTATTCATCGGCTGGGGACAGGTGGTTCGAGGTCGCGAAAAGCGCGCGCTCGACGTATTCAACGAGAGCGTTGCGTACTGGGGCGGACTCCAGGGAAGCGGGAAGATCGAGGACTTTGAGATCGTCCTGCTGACGCCACACGGTGGCGACCTGGACGGCTTCGCGCTACTGAGAGGCAGTGCCGATCAGCTTGCGGCATTGCGTGCCGATCCGGAGTTTGAACAGCACTCGGCACGGGTTGACCTGATTGTCGACAAGCAGGGCATCGTCAACGGTGTGATCAATGACGGTCTCGCCCGCGGGATGGCCCAATATCAATCAGAGATAGCCGACCTCGACTAGCAGTCCGGCACACTGAACTGTTGCCGTTTCCCGGCCCCAAACCGGGAAATAGCTTCGGTTCTCCACCTTCCTTCAGCGCAGCCGCCGGGAGTTTGTGCGACAGCCTCAGCGCTGACAAGAAGCGAGGAAGTGCCGAACCGCCCTGATGCCAGCGTCTTGTCTGCAAGACTGGAGCCCGGGGAAGGTCACGCGTCGGGGGGGGAAGGAGTCGACCGCGGCGGTCCATGAATGAGCCAGGCAGACATATCGCCCTTGATCCGTTCGCCTCGCAGCGGTTGATCAGGTTGCCCGGTGACAACGACCCCAGCGCACGCGGGTAGCGCCGATCCGTGGAGCTTCGCGCGGCGCTGATCGGCTTCGGACTCTCGGGTTCCGTCTTTCACGCGCCTTTGATCGCCGCGACGCCCGGCCTCAAACTTGCAACGGTGGTCACCGCCAACCGCAGGAGGGCCGATCAGGCGCAGGGCGAGTACCCTGGCGCACGCATCGAGGCTCGCGCCGAGGCGGTCTGGGAGCGAGCCGGAGAGCATGACCTCGTCGTCGTCGCAGCGCCCAACGACGTCCACGTCGAACTCGCGTCGCGGGCGATCGACGCGGGGCTGGTGGTCGTCGTCGACAAGCCGCTGGCACCGACGAGCGAGGCCGCGCGTGAGCTGATCGAGCGGGCGGAGCGGCGAGGCGTCGCGCTGACCGTGTTCCACAACCGCCGCTGGGACTCCGACCAGCTGACCCTTCGACGCCTGATCGCCGATGGGGCGCTCGGCGACGTGTATCGATACGAATCGCGTTTCGAACGCTGGCGCCCGGAGCCTCGCGGCGACGCATGGCGCGAGACGACCCCGCCCGGGGAGGGCGGCGGCGTGCTGCTGGATCTCGGGACTCATCTCGTCGACCAGGCATTGACCCTGTTCGGCCCGATTCGCAGTGTCCACGGCGAAGTATCCCATCGTCGTGGCGGTCCGGCCGACGACGACGCTTTTCTTGCCCTCGAGCACACCTCCGGCGTCCGCAGCCACCTGTGGGTCTCGTCGGTGGCCGCGGTCGCCGGGCCTCGCCTCAGGGTCCTTGGAAGCCGGGCCGCGTACGTCGTGGATGATCTCGATGGCCAGGAGGACGCGCTTCGCTCCGGCCTGCGACCCGGCGGCTCCGCAGACTGGGGCGCCCAACCGGAGGCGCGCTGGGGGCGGTTGGTTCGCGGCGACGACGGCCAGCCCGTCCGGTCCGAGAACGGCGCCTGGCAGCGCTTCTACGAACAGCTCGCCGACGCGCTGCGGGGCCAGGGTCCGCTGCCCGTCGATCCCTGGGACGCGGTGGCGGTGCTGGACGTCCTCGAGCGCGCGCGTGCGGGCGGCGCGGGCGGGCTATGAGCTTGACGCCCTCCAGCTGCTCAGGTTCTCCCGGCAGCCTGGCGCTTCTGCCTGGCGATCGCGTCGATGATCACCGCGGCCAGAAGGACGCCGCCGGTAACCATGTACTTGACGGACGTGTTGTACGCCAGCAGGTCCATGCCATTGGAGATCGAGCCGATCACAAGCGCGCCCAGCAGCGCCGACCAGACCGAGCCGCGGCCGCCGAAAAGGCTGGTCCCGGCGATAACCGGGCCCGCGATGGCCAACAGCAGCACGTCGTTGCCGCCGGAGTTCTGGGTCACCGCCAGGAGACGCGAGGCGGCGAGGATGCCGCCGATCGCCGCCATCGTGCTGCAGATTGTGAAGACCGCGAGGCGGACCCCGTTGACCCGGATCCCGGCACGCCGAGCTGCCTCGGCGTTGCCGCCGACCGCGAAAACGTGGCGGCCGAAGCGGGTTCGCTTCACCACATACTCCATCCCGACCACGAAGGCGAGCAGGATCAGCACCGCCAGTGGCAGCCCGCGGTCCGAATTGAGGGTCGCGATCACCGCGATCACCGCGCCGGCGACGACCGCCATGCGGATCACGAGGACGCCGAAGTTCCCGGCCTCCAAGCCTCTCTCGAGCCGGCGCCGGTAGGAAACCAGGGTCATCCCCGTGTAGACGCCGATCACGATCACGGCCGCGATCCAGCCGACCGCGTCCGAGTAGAAGATGTTTGCCAGGCCGGTGATCTTCGGGTCTGTGATGTTGATCGACCCGGTTGATCCCAGCACCTGTAACAGCGCCCCCTGCCAGGCGAGCAGGCCCGCGAGGGTCACCACGAACGAGGGGATCACAAAGCGGGTGAAGAAGAATCCCTGCAGGAGCCCGACCATGGTTCCGGTCAATACCCCGGCGACAATCGCCAGGTAGGGGTCCCAGCCGTGCTGGACGTTCAGCACCGCCATGACCGCGGCGGCCAGGCCGCTGACGGCGCCGACCGAAAGGTCGATCTCACCCAGCAGCAGCACGTAGACGATCCCGACCGAGATCAGGCCGATGGCCGTTATCTGCAGCATCAGGTTGGTCAGGTTCACGGCCGAGAGGAAGCGGTCGTTCTGGGACTGGAAAATCACCCAGATCACCACCAGGCCGATCACCACCCGCAGCGAGGCGAGGTCTCCCTGGACGAAGCGCCGCAGCGTCTCCTTCCGAGCCGAGGTGGCCTTGCCGGCGGGAGCGGCAGCGGCCTCAGCCGGCGGGGAGCTCATCACTCACCTCCGCCGTTGCCGGCGGGGGCCGCGGGAGCGGCGGGGGCTTCGGTGGCGCCCGTGATCGCTGAAACGACGTGCTCCTCGGTGGCGTCGTCGGCCTCGAAGCTGGCCGCGGCGCGGCCGAGGCGCAGCACAAAGATGCGGTCGGCAACCTGGAAGACCTCGGCGAGGTTGTGGCTGATCACTATCACCCCGAGTCCCTGCTCGCGCAGGCGCTTGATCAGCGCCAGCACCAGCGCCGTCTGCGTCACTCCGAGCGCCGCGGTGGGTTCGTCAAGCATCACCAGCTTCGGTTCCCCGAGCAGTGAACGGGCCACAGCCACCTGCTGGCGCTGGCCGCCCGAGAGCGTTCCCACCTCGCTGCGCAGGCTCTGGATCGTGACCGCGAGGGTCTCCAGCAGTTCGCTGGAGCGCTTCTCCATCGCCGTCTCGTCGAGCGCCCGGCTGACCACGCCGGTGCCACCGGAGGTCTGCTCGGATCCGAGGTAGAGGTTGGCGACCACATCGAGGTTGTCGCAGAGCGCCAGGTCCTGATAGACGGTGGCGATCCCGAGCCCGGTTGCCTCCTGGGGGCTGTGGAAGTTGACCGACTCGCCGTCGAAAAAGAACTCGCCTTCGTCGGCGGAGTAGATCCCGGAGATGATCTTCACCAGAGTCGACTTGCCGGCGCCGTTGTCGCCGACCAGGGCCACCACCTCTCCGGCGCGGACTTCGAAGTCAACGTCGGTCAACGCTTCCACCGGACCGAACCTCTTGCTCACACCCTTGACGGCGAGAAGCGCACCGGTCGAGCTCATTCAATAATTCCTTTCATCGGATTCTCGCCGCGCTCGCCGCACCGGGTGATCTTCGGCGTCACCCGGCGCGGCGCGTGGCTAGGGAGTGATCCCCGCCGCCTTACAGGCGGCGACGTACGGTCCGGTGCAGACCTCCGAGGCCGACACGAAGCCGTCCTTGATGACCGTGGAGTTGACGTTGTCCTTGGTCACCGCGATCGGGGTCAGCAACACCGACGGCACATCCTTCTTGCCGTTGTTCTGCGTGCCGGTGATGAGGCCGGCCGGCGGCTTCTTGCCCTGCGCCAGGGCGACCGCGATCTCTGCGGTGTCCGACGCCTCCGGCTTGATCGCCTTGTAGATGGTCATGTACTGCTCGCCGGCGAGGATTCGCTGGATGCCCGCGACCGTCGCGTCCTGGCCGGTGGTCGGCCGGGTCGCAGGGTCAATACCGGCCGACTTCATTGCGGCGATCGTGCCACCGGCCGTGTCGTCGTTGGCCGCGTAGACGCCCGTGAACCCGTCGTTGCCGAGGGCCGTGATCGCCTGCTGCATCTCGTTCTGCGCCTTCGAGGCGAGCCATCCGGGGGTGTCGTACTCCTTCGCGATGTCTATCCCGGAGCTGTCGAAGACGCTGTGCGCACCCTTCTTGAAGAGCGTCGCGTTCGAGTCCGCGGGGTCGCCGTTGATCATCACGATCGGGCCCGTGGGGTTGCCGTCCTCGGTGAGCTTCTTGTCCAGGGTCTGGGCCTGCAACTTGCCGACCTGCTCGTTGTCGAACGAGACGTAGTAATCGACGTCGGCGTCGAGGATCAGGCGGTCATAGCTGACCACCGGGACGCCTTGCTGGGTCGCCTTGGTGACGATTCCGGCGGCCGCCGTGGCGTCAACCGGGTCGAGCACCAGCACATCGACCCCCTGGGTCAGCGCCGCCTCAGCTTGGCTCTGCTGCTTCGAGGCGTCCTGGGTGGCGTTGCTGTAGAGGACCGAGCAGTCCGGACAAATCGCCTTCACCTTGTCCTCGAAGTACGGCCTGTCAGCCGACTCGTATCGCGGGGTCTGGTTCTCGGGCAAGAGCAGCGCGATGGTCCCGCCCCCTCCTCCGCCACCGGAGCTGGTGTCGCTGCTGCTGCTGCTGCTGCTGCTTCCGCAGCCGACCGCCACCAAGGCGGCGAGCAAAAGGGCTGCACTCGCGAATAGCGGGCGTCTCAATCGATTACTCAAGATCACTCCTTATTGGGTTGCCCTTCTTCTACATCGGATACGTGTCTATTGCAACATTTGATTTCTCGCCTGGCGACAATCTCGGGGCCTGCCTTCCAGTTTGGTGTCCCAAGGCACGTCGGCCAACACATCGAGCCGCCGATCTCAGCGCTCGATCTCATCTGGGATCAGAAACGGGTACGTGCGACCCCGCAACCTGTGCCAGGCCCGGTCAGCCCTGCGAATGCGCTGGATCCATTCCCACAGGCGGGCGTCGGATCGATAATCGCTGCGGATCTCCTCGGGTTCGAGGGGCATTTCGAGCAGCGGGGCCGATGCCTCGATCAGTCCCGGGATCCAGAACTCGAGCCGCTCCTTGATCAGGTTCGCGGCGACGTCGCACAAGACAGAGCGCAGGTCGTGGTAGCGGGCGATCACGGACGGTACGACGAACCGGCGCAGGGCGGGGCGGGTGATCGCCGGGTAGGCGGCGAGCAGGAGCTCGGCATCGAGCTCACTGCGACCCCGGGAGTCGCTGATCAGCGGGGTGGTGACATCGAAGTACTGCGGCCTCCCCCCGCTCCATGCCCAGTTCGAGAGCTGCGCGTCAAAACCGATTCGGTCGGAGACCACGGCCTCGGTCAGCTCGCAGATCTGCTCAACGAGCGGGTGCCCCTCGTCGGGGTCGGCCGCACTCAGCACAGCCGGGCCGATCGTCTCAGCCGCAAGCAGGGGCTGGACCCCGTAGCCGATCACAGTCCCGGCCGGTTCGAAAATGCCTCGCAGCTCCGTATCGACCACCTCGACACCGCGGCCCGAGAGCAGCCCGATATAGCGGTTGATCAGTGCTGCGTAGCTATCGAACGAGGCCCGGTCGGAAAACCGGGGAAGCCGCTTGGCGACAACCTCCGGCCGACCTGCCGGCCAGCCTACGCCGATCGAGATCTCGCCCCAGCCGACCACATCCAGCGAGCCCTTGTCACCGCGCTCAAGCGCCTGCTCGACGGCGGCATGGAGTTCGCCGAGCGCGACCTCGGAGATCAACCGAGCGCCTCACGCACCGCCGCGACGATCCGCTCGGCCTCCTCGTCGGTGGTGATCAATGGTGGCTTGAACTGCAGGACCGAGGGATCGTTGTTGGCGACCACGGCGAACACGCCGGCGCCGATCATCGCTCGCATCGCATCGAAACCGCCGCCTGACTCGGGAAACGCAAAGCCCATGGTCAAGCCACGGCGGCGCAGCTCGAAGGGAAGCCCGGCCAGCTCCGCCTCGAACCACTCGCCGAGTTCCACGACCCGCCGGAGGAAGGCCGGCTCGGTGACGATCTCCAGCACCTCGAGCGCAGCAACGCAACCAATCTCCGCGCCGCCGAAGGTGGAGATGTGGACAAAAGGATTCTCGAGGAAGAAGGCGAGCAGCTCAGCTGTGACCAGGGTCGCGGCGATCGGATAGATCCCACCTCCAAGGCCCTTGGCAGTGATCAGCATGTCCGGCGCGAGCCCTTCCTGCTGGTAGTACCAGACGGTGCCGGTGCGGCCGAGTCCAATCTGCACCTCATCGACGATCAGAAGCGCGCCGGCCTCTCGGCAGCGCGCCTCGACGGCCGCGAGATAACCGGGAGCAGGGATCGGGAACCCGAGCGTTGCGGGGATCGTCTCGATCAGGACGGCGGCGGTTCCCTCTCCGACCGCCTGCTCGATCGCCTCGGCGTCGTTGAAGGGCACCTGGCTGAAGCCCGGGAGGTTGGGACCGAAGGGATCGCGGTAGGCGGGGTCGCCGGCGGCAAGCGCCAGCCCGGTGTGACCGTGGTAGCCGCCCCTGATGCTGACGATGTCACGCCGGCCCGTGTGACCGCGGGCGAGCTTGATCGCCAGGTCGATCGCCTCACCGCCGGCGACGCCGAGAATCGCGCCCCGCATCCGCCCATCGGTCGTTGCGGCGAGTCGCTCGGCGAGTTTGGCGCGCCAGCCGGAGATCAGGTGGTGATTACCGATGTCGAGGTGCCCGAGCGCCTCCGATACCGCCGCGATCACCCGCGGATTGCGATGGCCCAGGTTGAAGACGCCGCCGTTGCAGTGACAATTGAGATATTCGCGACCGTCGAAGGCGTCGCGAAAACTCAGCCCCTCCCGCTCCCCCATCACGATCTCCAGGCCCACCTGCTCGAAGAAGGCAACCTTTCCGGGGTTGACGGCCGAGCCGTAGGCGGCGGCGGTCGCCGCCAGTGATTCGTATGGCTGGGAGTGCGTCACGATCCGCCCTCGGTCGCAGCCAGTATGGATCCCCAGCCCTTACGGACCGTCGGAGACTCTCCGCGAACGATCTCCTCACGCTGCATGGGCGCCGGAGTCTAGCTCACCCCGGGTGCCGACCCTGCGGCTGAAATGACTTGACCGGGGAGGGTTGCCGACCCTGTCGCGAGCTCCGGCCCACGGTCGGCGACCGCGGCGACCGTGGGTCGATCAAGTGAGTTCAGTTCCGCGTTTCCGATTCGCGGCGGGGCAGGAAGTATCTGTCCATGCCTCGGCCTTCCCATCGGGCTGGACGACGAGCCAGAGTTCGCCGGACTCCGCGACGTTGTGGCAGAACACCTCGCCGGCTGGATCGTCAAAGTCGGCGCCACTCCGACCCCCTCGCCGGCGTGCTGCTGATCGAGCAGAACGGGCTGCAACCGAGGCAGCCGTTTCAAGAAGGGACCGGTTTCCGTCCCAGGTTGGCCCTCGCGTCCACCAGCGCCTCCACATCCATCACCAGCTCCTCAGGCGGAGCCTCACTGGCGATCTCCGCCCGCGCCTCTGGGGCGAGTTCCTCCAGCGGCTCGCGCTCGGCCAGCTGTCGCCGTGCCACGGCGACATCGGCGTCCGAAACCCGCTCGCGGTCGAGCTGACGTTCGCGAACGCGTGAGAGCAGGACGTCGGTGGAAACCCGGCACTCGACGAAGAGGAGCGGGGCGGGGCTCTCGCCAAAGCCCGCCCGGAACGCGTCGCGCTCGCGGCGGCGGTGAAAGGTCGCGTCGACAATCGCTCCGCCCGACCGCTCGAGCTCGTCCCGCGCGGAAGCGCCAAGCTCGCGGTAGGTGCGCTCGGTGAACTCCGGCGAGTAGTGGTTCGGCGCCGCCCGCGCCTTGGAAGCGAGTCCGGCGAGGCGCTTGCGGGTCAGATCGGAGGAGATGTGGGCCCAGCCGCTGATCGACGCCAGCTCGTGCGCGAGCGTCGTCTTTCCGCTCGCGGCAACGCCGCAGATCACCAGCACCAGCGGCTGCCGCGCGCGCCACGCGAACCGGTGCCCGAGCCGGAAGAGCTCGCGGGCCGCGGCCTCTTGGCCGCCGCGCTCGCGACTGTCCTCGGGGAGTTCGAGGGCACGCAGGCAGGCGACCTTTGAGCGGACCCAGGCCCGGTAGGAGGTGAAGAACCAGAGCATCGGATCGTCCCCGGGATCGCCGCCCGCCTCGCGGTATGCCTCGACGAGAGCGAGCGCGAGGTCCTCTGCGCCGAGCGCGATCACGTCCATGACCAAGAACGCGATGTCGGCGGCGACGTCGATCTGTCGCAGCGACGCGTCGAACTCGATGCAGTCGAAGATGTAGACGTCTCCTTCTGCGGGGACGATCACGTGCTCGGCACGCAGATCTCCATGGCAGTCGCGCACCAGCCCACCACGCGCCCTCGCCTCGAGCTCGTCTCGCCGGGCAGCGAGAAAGGCGTGCGTGAAATGCTCTGCGGACTTCATACGGTGGCCTCCGAGAAACGATGCGCCCGTCTCACGCAGCGTCGCCAGATTCTCCTCCAGGGTCGCGATCAGGACTTTTACGCTGCGTTGTGGCTCCGGGGCGACGGGTGCATCGGCGTGAAGGCGGGCCAAACGCTGGGCGACGGTGAGCACCTGGTCGCGCTCGAGCTTGCCCTCGACGGCGAGGGTGGCCATGCTCCGGCTCTCGTCAACCGGTCGCATCTCGACCGCGTACTCCACAGCAGCCGGGTCCTCCTGGGAGGTCAAGGTCCACCGGCCACGCGCCCGGGTGATGCCGACCACTCCCAGGTAGATCCGCGGGGCGAAGCGTCGGTTCAGGCGCACCTCCTCCCGGCACATCTCGCGGCGCCGCTCGAGGCTGCCGTAGTCGAGAAAGGGCAGGGTGAGCGGTTTCTTCACCTTGTAGGCAAGGTCACCGGCGAGAAAGACCCATGAGATATGCGTCTCGCGCAGCTCCACCGATTTCGGCGCGTGCGGGTAGAAGCCCGGCTCGAGCATCGCGGAGACGAGCTCCGGCTGATCTTTCCTTGCCTTCGCCATTTCGCAGGCAATCCTGACAGCGTCCCCGTCGCAGGAGCGGTCATCTGGACCGGGCGGGTGCGAAAGGGCTG
>JBBQZL010000015.1:0-22105 GCA_038207745.1 Solirubrobacterales bacterium
CCGACTGGTTCGCGTACGGGACCGTCGTGCTCGCGGCTCTGATCGAGCGCTATCCGGATCTCGATCCTGAGCCGATCCGGCTCTGGCCTGAGCACTTCGACGTGGCCACCGTGGCCGGAGACGAAAAAATGGGCTCGCGCGCCAACTTCGGGGCCTCGCCGGGCGACGAGATGCACGCGGAGCCCTACCTCTACGTCGGTCCCTGGGAGGAGCAGGCCAAGAGCGCGTTCTGGAACGCGACCGCCTTCAACGGGGCCGAGCTCGGCTACGCGGAGCTGCTCGAAGCGGAGAATCAGGTCGAGACGGGAGTCGGGTTCCTCGTCCGCCACCTCGAAGCGCTTACCAGCTGAGCGCCTCCCGCGTCGCGTCGATCAGCCGCTCGATGTCGGCGCATGTCCTCGGAGAAGCCACGGGCCTGTGCGGCTTCAGTCGTGGGCTCGGGATCGTCCTCCAGCGTGTCAGGGATGCTGCCATGAATCCCTGGGCCCACGAGGGCGGTCAGATCCGCAATGACCCGCAACACACAGGAGACACGATGAGCATCAGCGAGACGATCAGGCGCCGCCGCGGCGCCGCCAGCAGACGCGGGAGCGGACGCCTCCAGGCGATATGGAAGGGGAGTGTCATCGCCGAAAGCGACCAGACCGTCCTCGTGGAGGGCAACCACTACTTCCCCCCGGAGTCGGTCAAGCGCGAGCACCTCCAGCCCAGTTCCGCTCACACCACCTGCTTCTGGAAGGGCCGGGCAAGCTTTTACGACGTCGTAGTCAACGGTGAACACAATCCTGGCGGCGCCTGGTACTACCCCGAGCCCAGCTCCGAGGCAGCCCACATCAAGAACCACGTCGCCTTCTGGCGCGGGATCCGCGTCAGGCCTGCACCTTCCCCGCGGGACTCACGAGCCGAGGCGGAGCCGGCGTAGAGGGAGGCCGGCCAACACCAATCCGGTCGTGATGGTGCAGCGGCCGAAGGCGCCGCCCGGGAGAACGAACGCCAAGGCCAAGTAGCGACGTCAGGCGGGCGGCTCGTCCGCCGGCGTCGGCTGGCCGGCGAGGTCGTGTAGGCCGGCCACCGTGCGGTGAAAATCCTTGATCATGCGCCGGCAGTTCGGGCACCAGCGGGCGTGGCGCTCGATCGTGGCGGCTGTGTGCAGGTCGAGCTCACCGTCGATCAGGTCGGACATCTGCGCCCGGGTCTCGCGACAGCGCCGGCGATAGGCCTTGATCGGGTTGATAGTCGGGCTCATAGGTATCCCTCCGCGAAGTAGTGGTCGAGTTTCTCGCGCAGCGCCATCCGCCCGCGGTGCAGGCGGCTCTTCAGCGCCCGCTCGCCGATGTCCAGGACCTCCGCCGCCTCGGTGGTGCTGAGACCGTCGATATCGCGCAGGGTCACCACGGCGCGGAAATCGAGCGGGAGCTCGCCGAGCGCCTCTTCGACGGCACCGAGGAACTCGCGCGTCTCGAAGACGCGGTCGGGTTGGTTGCCCCAGCCGGGAACGCGCTCGCCGACCATGTCGTTGAACTCGAGTGGTTCATCCGCCGGGCGGCGGAGGCCGCGATAGGCCTCGTTAATACCAATCCGGGTGAGCCATGTGGAGAATTGCGAGCGGCCCTCGAAGCGGCCGATGTTCTGCCAGGCGCGCATCAGCGCCTCCTGCACGGCGTCATATGCGGCGTCGCAGTCGCGCGTTATCCGGTACAGGGTTCGCCGCAGTCGCGTCGAGTGGCGATCGGCCAGCTCGCTGAACGCGTCGTTGTCGCCGCGCTGGGCGCGGGCGACCAGGCGCTCCTCACTGTCAACGCTGTCGGGCATGTGACGAACCGGCGCCCTTTCTTGTCTGTCCTGCACGGTTAGGGCCATCTTCTCCTACTGGGACCGCTCGAGGGCGGCAAAGGATTCTCGGATTCCCCGGGCGGCGCCGTTGGGCCTTGTCCACAGCAGCCCGACCCACGATCGAACCCGGGCACCGGCAAACTGGCTCCCGCCGGATCGGGTTCCGAATCCGGCGGTGAATCCGAGTAGGTCGGTTCGACGCGTCGGCGTCGCGGGGAGCGGCCTCTGGGCGGTTCAGTTGCCGAGTGCCTTGGCCTTGATCTGGTTGAAGTCCTCCTGCGTGATCGTGCCTGCGGCGAGCAACTTCTGCGCGGTCTCGATCTCGCCCGCCGGGCCTCCTGTGCCCGCGGCTTCGCGCACCTGCTGGTCGAATGAGGCCTGCGCAGCCTCGACACCCTTGGCGTTGCGCTCGGCGATCCCGTTGTGATCGGCGATCAGGTAGGCGAGTACGCCCAGTAGGGGAATGAAGATGATGAAGATGATCCAGATGGCCTTCGCGAATCCTCCGATGTCATGGCGGCGGAAGATGTCCGAGAAGCACATGATCGCCAGCCAGATCCACATGATGAATCCCATGAAGACCAGCATCGACCAGAGGATGTTGAGGAACGGATATTCGGAAGCTAATGGTATTTGCATGGCGCGGATCATGGCAGAGCCGGTGACACGGTGTCGAGGTCGAGGCTAGGCGCCCGGTGGACCCCAGGTCAGCTCGATCTCGAGGCCGTGACTCAATTTCCCAGGTCCTTACGATGTCGGATCAACCGTTGAGAACCTTCGCCTTCTCGCCGGCGAACTCCTCGTCGGTGAGGATGCCCTGTTCGTGGAGCTGCCCGAGCTCCTTCAGTCGCTCGATCGGATCGACTGCGGGCGCCGCAGCGACCGGTGCGGGAGCGGCAGCCGGTGCCGGTTCGGGGGCCTGCTGGGCATCCTGCTCAGCCCACCTGTTGCCCTGGCGCCGCGAGACGCGGTTGCTGACGGCGGTGGCGGTGCCGGCGATGGCGGCGGTGCGGGCAACGCCACGGATTAGTCCTGGCATGTCTTGATCTCCTGGAGGTTGATGGTATTAGGGATGGATGGTGGTTACTCGGCCGCCTCGGCGGCCTCGACCAGTGCCTGGACGGGGATGCGACCACTGGCGACGAGCTGGGCACCGGACGCGCGCAGCGCACGCGCGAATGGGGCCGCCCAGCGGTTCTCCCAGACGAGCACTCCGGCGCTCGTGCCGGGTTCCACGGCGCTCGCGGCCTCCTCGAGATCCTCGGCGCTCAGAAGGCCAGAACTGGCCCCCTCGAACTCGGCGAACTCCTCGCCCAGATCGCCGATCTCGAGCGCTGCGATCGAGCCGTCCGCGTCCTTGGCGATAAACACGAGATCGAGCACGCGAACCATTCCGCGGTCGACCAGGTCGATCAGCAGCGGCACGGCCTCACCGGTCGGCTGCCGGCCGTTCCACTCGATAACTATGTAGTCGATTGGACCCATTTCTTCGAGTTCCGTCACAGCTTTCTCCTTGTCGGGGGCGCGAGCGTGGTCTTGCGATTCAGAGCCTATATTGCCGCGATCCTGATCGCCGCGGAGCCGATGGCACGGTGTCGGGGATTGCATCGCCTTGGCCGGGTCAGCTGTCGGAAACCCGTCTACGGGGCAGCGTGTAGGGTCATCCCCATGCAGGCGCCGATCTGGATCCGACCCGGCTTCCGGATTACCGGAGGAGTGCTTTGACCGAGGCAACCGGGCGACGAGTCGGCGCGACGGGGATCGTCCTGCTGACGCTGGCGGCGGGGCAGTTCGTCATGGCCCTCGACACCACGGTGATGAACACGGCGATCGCCACGGTCGCCAAGGATCTGGGGACCACCGTCACCGGGATTCAGACGGCGATCACGCTGTACACGCTTGTCATGGCCTCGCTGATGATCACCGGCGGGAAGCTCGGTGAGATCCTCGGCCGCAAGCGAGCGTTCAAGATCGGGTGCGTCATCTACGCCTGCGGGTCGTTCACGACGTCGCTGGCCCCGAACCTGACGGTGCTGATCATCGGCTGGTCGTTTCTGGAGGGCCTGGGAGCGGTGCTGATCATGCCGGCGATCGTGGCGCTCGTCGCGTCGAACTTCGGCAAGCCCGATCGCCCGCGCGCCTATGGGCTCGTCGCCGCGGCCGGCGCGATCGCGGCGGCGCTCGGTCCGGTTGTCGGTGGCGCATTCACGACCTACGCCTCGTGGCGGTGGGTGTTCGCCGGAGAGGTTCTGATCGTGCTCGTGATCCTGCTGCTGGCGCGGCGGGTGGAGGACAGGCCGGCGGAAGAGGGGGTTCGACTCGATCTTGTCGGCACGGGGCTGTCCGCGCTGGGCCTTGGCCTGGTCGTGATGGGCATCCTGAAGTCCGGGACCTGGGGGTTCGTGCAGGCCAAGCCCGACGCGCCGCAGTGGCTCGGGCTCTCACCGGTGATCTGGCTCGTCCTCGGGGGCGGCGTGCTGCTGGCCCTCTTCCTGTCTTGGGAGAGCCGGCGCATCGAGCGCGGAGAGGGCGCGCTCCTCAACCCGGTGCTGCTGCGCAACATCCAGCTGCGCGGCGGGGTCGCCTCGTTCATGTTCATGTTCCTGGTCCAGGCCGGCCTCTTCTTCGTCGTTCCGCTGTTTCTTTCGATCGCGCTTGGGCTGTCGGCGATCGAGACCGGCGTCCGGTTGCTTCCCCTCTCGCTCACCTTGCTGGCGTTCGCTGTCGGCGTGCCCAGGCTGCGTCCCGACGCCTCACCCCGGCGGGTCGTCAACTTCGGTTTCATGGCGCTGTTCGCCGGATTGGTGCTCCTGATCGCGCTGCTGGATCTCGGTGCGGGCCCGGAGGTCGTGACCTGGCCATTGCTGCTCGCCGGTGCCGGGCTCGGCGCCATGGCCTCGCAGCTTGGCAGCGTGACCGTGTCGGCTGTCGGCGACGAGCAGAGCGGCGAGGTCGGCGGTCTCCAGAACACGGGGACCCAGCTCGGCGCGTCGATCGGCACCGCGCTGGCCGGCGCCGTGCTTATCTCGGCGCTGACCGCCTCGTTCTTCACCGGCATCCAGAACAACCCTGACGTTCCCGCCAGCCTCGCCTCGGAGACCCAGACGAACCTTGCGGGCGGCGTCCCGTTCCTCTCCGACGCCGACCTGAAGGTCGCCCTCGCCGACGCGAACGTCCCCGCCGCGACGGCTGACGCGGTTGTGGAAACCAACGCGCAGAGCCGGATCGACGGATTGCGCTCGGCCGTCTCGATCCTCGCGCTCATCTCGCTGCTCGCCCTGCTCTTCACCCGCGGCCTGCCGACGGTGCAACCCGGATCCGAGCCGAGGACGGGCCCACCGCCGAGGGGATCACCGCCGACATAGCCGGTTTTCGTCGCCCAGGTCGCGCAGTCGTCTCCGCGGCGGGCGAGCGCTCGCCGATAGCCGGCTCGGGGCAACGGTCCGACGGATGCGCTTCGAAAGCCGGCGAGCGGATTTGAACCGCTGACCCCTTCATTACGAGTGAAGTGCTCTACCAACTGAGCTACGCCGGCTTGGCGACCGCGACATTGTAGGAGGGATGCGCGAGATTCCGCCGCACCCGCCGTCGATGATGCACAGGTGGCAGAGACACGTCGTCAGAAGCGGACGGAGCATGAGCTCGAATTCACCCGGATCGTCGCCTTCAGTGACGGGGTCTTTGCGATTGCGATCACGCTGCTGGTTCTCCAACTCGGTGTGAGCAAGGGTCTGTCAACCGACGCACGGCTCTGGGATGAGATCGGGGAGCAGACGGGCGACCTTGTCGCGTACGGGATCAGCTTCGCGGTGATCGGCCGGTTCTGGCTCAATCATCACCGCTTCTTCGGTGAGATCATTGGATTCGACGGCCGTCTGATCGCCCTTAACTTTGTCAATCTGGCCTTCATCGTCCTGATCGGATTCTCCAGCCAGATCCTGGGCGAGTACGGGAATCTGACGCCGGCTGTGGCCGTCTACGCCTTGAACATGGCGCTGGCCAGCTTCAGCAGCTTCGTGATGATCACCTATGCACAGAGGGCCAACCTGGTCCGGAGCGACAGGACCACCAATCTGCGCGCGGCGAAAGCGGTTGCGCTTTCCGTGACCTTCGTCTTTCTGCTCTCGATACCGATCGCGTTCGTGTATCCCACCTGGACGTTCACGATCTGGGTCTTCGCCGCGGCATATCCGTTCAAGCTGATCAGACGAAAGTACGAGGACTCCGAGCCCTCACCAGGCTAGTTCGGTCGAACCCGAGGTTGTCGAGACACCCAAGGCCGACAGGCGCCCGGCCGGGGCTCCGTGCTCCTCGATCATCGTCTCCGGTCGAGCGTGGCCAGAGCCCCGGCTGAGCCAGGACGGATCAATCGGTCAGGTCACTGAGCCTGGAAGCAGGGGCCGAAGAACTTCGCGCCTCCATCCGGATTGAGAAACACGTCTTCCAGCTCCTGGTCGGAGGCCTTGTCGAACTGTTGCTGGAGGCAGGTCGCTGTCTGAGCCGACGTACTTGGGTCTTCGGCCACCTGCTTGAGGATGCTGCTGATAAACGCCTCGCGGTTGAAGTCGGCGAAGCCGGTGAGCTGATCGACCTTCCATTGGTCGCCGTCCTTGGCCAGGGCTATCTCCAGCGTCTGGCCGTCGATGAAGCCGCCGGTCAGCGCGGCGTCTGCGGTTGCGGTGTCGCCGTCGACCTGGATGTTCGTGACCACAACCGAATCGGAGGGGCTGTCCGCAGCGCTCTGTTCGCAGGACTTGACTGCCGCTGCGCCGGTACCACCGCTGGTCTGCTCGGTGAACTTCTGCGTCTGGAATTCCGTACAGGCCGACGCTTCGCCACTGGTGGCGGACTGGGTGATCGCGTTGCTGATCTCGCTCTCATCGGCGCTGCTCGTGCTGCTGCTGTCGCTGCTGCCACAGGCCGCAAGCGCGACGGGCGCAAGTGCCATGACGGCGATGATCACCGTCAGCCGAATCCCCTTCATCTCTGGACCTCCCAGGTTCGATTGATCCACTGTGAAGCGGACCGAAGTGTCGACAGCCTAGTCGGCGGGATTTGGCTTGTGAAGGGGTTGGTGCATGTATGACAGCGCCTGCGCAAGTACGGAGTCGATCATCGGCTCGGTCAGCCTGCCGGTGAAGGTGTTCTGCTGGCTCGGGTGGAAGCAGCCGAGAAGCGTCCATCCACCGATCTGCGCCTCGGCTCCGTGGCCGAACTTCGGCCGTGGCCGCGGCACCTCGCCGCCGAGCATCGCGATTGCCAGCAGCGCGCCGGTCCAGGCGTAGCTCCCCAGGGCGACGATCACGGTGGCGCTCGGGATCAACTCCATCTCCCTGGCCAGGAAGGGGAGACATGAGTCTCGCTCTTCGGTCGTCGGCCTGTTGGCGGGCGGCGCGCAGCGATTCACCGCCGTCACGTAGGCGCCGCTCAGCTCCAGACCGTCGTCGCGGCTGATCGAGTTTGGCTGGTTCGCAAGCCCCGCACGATGCATTGCCGCGTAGAGCCAGTCCCCTGACCGGTCTCCCGTGAACATGCGGCCGGTCCGGTTGGTGCCATGCGCGGCCGGAGCAAGCCCGACCACAAGGACCGTGGCCTTCGGGTCACCGAAGCCGCCGGCGGGACGGCCCCAGTACTTCTCTCCCCGGTAGCGCTTCGGGGGGTTCTCGGCGGATTCCTCGCGCCACTCGACCAGCCGGGGACAGAGACGGCACGCGTGTATCTCCGCGTTCAGCTGATCGAGTCCGCCCACCCGGCAAGTCTTCCAGGCAACGTCCGCTCGGTACATACTGCAGGGGATGTTTCCGCTCAACCTGCCCAACTTCCTCACCCTGCTGCGAATCCTCGCGGTCCCGGTCGTGGTTGTCGCACTGCTCAACGAGACCAGGAACGGGGACATCCTCGCTGCGATCGTCTTCGCGCTTGCGGCCGCGACGGACGGACTCGACGGTTACTTCGCCCGCTCTCGTGGCTCGATCACGAACTTCGGCAAGTTGATGGACCCGGTCGCCGACAAGCTGTTGATCACCGCGGCGCTGATCGCGCTCGTCTCGCTCGATCGTCTGGCTGCCTGGGTCGCGATGGTGATCATCGCCAGGGAGTTTGCGGTCACTGTGCTCCGCGGTGTGGCGGCCGAGCGCGGCATCGTGATCGCGGCTAGCTGGATGGGCAAGGTGAAGACGGCGCTTCAGATCGCCGCGGTCTTCGCCCTGATTGCGACCAACCCGGCGCCCGGTTGGGTCAACATCCTCGTCTACCTCGCTGTGGTTGCCACACTGGTCAGCGGTGTCGACTACCTGGTCGGCATGCGCCGCCGGTTCGACGAGCAGCGCGCTGGGGACACCGGCCGGGCCTGAGCTTCCGGCAGCGCCACCGCTAGGCGGTCGGGGCCTCGAGCCACTCGCGAACGGTGATGTGGCTGCCGGATCGTTCGCCACTCGCAAGTTCCGCGCGCAACTCGCCAAGGGTCCCGTATCGCTCGGCGACGACGTTGTGTCGATGGATCGTCTCGAGGTTCTCCTGTCGTGCCATCACGAAGGCCTGATCGGAGAGGTCCGGATAGTGATCGATCACCCTCCGGACCATCTCGCGGACACAGTCCTCGACAAACCGCGGTTGCGAGTGCGCCTTGGCGACAACCGCGAGCTCGTCGCTCCGCTTCATCAGTTCGTAGATCTCGGAACTCATCGATTGCTCGACGATCCCCAGAAGGATGCGGGCGTCGACGTCCTGGTCACAATCCTCGGGGCAGCCGACATGGAGCGTTCCGATGCCGCGCTGATTGTGGGTTGCGATCGGGACGACCTCGATCACCTCCTCGATCTGGCCTTCGCTGAAGCCCCGATCGGCCAATCGCTCCCGGGCAGCCTCGGAAACCATCTCCTGTGCGCAGGGGCAGGCGGTCATGCCCTGCGCCTGGACTCCGGTCATCGTCCGCGAACCGCGAGCTGACGAGACTGCGGTGCCGAGCAACACGTAGATCTCCTGGGTGCTCTGGCCGGAGACGGGTGTGGTCACGGTCTCCGGATACTTGGCGCTGACCGTGACCTCGGCGCGGAGTCCGTTCTGGCTCTCCCTGACGCGGTCGGCGATGTGGGCTGCCAGGGTCTCGGCGCGCAATGGCGCCTCTCCGAGAATCACCCGGTCGATCGCCTCACCGACGACCTCCTCGAAGCGGGACATGTGGACACCGGCCTGTTCGGGGTTGAGGTCGACGAAGCACTCGAACTCGGCAAAGTGGAGCTGCTCGCTCCCGGCCACCTCGATCCGGATCACCTTCTCGACTCCGGTCACGCCAACCCGGGACAGACTCACCTGCGTCTTCGGCACGGAGGCCTGAACGTCGCGGGCATTGGGTGAAAGCGCTGTCGTCTGATCAGTCATATGGGTGAAGGGTAGGCAACCGGGGTCACGGGCCGATGACTGGGGACAACGATATCCGCCTATCCCGGGTACCGGACATCACATGGCTGCCTATACTTCCTTGCGGCCGGTTCACCGGTCCGGCCCCGCGAGAGCGGTCAGCATGAGGGGAGTACGAAATCGAGCAGCTAGACACCGTTCGGCAGGGGATGGATTCGGACTCGGGCGTTCAACCGTTCGCCGAGTTCGACGAGCTTCAGAAGGTGATCACGACAGGTCGTGAGCGCGGCTACCTGACCTTCGAGGAGATCGCCGAAACCCTTGAGGAGATTGAGATAACCAAGGAGCAGGTGGCCAGCCTCCACGCCCATCTGACCGAACACAGCGTCGATGTGATCGCAGCCGACGGTGTCAGCGCCTACAAGGTGCAACGCAGCGCCTCCGAGTTCGCCGGGCAGACAACCAAGAAGTCCGAGCTCGACCTGACAATCGAGCCGAGCCTCGATTCACTTCGCCTCTACCTTCGCTCGATCGGGCGGGTTGATCTGCTCACCGCCTCGCAGGAGATCACGCTCGCCAAACGGATCGAGCGCGGCGACATGATGGCCAAGCGCCAGATGGTCGAGGCCAACCTCCGGCTGGTCGTCTCGATAGCGAAGGGCTACCTCGGCAGGGGCCTCAGCTTTCTCGATCTGATCCAGGAGGGCTCGCTGGGACTGATCCGCGCCGTTGAGAAGTTCGACTATCGCCGTGGCTACAAGTTCTCCACCTATGCGACGTGGTGGATCCGCCAGGCGGTGACCCGCGCGATCGCCGACAAGGCACGGACGATCCGGATTCCCGTCCACATGGTCGAGAAGCTAAACCGGGTTGCCCATGTCGAGCGCCAGCTCGTTCAGCGCCTTGGCCGTGAGCCCGAAGCGTCCGAGATCGCCGAAGAGCTCCGATGGTCGACGCGCGACGTACGGGATATCATGCGCGTTGCCCAGCTCCCGGTTTCGCTCGAGAAGCCGATCGGCGACGAGGATGATTCGGAACTCGGTGACTTCGTCGCCGACGAGGGTATCCTCGAGCCGTTCGAGGAGGCCAGCGAGCACCTCCAGAAGGAGGGTGTCCAAAGGGCGCTCAATGCGCTGCCGGAGCGCGAGCGCCGCGTGATCGAGCTTCGCTACGGCCTCTCGGGGGTGGATCCGATGACCCTGGAGGAAGTGGGCCGGACATTCGGCGTCACCCGTGAGCGGATCCGCCAGATCGAGAACAACACGCTGAAGAAGCTGCAGCGCCTCCCCGAGGCCCAGGTTCTGCGCGAAACCGCCTGAGCGCCGCACTCCGCCGTGCGGGGCGCGCATCAATCAATCATCTAGAATCGCGATCCGCTCCCGGGGGAGTGTCCGAGTGGTTAAAGGAGACTGGCTGTAAACCAGTTGGCTATGCCTACGCAGGTTCGAATCCTGCCTCCCCCATTTTGCATCTTTGTGTCCATGCAGCGTGTGGGCCGGCTGACCGACGGTGCGGTCGCACCGTCGGGGAGCGGATCCCCCCGACTCCCGAGCGTGAATGCACGACTCCGGAAAAGTGAGGTGGAAGGCCGCCATGATGCTGTACCATGATGCTCATGACCCGCACCACGGTTGATGTTGACGACAGCGCGCTGGACGCCGCGCGCCGGGAGCTGGGCACCAAGGGCCTCAGCGAGACTGTCAATGCAGCCCTGCGCGACGCCGCGCGACGCCGTGTACTCAAAGGATTCGATGTGGTGCGTGACGTTGATGGCAGTCCACGGGAGGTCGACGCCGGCCGGGAGCGCTCC
Organism: Solirubrobacterales bacterium; assembly: GCA_038207745.1. Lineage (GTDB taxonomy): Bacteria > Actinomycetota > Thermoleophilia > Solirubrobacterales > 70-9 > JBBQZL01. Next base: position 11,003 of record JBBQZL010000015.1, read on the forward strand.
TGAGCGGCGCAGCCGAGTTGCAGATCCAGCAGCTTGAACGACCGGCCCTCTTCGACACTGGCGCCTGGACCTGGGCGCGCGACCGCCGCTTCCCCTGGCTGGCCGAGTGGTTCAACGCCGCCGTCGAAGCCGGGCTGGTGCTGGTCTGCGATCTGGTCATCCTCGAGCTGACGCGCCTTGCCCCCAACGAGCGGCGTGCCCGGGAGGTCGCTGGTCGCCTCGGATCCTTCGAGGCAATCGCAATGCCGGCCAGCCTCTGGTCTCGCGCCCGCGAGATCCAGTTGGCGCTGGCGGGCAGCGGCGACCATCGCCGTGTGCCGCCTGCCGACCTCTTGATTGCCGCCGCGGCTGAGGAGGCCGGCGTGGTGCTCGTCCACTACGACCGCGACTACGAGCGGATCGCCGCGGTCAGCGGGCTTCGCCACCAGTGGCTCGTCGCTGACGGAGCCATGGCGTAAAGTTTTCTACAGATAACACCAAGATTTGTTATCCGGGTTTCGGTAATTTGCAAACAACATAACGACATCGACGATCTCTTCGCTATAATGTTGCGCCTACACAACGCAAATGACCAATATTGCGGTTAATGTACTTTGGAGGCAACGCCATGAAGATCTCCGCCCAGATGACCGATGCTGTTGTGCTCGCCGAGCTTGGCCGGCGGCTCGAGCGTATCCGCCTCGATCGAAACCTAAGTCAGGACCGACTTGCCACGGAGGCGGGAGTCTCGCGGCAGACGGTCGGCCGTATCGAGTCCGGCGGCGCCGCAAAGCTCCCGGCCGTGATCCGGATCCTGCGCGCGCTGGGAATGCTGGAAGCGCTGGAGCTGGCCGTTCCCGAGCCGCTGCCGAGTCCGATCCAGCAGCTCGAGCGAAAGGGCAAACAGCGGCAGCGCGCCCGCGGGGCGCCGGCTCACCACCGGGAGGATCGTGAGACGGGCGAGTGGAGCTGGGGCACGCCTTGACGGTCGCCGCGGTGAATCTCTGGGGCAGGCGGATCGGCGCCGTCTCCCTGGATAACCCGGGCGGGGTCGCGGTCTTCGAATACGACCCGGAGTTTGTGGCCGCCGCGCCGGTCGAGGTGTCCCCGATCAAGATGCCGACGCGGGAAGCGCGCTTCAGTTTCCCGGGCCTCTCGTTCGAGACCTTTCGCGGGCTGCCCGGCCTGCTGGTGGACTCCCTCCCGGATCGTTTCGGCAATGCGCTGATTGACGCCTGGCTTGCGCAACAGGGACGCAGCCCCGATGACTTCGACGCCGTCGAGCGCCTCTGTTACATCGGAACCCGCGGCATGGGCGGGCTGGAGTTCGCTCCGGCGATCGGCGCCAAGCCGACCGCTGACAGAGACATCTCCGTCGCCGCGCTTGTCGATCTGGCCTCGGAGGTTCTGGCGCGGCGCGGCGACCTGGACGCATCCTTCGAGGAGCCCGACTCGCTCAAGGACATCCTCAGCGTCGGCACCTCCGCCGGCGGCGCGCGCGCCAAGGCGGTGATCGCCTGGAACCCGGCAACCGATGTTGTCCGGTCGGGCCAGGTCGACGCCGGGCCGGGCTTCGAACACTGGCTGCTCAAGTTCGACGGCGTCAGAGGGAACCGGGACAAGGAGCTCGAGGACCCACGGGGGTACGGGGCGATCGAGTTCGCCTACTCGCTGATGGCGGCCGAGGCCGGCGTCGAGATGGCCGAGTGCCGTCTGCTCGAGGAAGGAGGGCGCCGGCACTTCATGTCCCGCCGCTTTGACCGGACCGGCAATCGCAAGCTGCACATGCAGTCGCTGGCGGCCCTTGCCCACTTCGACTTCAGGCAGCCCGAGACGAACTCCTACGAGCAGGCGCTGATCGTGGTTCGCCGGCTCGGGCTCCCGATGCGGGCTGTCGAGCAGCAGTTCCGCCGTATGGCGTTCAACGTGATCGCCCGGAATCAGGACGACCACGTCAAGAATATCGCCTTCCTGATGGACCGGTCCGGCAGTTGGTCGCTTTCGCCTGCCTTCGATGTCACCTATGCCTATAACCCGAGCGGGACGTGGACCCGCCGTCACCAGATGACGCTGAACGGCAAGGCCGACGACTTCGATCTCGATGACTTTCGCCAATGCGCTGAGGTTGCCTCGATGAAGAAGGGACGCGCCGAGATCATCGTCGGAGAGGTCCGCAACGCAGTGGCAAAGTGGCCCGGGTTCGCAGCCGACGCCGGAGTCGACGGGGTGCAGGCCGAGGAGATCGCCGGGGCGTTGCGGCTCAGACTCAGCTGACCAACCTCGACAGCACGACCTGCGATCGGGTCCGGACCACCAGACCGTCGCGCTGAAGTTCGACGATCAGACGCTCGAGGTCCGCATTGTCGAGCGTTCTGACCCGGGCGATCGTGTCGGCCTCGCCGGTGACGCTCCAGGCCTCGACCACCTCGTGATGTTCACGGAGCTTCCGCGCGACCTTCTCGAGTGACGTCCCGGGCTCATAGAAGAGCTCGATCAATGCCTCGGTGCTGGAGCCGATCGCACCGTGGTCGATGATCGCCGTGAAGCCCTGGAGCACTCCATCGGCCCGGAGGCGGTCGACCCGTCGCTTCACCGACGGGGCCGAGAGCTGGACCTGTTGTCCGATGTCCTCGAAGGTCCTGCGGCCATCTTCGACCAGCAGCGCAAGAATACGTTTATCGAGAGCGTCCATACGTTGGATTCTTGCGCACAGACGAGCGGAATAGGGGATTGACCCCTATCAGCGAGGCCAATATCGTCTCAACGATGCCAAGTCAGCCAAAACTGGCGCACGTCCTTTTCGACGAGGCGCACTCGGAGGCATGGTCGATCCGCCCCGAGGTCGCCCTTCAGATGCAGCCGGCCCATCCGGGCGACTCGTCGCTCGAAGCCGCTGCCCGGGCGCTCGCGGATCGCGACTTCACGGTTGCGGCCCACACGGACGGCAGGCTGGGAGCCGATGCCCTCGCAGGCGCTGGAGTGCTCGTCATCGCCCATCCATCGGACCCGAAGTGGGAGGGGACGGTCGGCGGCGGCACGCCGACGCTCGGCGGCGATGAGATCGATGCAATCGAGAGGTTCGTCACCGACGGCGGCGGCCTGATCGTCCTCGGCGAGACCGAGCAGGAAAAGTACGGCAACAACCTCAACGAGCTGCTCGATCGATTCGGAATCCAGATCGAGAACACGACGGTCCAGGACTACGAGCATCACTCGGAGGCGCCGTCGTGGATCCTTGCCGACCTGGGTTCCGGAACAAACGGGTCCGGCGGGCTTGTGTCGGACCTGACGGCGCGGGTCGAGACGGCTTGTTTCTATCGCGCCGGGACGCTCTCGACCACGAATGGGGCCACTGTCGTCGCCCGCACACACGAGAGCGCCAACCTGCCCAACGCGGCGCTTGTCGCGGTCACCGGACACGGTCGCGGCCGGGTTGCCGTGCTCTCGGATTCAGATCTCTTCGGCGACGACTGCATCGGCGAGCACGATCACATGAATCTCTGGCTCAACCTCGTCTACTGGGTGGCCTCTGACGCATTCGCAAATGCGGGCTTGGAAAATGCGGGACAGCTTGCCGCCGATCCGGATTGGATCAAGCTTCGCGAGGCCGTTGCCGAGTTGCGCCTGATGCAGGATGCCGATGGCTCCGTCGATCTCTCCAGGCACGACCGCGATCGGGTCGCCGAGCTGACCGCGGGGATCGCCGGCGGCGTGACGGCCCTCGCGCCGCAGTTCGAACACGAGGCCGCCTATTTCGAGGCACTCAGGTCCGACCTCCTGGCCTGGGAGCGCGACGGCTTCGCAAAGCCCGACTTCTACGCGTCGACCGATGCCTTCCGGCCGGAGCAGTTCCGGGTCGATGGGATGGAGCACCTGGTCGTCTTCCCGATGTACAAGCAGAACGGTTCCAGGGACACCTGCTTCGAGGCACTCCTGACCCGGACTCCATGGCCCGGGTTCGTCGATGAACTCGAGACCGGCGGATACGACAACGCGAAGTTCGTTCCGGTCGAGTTGATCGACTACACGGACGGCTACGAGTCCGAGTGTGCGGTCCTCTTCCCGGAGACCTTCTCTGTCACAGAGCGCCCGCCGGCCCACTTCGGCGGCATCTTCTGCGATCGCGAGGCGGAGCGCTTCCGCCGCGTCGGCAGCGCCGCTGCGGAGATCCTCCACCTCAACCTGCCGCCGGATGCAGATGCCCTGCTCAACTCCCCGCAGCTCTCGAGGGATGCCTATATCACCTGGGATCTGATTCATGATCGCACCCACATGCGCGGGGATCTGCCCTTTGATCCATTCATGATCCGCCAGCGCAGCCCCTATTGGATGTACTCGCTGGAGGAGCTTCGCTGCGATCTCACCGCCTTCGGCGAGGCCGCGAAACTCGAGGCCGAAGGCTTTCCGTTCGGTCGCTACGTCCAGTACGCGATCCTTTTCGACCGGATCTTCCGCTTCCCGATCACCGGCGGCCGGACCCGCAACTACGACGGTCTCGGCGGACAGTTGATCTTCGCCTTCCTGCATCGCGAGGGCTATCTGCACTGGACCGACAACAAGCTGACGATCGATTGGGACCGCCTCGCCGAGGGTGTCGGGCGCCTGCGTGACCGCGTCCAGGATCTCTACCACTCGGGGATCGACCGCTCGAAGCTCGGGCAGTGGATCGCCGCCCATGATCTGGTCTCCGAGTACGTGCCGCCGGCCGAGAATTCGGTCTGGGCAGGTGACCGGCGTGATCTGCCTACGGTCGAAGAGCCCAAACAGCTCGTCGACCTGGTGCTCGACGACGAGTTCCCGCTCAGCCTCTTCTATGTCTCGCTCGGCCCGAAGCTCGAGCCCGCGATGCAACGGCCGGAGCGCGCCGCGGCGACCTCCGCCGCAGCGAATCGTGAGACGGTGGCCGCATGACCGCCGCAACGGGACTCGATCTCGGGCTCGAAGGCCGGGTGATTGCGATCGCCGGTGCCGGGGGCGGGCTAGGTCCATCGGTTGCCAGGACGCTCGCGGCGCAGGGTGCGACGATTGCTGCGACCGGTCGTGACCAGGGAGTTCTCGACGCCCTCGAGGCTCAGCTCGACCTGCCCTCCGAGCGATACGACGGCCGCGTCGTCGACCTGCTTGACGCCGACGCCACCAACGGATGGTGCGCGGATCTGGTCGGGCGCTTCGGTCGAGTCGACGCGCTTCTCCACCTGGTCGGTGGATGGAAGGGCGGGACACCGATCGCCGAGGCGACGATGGACGAGTACGAGTGGTTGCACGATGCGCTGGTCCGGACCGTCCAGCGGACCAGCCAGGCATTCCACGACGCGCTGGCCGAGTCCGGCAACGGGCGCTTTGTGCTCGTCTCCTCGAAGCAGGCACAGAACCCCCAGGGCACCAACGCCGCCTATGCGGCAACAAAGGCCGCCGCGGAAACCTGGACGCTGGCGCTGGCGGAGGATTTCTGGGAGTCCAAGTCGGGCGCGACGGCCAACATCATCGTCGTCAACGCGATCCTGACTCCGCAGATGCGTGAGGCGAATCCGGAGAAGCCGTACCGGACCTTTGCCTCGAGTGAGGACATCGCCGCCGCGATCGCGCTTGTCTGCTCGGACCACGGCGCGAAGATGAACGGGCAGCGTCTGTCGCTGCACTCGTAAGCTGAAGGTATGAACTCGAGAACCGTCGGTGCGAGGGGCTTCGCCAGCGACAACAACTCCGGAGTGCACCCCGAAGTGATGGCGGCGCTCGCCAACGTCAACTCCGGGCATGTCGAGGCGTACGGGTACGACCCGGTCACGGTTGCTCTCAAGGCCCGCTTCCGCGAGCACTTCGGCCCCGATGCAAACGCCTTTCCGGTCTTCAACGGGACGGGGGCCAATGTCGCCGGCATCGCCGGCCTCACCCGTCCCCATCACGCGGTGATCTGCAGCGATGTCGCCCACCTTCACGTCGATGAGTGCGGCGCGCCGGAACAGATCGGAGGCTTCAAGCTTCTCACCGTCCCGACCCCGGACGGCAAGCTCACCCCGGAGCTGATCGAGAGGGGCATTGCCTGGCGTCCGGCCAACGATGAGCACGCGGTCCAGCCGCGCCTGATCTCGATCACAAACTCGACCGAGGCCGGCACTGTCTACTCCGCCGACGAGGTGATGGAGATCGCCGATTACGCCCATGGCCGTGACCTTCTGCTCCACGTCGACGGTGCCAGGATCGCCAATGCCGCCGCCGCACACGGTCGCTCGCTCGGCGCGATCACGACCAACGTGGGCGTCGACATCCTCTCCTTCGGTGGCACCAAGAACGGGATCCTCGGTGGGGAGGCGGTGGTCTTTCTGACTGCAGGTCTCGGCGAGGGCTTCGAGTTCGTCCGCAAGCGCACCATGCAGCTTGGCTCGAAGATGCGCTTCATCAGCGCCCAGCTCGCGGCACTGCTCACCGATGACCTCTGGCAGCGATCGGCCGAGCAGGCCAATGGCATGGCCCGGCTGCTCGGCGACGAGATCGCCCGGGTCGACGGGGTCACCGTCATCCAGGAGGTCGAGGCAAACGCCGTCTTCGCCTCGCTGCCCGGCGGTGTTGCCGAGCAGGTCCTCGAAGAGGCCGAGGTCCAGGGCTGGGCCCTGCCCTTCACGATCTGGGATCCGGCCACCGACACCGTGCGGCTGATGTGCTCGTGGGACACCGAGCCGGCCGACGTCGAGTGGGTCGTCTCGCGCATCGGCAGCGCGATCGAATCGTCTGCCTGAGCGTCGCGAAGCCTGGCGCAACAGCGCGCCCAGGAGAGTATGGAACATGAATCCATGTCACATACGAATACGATGCAGACGGTGAGCGAGACGGGCACGACAAATATGACCATTGACGACCTGGCCCGGACGACCGGGATGACGGCGCGAAACATCCGCGCCCATCAGTCCAGGGGATTGCTTTCGCCACCCGATGTCCGGGGTCGCACCGGTTACTACGGACCGCGGCACGCCTCCCGCATCGAGTTGATCCAGGGCCTCCAGGCGGATGGCCTCAACCTCGAGGCGATCCGCAGGCTGCTGACCGGGGTCGGGGAGACCCACTCCGCCGAGCTCGACTTCGCACGGGCCTTGAGGACGCCCTACGTGGACGAGAAGCCCGAGGTCTTCGACGGTCATGACCTCGAGCGGCTCTGGTCGCGCCCCGGTCGCCCGTTTGACCGTGCCGCCACCGACCGCGCGGTTGAACTCGGCTTCCTGCGGCGCATCGGCGAGGGTCAGGTCGAGGTGATCAGCCCGCGCCTCATGCACTCCGCGATCGAGCTCGCCGACATCGGCATCAGCCCGGAGACTGCGTTGGACGTGCTCGAGCAGGTTCGCGGCTATGCGAGGGGTATCTCCGAGACCTTCGTGAATCTCTTCGTCGAATCGATCTGGGAACCGTTCGACCGGGCGGACAGGCCGGACGCGGATTGGCCAAAGGTCCGTGAGGCGCTTGATCGATTGAGGCCGCTCGCATCCGAGTCGCTGCTTTCGATCTTCCAGACGGCGATGACCGAGGCCAGCGAGGAGTCATTCGGCCGGGCGCTGTGGCAGCAACGGGCGTCTGATGCGCCGGTCGGCGACGACGCGGAAGCTGAACCGGATCACACGCACGCGGACTCCGCATCAACTCTCTAAAGTGGAGACCGTTGCGCCCGGATAGCTCAGTTGGTAGAGCACTTCCATGGTAAGGAAGGGGTCGTCGGTTCGAATCCGATTCCGGGCTTTCGATCATGGACTTCTCACTTAGCGACGAGCAGGAAGATTTCGTTTCCGCGATCCGCGACTTCTGCGCTCGCGAGTGCGGAACATCGGAGCAGCGTGAGAAGCTGACCGACGGCTACAGGGACCACCACAACTTCGAGATCGCACGCAAGATGGCGGACCTCGGCTGGCTGGGGGTGACGATCCCGGAGCAGTACGGCGGCTCTGGCGGCTCGATGCTCGATGCCTGCCTGGTCATGGAGGAGACCTCCCGCGGGCTCGCTCCGATCGGGGGATACGCGACGACGCTGATCGTCGCCGGTGCGACCCAGAAGTTCGGTACCGAGGAACAGAAGGCCGAGATCCTCGGCGGCATCTCTTGCGGCTCGGTCGAGGCGATCGCGATGACCGAGCCGGAGGCCGGCTCCGATGTCGGAGCGCTCTCGACCAAGGCGGAGGCGGTCGACGGCGGCTTCGTGATCAACGGCCAGAAGGTCTTCTGCTCGAATGCCCACATCTCGGACCACGTCCTGGTAGTCGCGCGGACCACCCGCGGGGAGTCCAAGCACGAGGGCCTGACCATGCTCTCGGTCCCGAGGGACACGGAGGGGATGGAGGTCAAGCCGATCCAGACGATGGGCGGCACCGAGACCAACTACGTCTACCTGACAGATTGCGCAGTCCCAGAGAGCGCTGTTCTCGGCGAGGTCGACGCCGCCTGGACACAGCTGATGAGCGGGCTCAACGTCGAGCGCCTGATCCTTGCCGCGACGATGCTCGGGATCGCGCAGAGGGCATTCGACGATGTGCTCGCCTACGTCAAGGAGCGCCGTCAGTTCGGCCGGCCGATCGGCTCCTTCCAGGCGATCCAGCACCGGCTTGCCGATATTGCGACCGATCTCGAGGCCGCCCGCCTGATGACCCGCTGGGTGGCAACACTGACCGACGAGGATCCGACGAGGATGCTGCCGCGTGAGGCCTCGATGGTCAAGCTGCACGTCACCGAGGTGACCAAGAAGGTCGCGCTGGAGGGCATGCAGCTGATGGGCGGCTACGGCTACTCATCCGAATATGACATGGAACGACTGGTCCGCCAGGCCCTCGTCTCGACGATCTACGGGGGCACCTCCGAGATCCAGCGCAACATCATCGCGAAGACCCTCGGGCTCTGAGCCGGGGGAGATCGCTGCGGACCTTGAAGGTTGGATCACGGGTCTCCTCATCTTGTGGCCTGGTTCGGTATGTAGATTGACCCCAATGAGCGACCAGATGAACGATCGTCCCGGTTCCAACCGCATCATCGCGACCATTGTGATCGCGCTTGTCGCTGCGGCCGCGGTCGCAATCCTGGCCGCGCGAGGCTCAGATGACAATGGCTCGGACTCGACGGCAACACTCGGGGCCGACGTCCGGGTTGTGCCGGAGGGCGGAATCGCCGACCTCGCCCAGCAGGTCGGTCACCCTGTCTTCTGGGCCGGCCCCAGAGAGGGAGCCGAGCTCGAGGTTGCGACCAAACCGGACGGCAGCTCATACGTGCGCTACCTGACCGACGGTGCCAAGGCGGGTGACCCCCGGCCCAACTTCTTCACTGTGGCCACATATCCGGTACCCGACGCCTACGCGCGGCTCGAGGAAGTCGCGGCCAAGCCGAACAGCCGGAGCAAGAAGCTGGACAAGGACACACTGCTTGTCTACACGGGATCCGAGCCGACGAGCGTCTACCTCGCCCAGAAGGGGGTTGACCTCCAGATCGAGGTCTACGATCCAACCCCGGGTGCCTCACTGAAGGCCGCCAGGGCGGGCGAGATAATTTCAACGGACGGCGCCGCGGCCGGATGAGCCTCGTTCTCCAGTGGGTGCTCTTCCCACCGGTCCTGATTGCGCTCTGCCTCGGGATCGCCCTCCTGCTCGAGGTCGTCGTCCCGGGTCGGTTGCCCGGCGCGATGCTTGTGCCGGTCGGGTTTGCGGCCCTGATCGGTGTGGTTGCGGTGACAACCTCGAGCAGCGCCATCGCCCCGCTTTCCGGGGCGGTGGTTGTCTTCATCGCGATCGCCGGGTTCGGATTGGGCCGCGATATCCGCCGCCTTCGACCGGATCCCTGGGTCGTCGGGGCGGCGCTCGGGGTCTTCGCTGTCTATGCGGCTCCGGTGGTGCTTTCCGGTCAGCCCGGCTTTGCCGGCTTCATCAAGCTGGATGACTCGTCGACCTGGATGGCCTTCGTCGATCAGTTGATGTCCCGCGGGCACGATTTCTCGAGCCTCAATGCCTCCACCCACGAGGCGACGATCCAAATCAACTTCTCGCAGGGATATCCGGTCGGCGCCTTTCTCCCGCTCGGGGTCGGCACACAGCTGACCGGGCAGGATCCCGCCTGGCTGTTCCAGCCATACATGGCCCTTGTCGCCGCGCTGATGGTCGCCCCGCTTGTCCAGCTCACCGAATCGGTGATCTCATCGGCCCGCGTCCGGGCCGGAGTCGCATTCATCGCCGCCCAGGCCGCACTTCTCTATGGCTACAGCCTCTGGGGTGGGATCAAGGAGGTGGTCGCGGCGACGCTGCTGGCGACGCTTCCCGCTCTGGTCCTGACCGGCCGTTCCGAGGATGGGCGGATCAACGCGGCGGTCCTTTCGGCCGGTTTCGCATCGGCCGCGATCTTCGCTGTGCTCGGAGCGGGAGGGGTGATCTGGCTCGCCTTCCTGATTGCACCGGCGCTGGTGGTGATGTATCGGGCCACGGGATTGAAGTCCACCGCGATCTGGACCGCGGTGGTTGCGGCGGTTGTGGTGATCGTCAATCTCCCGCCCGTTCTGGCCGCCGGAACGATCTTCTCGCCCACCCAGGGACCCCTGACCAGCGCAAATGAGCTGGGCAATCTGATCGGTCCACTTGACTTCGCCCAGATCGCCGGGGTCTGGCCGTCGGCCGACTTTCGCGTTGCACCCTCGAGCGGATTGATCACGGCGATCCTGGTTGTGATCGCGGTCGGTGGCTTCGCCTGGGGGATCGTGGCGTCCATGAAGAGCCGGTCCTGGCAGCTCCTCCTATATGCGGGCGGCGTGATTCTCGCGACCCTGCTCGTCTGGCTGCTGACCTCACCATGGGTTGGCGCCAAGGCACTCGCGTCTGCGGCTCCGGCATTCCTCTGCCTCGCGATGGTCGGTATCGCTGCACTTCTCTCCGACCGTCGCTGGCGGATTGCCGCGATACCACTGCTGCTGCTCCCGCTCGGGGTGATCTGGTCAAACGCCCTCGCCTACCACGAGGTCTGGCTGGCCCCATACGGCCAGCTCCGCGAGTTGGAGACGATCGGAGGAGAGATCGGGGGACAGGGCCCGACCCTGATGACCGAATACCAGCCCTATGGTGTCCGACACTTCCTCAGGAAGGGTGACGCCGAAGGGGTGTCCGAGCTGCGCCGGCGGGT
>JBBQZL010000016.1:0-21883 GCA_038207745.1 Solirubrobacterales bacterium
GAACCGCGATCTCGGGCTTGAGGAGCGCGAGCTGCAGGAGTTCCATCCGCTTCTTCTCTCCACCCGAGAAGCCGTCGTTGAGGTACCGGGTCGAGAAGTCCTTGGGGATGTTGGCCAGCTCCATCGCGCTCTGGGCGGTGCGGGCGAAGTCCTTGATCTTGATCGGCGGCTCGCCGTGGGCCTCACGGTGGGCGTTGAGGATCGTTCGCAGGTACTTGGTCACCGAGACGCCGGGGATCGCGGTCGGGTATTGGAAGGCCATGAAGAGTCCCGCCTTCGAGCGCACATCGGGGGCGGCCTCGGTGATGTCCTCGCCCTTGAAGACGATGTTTCCCTCGGTCACCTCCAGCGCCGGGTGGCCCATGATCGCGTTGGCAAGCGTCGACTTGCCGGAGCCGTTTGGTCCCATCAGGGCGTGGACCTTGCCCTTCTCGACCTTCAGGTCGAGGCACTTGAGGATCTCCTTCTCCTCGACGCGGACGTGCAGATTGTTGATCTCGAGTTCAGCCATTGGTCTCCGTTTTGGTGGAAGTGTTAGCGGTGCGGGATTCAGGCGGCCGTGCCAACGGCCTCGACACGGAGTTCTTCCGGGTCGCCGTCGGCACCGCTGAACTCGACGAGTTCGGCAAGCGTCGTTCCGGCAAGCGCGCGGGTGACACCGCTCTGGACGCGTGTCCACAGCAGCTTCGTGGCACAAAGTCGATGACCGTCGCCCTCATGTGAGCAGAGGACCTTGCCTTCAGGCACCTCGTGAAAACACTCCATCGGCGCGATCTGGCCCTCCAGAGCCTCAACCACCTGATCCATCGTGATCTCTTCTGCCGGTCTCGCCAACTTGTAGCCCCCGTGGGCACCACGGGTCGAGCGGACCAGTTCAGCCTTGCGAAGCTTTGCGACGAGATGTTCCATGTACGAGAGCGGCAGCCGCTCCGACTCGGCCACGGCGCTCAGCGAAACCGGCTCTGCGCCGGGCTGTCGCCCGAGCTCAACCATCAACCTGACGCCGTACTCAGCTTTTGTCGAAAAGAGCATCGGGCTAAATCCTACCGGATGACTCGGATTCCCCGGTCTCCGTGTCTGGACGGGAGGGTCGGCGTGGGTTCGGAACTCCTGCGGCCCCTCCGGGGCAAACGAAGCTCCCGGTCCGCCCCATCCCCGCGTAAGGCACGGCGCCCGAGCTCCAAGGCAGGCACGCCCCGGGGCGTGAGACCAGACGCTGCGGTCCCGGTCCTTTCGAGCAAAACGGGCAGCCCGGCGCGGCCAGTGATCGCGGTGGGCGAGATCGGCAACGCGACCAGACCGGGGCGACAAAACTACCTATGGGGTCGTTTTGTCGCCCCGGTCCATGCAGAACGGTCGCGCTTGGAGCCAACTGCGCTGTGAAGCAAACCAGCGGCGCTTGCGGTGGTGTCGAGCCCGCCGGAAACAGGTGCGCTGCCTGGCGCCGCATGTTGCTTTGAAGCTGAGGAGGCCTGTGGGCCGTCGACAGTTGTTCTGAGCCCCAGGCGACCAAAGGGAAACTTCCGCGAGGGGCGGGCGATCAATCCTTGGGGGGCCTGCGCATGATCGCGAGGCGGAAGACCCGCCAGGGGTTGACGACCGGGGCGCTCCGGGCGGTTTCCCGAAGCACTCGCGCCAGCTTCGAACCACGGAAGCTGCCCGGTTCCGGAATGTCGATCAGCATCTCGGTGTTGCCCGAGGCGCTGGGCCGTACCCACGATCCTCCGGGGGCGATGTGGCGAAAGAGCTCGATCGCGTCGGCGTTCTCGCTCAGCAACAGGGCGATGAAGTGATCGATCCCCTCGTCGCGGGCACGCTCGATCAAGCGCTCGAGCAGCGCGCTCGCAACTCCCCGGCCCTGCCACGGGTCGTCGACCACAACCGCCACCTCGGCCTCGAGCGGATCATCGGAGCGGATGAAGCGGGCGACACCGACGATCGATCCGTCCTTCGGGTCGAGGCCGACAAGTGCCTCATGATCGTGATGGTCGACCTCGGTCAGATAGCGGAGGTCCTGTTCGGTCAGCCGGTCGAGTGGCGCGAAGAAGCGCCGGTACCTGGTCTCCGGGCTGAGTCGGTCGAAGCCGGCGGTGATCAGCGACTTGTCGTCGGCGTGGATCGGCCGGATCAGGATCTCTTCGCCATCGCTGAGAATCACCGACTCGCACAGTTCGCCGTTCACTTCATCGTTCGCTTCATCGTCTTGATTCAAGGGTCGATCAGTCCCCGCCGGATTGCATAGCGAACCAGCTCAACCCGGTCTCGCATTCCGAGCTTTCGCATCGCGTTCGATCGGTGGTTTTCGATCGTCTTCTCGGATAGATGCAGGATTCCGGCAATCTCGCGATTCGTGTGAGCTTCCGCAACCAGCTTGACGATCTCCTCTTCACGGGGAGTCAGTTCCTCACCGCCGCCCGTGCCGCGTTCGAGGACGTCGCGGATCAGCGCGCTCTGCGCATCAGGCGTAAGAAAGGGTTCGCCGCGTTCAACCGCCCGGATCGCCGCAAGCAGGTCGGTATCCGCCTGGGTCTTGAGGACATACCCCGACGCGCCCGCCTTCAGGGCTTCGAACAGATATCGCTCATCGTCGTGCATGGAGAGGATCAAGACCGCAATCTCGGGAGCCTGTGCCTTGATCTCCCTGGTTGCCTGTAATCCGGTCAGCTTGGGCATCTTCACATCGAGGATTGCGAGGTCGGGGCGTTCCCTGAGCGCCAGGTCGCGCGCCGCGGCGCCATCAGCGGCCTCCCCGACCACCTCCAGGTCGGGCTGCCTCTCGAGCAGGAGCCTGATTCCCGAACGGACAATGCCGTGGTCATCTGCGATCAGAATGCGCATGCCCGGCATCCTGCCAATTCAGGGCGGCGGCGGCGGCGAATCGATCCTTCGTATGCTTGATGAGTGAGATTAGGTGAACCAACCTCGTACCTGGCCCTCAGAGGCGGCAGCGAAGTGTTCAGCTCGGATGGAATCCGGGTTGGAACCGTGAGCACGGTCCTTGCCGACGATGCGGATGACATCTTTGAGGGCATAGTGATCAGCGCAGCCAGCTCCGAGGAAGACCTCGGGGAGCGCTTTGTCGACGCCGAGCTTGTCAGCTCGATCTTCGAGCGCGGCGTTGAGTTGAGCATCGACGCCGGCCTCGTCGATGAGCTTCCGCCACCCAAGGACAACTCGCTTGCCGAAGAAATCGGTTCAAGGGACATCGGCGGCGGGCGATCGACGTCGGTCTTCAGCCGGGCCTGGAAGCGGATAACCGGCAACTACTAAGCCTCGTCTGCGCCCGGTAGGTCACCGGGATCGGGGACCCTGAGCTCGACGGTGGTGCCCCGGCCCGGCCCCGAGCGGATCTCAAGATCGCCCTCGACCAGGAGGGCCCTCTCCCGCATGCCGCCGAGACCGAGTCCGTCTTCGGATCTTGCAAACGCGAAGCCATCGCCGTCGTCGGCCACGGTCAGCTGAACGGATCTGTCCCGGCGCGAAAGGCTGACCGAGACGATCTTGGCCGAACTGTGCCTGACCACATTCGAGAGCGCCTCCTGAGCGACGCGGTAGAGGACTATCTGCACGTCGCCGTCGAGTCCGGCCAGCTCGCCATCGGCGCGAAACGCCGCCTGCATCTCGGTGCTTCTTTCCACCTGCTCGACGAGCCCGGCAACCGCGGCCTTCAGGCCGAGGTCATCCAACGCCGTCGGTCGTAGCTGCCGGGCAAGAGCGAGCAGCTCCTCCATCGCCCTGTTGGCCAGCAGCCGGGTCTCGGCGATCTCGGCCCGGAGTTCGGGCGGCGCGGCCTCCCTTGCCGCCTCGAGTCTCAGGAGGACACCGGTCAGCGATTGATTGACCTCATCGTGGAGATCGCGGGCCACCCGTGCGCGCTCCTCTTCCTGAGCGTGGAGCGCCGCCCCGGAAGCGCTGCGGCGCTCTGCCTCGAGACGTCGCATCATCCTGATGAAGGCGAGCTCGATCCGCTCGACCTCCTCGGTCTCACCCTTGCCGTCGAATGAGGCCGGCAGGTTCGCGCCGGGCCGGCTGAGATCAACGCGCTCCATCTCGTCGATAAGCGTCTCGAGCGGGATGAAGCGACGTCGCAGGACGACCAGATTCAACGCAACGCTGAGCGCCACAGCCGCCGCGATGACGAGGAGGAGAAGCGGCCCACCAGCCTGATCCGCCCGTGCGGCGTAGTCGACGAACAGCGCCACCACGCAGATCATCACCGCATTGACGGTGAGAACCTGGACGAGAAGTGATTGGCGTCTCACCCCGTCAAGACTAGATGCCCAACCTGGCGACTAGTGGGTGGATGAGCGAGGACAGGGGGTGGCACCCATGGTGCCGGCGCCCCCGCATCTCCATACTTTCGAGAAGCGGAAGCACCCAAATTCACGAACCAGGAGTTGAGACCAAGTGAGCACGACCAAGCAGTCCACCTTCGGAGCGACGCTTCGCACGACGATCCTGATGGCCAGCCTCTCGGGCATCCTGGTACTGATCGGGTTCCTGGTTGGAGGTGGAAACACAGCGATCCCGTTGCTGTTCCTCGGTTTTGCCGTGCTGATCAACTTCGGCTCGTACTTCTTCAGCGACAAGATGGCGCTGAAGATGAGCCGGGCGCAGCCGATCTCGGAAGAGGAGGCGCCCCGGCTCTACCAGATCGTGCGTGAACTCTCCACCCGGGCCGGCATCTCGATGCCGAGGCTCTACATGATCCCCCAGGATCAGCCGAACGCCTTCGCAACCGGTCGCAACCAGAAGCACTCCGCCGTCGCCGTCACCCGCGGGATCACCCAGCTCCTCTCGGAAGATGAGCTGCGTGGAGTCATCTCCCACGAGCTGGCCCACATCAAGCACCGCGACATCCTGATCCAGTCGGTTGCAGCCACGATCGGCGCCAGCATCACCTACGTCGGGTACATGGTCATGTTCATGACCGATGAGAACAACCCGCTTGCCCTGCTCGCGATCTGGCTGCTTGCACCGCTGGCCGCGACGATCATCCAGCTCTCGATCTCGCGTCAGCGCGAGTACGCGGCGGATGCGGGTGGCGCGGAGATCTCCGGCAACCCCGAGTCCCTGGCCAGCGCGCTGCTCCGGCTCGAGCAGGGTGCCTCGGATATGCCGATGCAGACAAATGCCGCAACCGAGCCCCTCTACATCATCAAGCCCTTCAAGTCCAAGGGCATCGCCGGCCTGTTCTCCACCCATCCTCCGACAGAGGAGCGGGTCCGCAGGCTTCGGCAGATGCGCCCCTCACTCGGCTGAGCCTTCCGGAAGCGCCCCTGTTTCACCGGCCGTCGGCCTGCCCTTCCAAAGCAGACCGGCGGCCGCTATACTTTCTAAAGTAGGGAAAACCCGATAGAGATTCAGGGGATTACGACAATGACGCTAGTCCAGAGCAAAGAGCAGACCGCGATCGAGGAGATCACCCCGGCCGAGGCTCTCGAAGAATTGAATTCCGGTGGGGTGACTCTGATCGACACTCGCGAACCCCACGAGTACTCAGAGGTCCACTTGGACGGCGGTCGCCTCGTACCGCCCGGGATCCTCGCGGACAACATCGCCGACGCCGCGCCGGATCGCTCCGGCCGCGTCCTCCTCTACTGCCGGTCCGGCATCCGCTCGGCGACGGCGGCCGAGCAGATGATGGAGCTCGGTTACGAAAACGTCGCCTCCGTTGCCGGGGGAATCCTCGAGTGGCAGGCCCAGGGCCTGCCGGTCATCGAGGCCGCTGGACTGACGGCTGATCAGCGGGATCGCTACTCGCGCCACACCCTGCTTCCCGAGGTCGGGGTGGACGGCCAGATCAAGATGCTGAACGCGAAGGTCCTGCTGCTCGGCGCGGGCGGACTCGGAGCGCCCACGGCGCTCTATCTGGCTGCCGCAGGGATCGGGACGATCGGGCTTATCGACGACGATGTGGTCGATGCCTCGAACCTCCAGCGTCAGGTGATTCACAACACCGAGCGCGTCGGGATGCCGAAGACAACCTCGGCGCGTCTGACGATCGAGGCGCTGAACCCCGACATCAATGTGATCGAGCACAACTACCGGCTCGATGCATCGAACGTCATCGAGGTGCTTTCCCAGTACGACGTGATCGTCGATGGCGCGGACAACTTCCCGGTTCGCTATCTGCTCAATGACGCCTCGGTTCGGCTTGGCAAGCCGGTCGTCTCGGCCTCGATCCTCTCCTTTGATGGTCAGATCTCGACCTTTGTCCCGTACGAGGGTCCCTGCTACCGCTGCCTCTACCCGACGCCCCCGCCGGCCGATCTGGCACCAAGCTGCTCGGAGAACGGTGTGCTCGGGGTGATGGCGGGTCTTATGGGTCTGCTCCAGGCAAACGAGGTGATCAAGCTCGTGGTCGGAATCGGCGAGCCGCTGATCGGCCGTCTCCTGCTCTATGAATCGCTTGGCACGAGGTTCACCGAGCTGAAGATTCGGCGCGACCCGGATTGCCCGATCTGCGGGCCGGACGCAGCGAACATCCCGGACTCGGAGTTGGGCCAGTTTCCCGACTACGACCTCTTCTGCGCCGGCTAGTCCCGGCGAATAGGCTCTCTCAGATGGCGACGATCAAGATCCCACCGGTTCTGCGCAAGCAGACGGGCGGCGAGGCGGAGGTCAGCGCGAAGGGCGCGACCGTCGGCGAGCTGCTTCACTCACTGACCAGTGCCCATCCGGAGACCGAGAGCCAGCTCTTCGGGCCTGAGGGCGACTTGAATCGGTATGTGAACATCTATCTGAACGATGAGGATGTGCGGGTGCTCAACGGTCTTGAGACGGCAGCCACGGATTCCGACACGGTTGTGATCCTCCCGGCGATGGCCGGGGGCCGCTGAGCCGCGCGAACTAGCGGGGATCCGACTCGGGACTCCCGGTTCGGGCCTTGTCGGTCGACGACATGCCGAGCAGCTTGCGATGCAATGCCTGGACATCTCCGCTCGGAGCGGCACCGAGTTCGTCGGTCAGAAGGCGCCTCAGCTGCTCATATGTCCAGAGGGCCTCGGCGGTGTTACCTGAAGCGGCGAGGGCCTGCATCAGCAGGAGATAGCCCGATTCACGGAATGGCGCGATCCGGACCAGGGCACGGGCGGACCTTTCCGCACCGGCGAGTTCTGACCCGCCAAGCCCGATACCCGACCTTGCGATCACTTCACGAGCGCGCAGTTCCAACTCGGAAAGCTCGCCTCTGACCTCGTCAACCCATACAGCCTCGAACCCCGAAAGGAAAGGCCGACCCGAGATGTTGAGCGTGATGTGCGCCTGGGCCCAGGCGCTCTTCCAGTCCTCGTCGCGGATATTGGCGTCGGCAAGCTTGATCGCGACCTCGGCGGCCTCAGTGTCGATCCAGGTGTCCACGGGCAGCCTCAGCTCGACCGTGTCCCGTCCCGCGAGGGCGTCGGTACCAAGTGCGCTTCGAAGTCGCGAAAGCTGTGTTCGAAGCGCGCCCGAGGGGTTCGCCGGCTGCTTTCCCGGCCAGATAGCGGTGATCATCTCGATGCGACTTACAGGGCGACCACGGTGAAGTACCAGATAGGCGAGGAGTATCCGGCCCTGGCGGCCACGCAACTCCGGCGTAACGTGTCTACCCTTTACGTCTGCCTTGAGCCGTCCGCACAGCTGGATGCGAGTCTCGGAGGATTGCTCGGGCGGTTGTTCCACAGAGGAAATCTGTGGAAACGATACGGAAACGCTGTCAAGACGTGAGGAAAACACGGTTCGTGCAGGATCGACAGCAATGACCGATCACTTGACCCTCGAAACTAAAGAACCAGCGTTGAAGTTCCGATGTGAATGTGGAGCGACCATCCAGGCTCGAGGGAAAGAGCGACTTGCGGAGCTCGCGCGTGTTCACTTGGGTGAGTTCCACCCGGATTTAGGTTCGGAACTACCGATGTCGACGATCATCGCCATGGCAGAAGAAACGGAGAACTCTTGAATACCCTCAAAACCCCCAAGCGGCGCACCGCGGCGATTATGGCCTCGGCCCTCGCCGTTGTCTGCATGATGGCTGTCCCGGTGTTTGCGTCGGCGGCCACAAGAACGGCAAAGGTCGAGGTTGTCTCGTCGGGGAATGACCCGACGGCGGCCCAGTACGCACCCCCGATCGATTTCAGTGGAGCGGGCGGAACCGCGAGCAGCAGTGGCAGCTCGTCCAGTGGCTCACTTCCCTTCACGGGTCTTGATGTCCTGGCGCTGGTGGGCGCAGCCTTGATCCTCACCGGCAGCGGACTCCTGATCCGTCGCCTCTCAGTTCCGGGAGGCGAGCGGAGGAGTTGACCGCATCTGACGGCCAGAAGTCCTTTCCTCACCTGAGCGCGCTGCATGCGCAGCGCCTCTTGGAGACGATCGCCTATCGCATCGCGCCCGCCGCGATCGCGGGGGGGATGGCCGTCGGTCACCTCAGCAGTTTCGGGCACGGGGTGATCGTCTTTGTTTCCGTGCTCGCCGCAAGTTGGATTCTCGAGCGAAATCGGTTCCCGCTGCACCTGATGCCGTTCGCGGCGCTGATCCTCAGAGCATCCGTCCCGGTTCTCGGCGTGGCGATCGCACTTGCCACCTTCTCGCTGAGTGGCAAGCCAGAACCGGCCTCAACTCTGATCGCACCGATCCTCGGTGCCTGGTGCGTGATGCTCTTCGCCACCTGGATGAGGATCCGATTTGATTCATCCAGGCAGGTGAGGATCGCGGTGATCGGTTCCCCCGGGCTGGCTATCGGTCTGGTCGAGGAGTTGGATCGTTCGGCGATCCGGGGCTACACGGTCGCCGGTTGGATCACAGGAGACGAGCCGGCCACGAATCGCGGTGACGGGGGACCCCGGCGTCTTGGCTCGCTTGCGGAGATCCGGGAGGTCGTCAAGGAGCACTCGATCGACCTGCTCGTTCACAGCTCCGGTCCGGCGCCCGATGAAGGCGACTCACATCACTCGCGGCTCGAAGTATTCGAGCGCGTTGCCGCCGACTGTCTCGATATGCCAGTGCGCCTGATCGAGGCCGGCCAGCTCTACGAGGAGCTTCTCGGACATGTCCCGCTCGGCCAATCGAACTCAGCCTGGTTCCAGTACCTGCTTCATCCTCGATACAGCGCCGGACTCCCCGGTTCCAAGCGGGCGTTTGACCTGATCGTCGGCGGCGCGATGCTGCTGATTCTTGCGCCGGTGATCGCCGTCTTCTCCCTGATCGTCAAGCTCACCGACAGCGGGCCGATCTTCTTCCGGCAGCTTCGGGTCGGGGAAGGTGGCCGTGAGTTCATGATGATCAAGGTCCGCTCGATGTCGACTGAAGCAGAGTCCGAGGGCGCCCGCTGGTCCGATGCCGAAGACAGCCGGGTTACCGGAGTCGGCCGATTCATGCGCCGCTTTCACATCGATGAGCTGCCACAGCTCTGGAACGTGATCACGGGTGAGATGACCCTGGTCGGGCCGCGGCCTGAGCGTCGCGAGCTGATCACCGAGCTGGAGCTCCAGCTCCCCTACTACGACCGTCGCCACCTGGTCAAGCCGGGGATCGCCGGGTGGGCCCAGGCGCGCTGCGGATACGGCGGATCCGAGGAGGGGACCGGTTGGAAGCTCTGCCACGACCTCTTCTACCTCAAGCATCGATCGGTCTATTTTGATTTCCTCGTCCTGCTCGAGAACGTTCGCGTCTCATTCAGCGTTGGGTCGCAGTTCGCTGCCCATGCACCGCAGGAGCAGTTCATTCTCGGGCGCCCGGGACACCAGAAGGCTTAGGGGCAGTCGTGAAGAGGACCCCGATCTGGGAGTAGGTCGGGGTCCCCGGTTCACGTGGATGGACATTTCTGAATCGAATCCGGTCGATGCTGCCAGGGAAGCTGGGGTCCCCGGCCGTCATGCGCCTCGGCGATCTGACCACGATCGCATTCCACGGATCTCGGCGGTATGGCCGGAATGTACAAACTGCACGCCCCTGTACTGGCCGTTTTGCAAGGGGAGCTCATCCGATGGTCGAGATCGCCCAGACGAGGAGCCCGGCCGCAGCGACGCCAACCAGGATCCAGGCCAGCAGGATCAGAGGGCGGATCTCACCGGTTGGTTGGTGGATCCCGTTCTCGCCAATCCCGGTTTCGGCCTGTCCCCGCGGATCCTCAGTCTCAGTCGTGTCGAGAAGTTGACGGGCGTCGGCAAGGGCTGACTCCGGGACCATCACGTCACGCGGTCCCGAAGCCAGGAAGTCGGGAACGTCGAACCCAGCCGATCGCCGCAGAAAGCTCGGGATCCCCTCCTCGAGCAGCATCCCCTGGATCAGTTCAGCCTCAGCCTGATTGCGTGCGTACCCGGCCTTCATCGGCTTGCCGTCGGAATACCTGGCGTCCACCTTCTCTGCCTTCTCGTGCGTATCGGTGACCGGCTCTTCACCCGTGCGCGATGCGTACGCCAGCGGCATCCCGCACTGCGAGCACAGGGTCTGGTCGAGGTCGTGCGTAAGGGCGCATCTGGGGCAGATCAGCTCTCCGCCGCTAGATGATCTCGAGCTCGGCATCCTCGATCTCACCGTCCCGAATCCAGAATCCCCTCACGTCCGGGTTCTCGGGATCCGCCAGGGAGACGATCACGTAGACCGCATCCGGCCAACCCGCGAGGTTGATATCGGTCTGCGACGGATAGGCGGCGCTCTTGGTGTGCGAGTGGTAGATCCCCACCAGGTCCTCGCCGTTTCCATCGATCTCCCGGATCAGCCGGAGCAGTTCGCCGGAGGCGATGCTGTACCGATACGGACTCGCCTCGGCGTTGACCGCCCGATACGTCGATGCCGCATCGCGGTCGGCGCCGCCGATCATCCCGCAGCACTCATTCGGAGCGTCCTCCCGGGCATGTCGCACCATCTCATCGATCAGCGTCCGAGTGATCTTCATCGTCTCGCAAAGCTACCAAGCGGGGAGGGGCGGTGGAGACGGTCCGAGGCTCCTGCAGCCCCAGCTCGGGAGTTGGCACAGGGGTCCCGGCCCTCGCCAGCTTGTTGAATCCCGGAGGGGAGCCCGGTGCATGCCCCGAACGTTTTGCGCCTGAGCCGAACCCCGCGTCAGCGCGGAAGACCGGCAACCTCGCCAGAGGGAAGGCGAGAGAGGGACGTGCACAGGGCTCCCCTCCCGCCTTCAAGGAACGTGGGGAGGGAGCAGCACGTCCTACCACCAGACGGTGGACTCGATCCCCTCAAGCTCCTCGATCGGCTTCGTGTAAACGCCTGAGGAGAGGTACTTCCAGCCGTCATCGGGGATGATGAAGACGACATTGCCCGACTCGAGTTCTCCGCCGATGCGAACAGCTATCGCGGCGATCGCCCCGGATGAGACGCCGGCGAAGATCCCCTCTTCGTTGAGCAGCCTCTTGGTCCAGATGATCGCGTCCCGGTTTGAAACCATGATCTTGCGGTCGATGATCGAGAGATCGATGATCGGAGGGATGAAGCCGTCGTCAAGGGAACGCAGACCCTGGACGAGTTCGCCCTGCATCGGCTCGGCGGCGACCAGAAGAGTTGATGGGTCGTGCTCCTTGAGTCGACGACCGTTGCCCATCAGGGTGCCACCTGTTCCGAGCCCGGCGACGAAAGCGGCAACCGAATCGAGCTCCTCGAGGATCTCGAGTGCCGTTCCGTTGTAATGGGCACCGGGGTTTGCCTGGTTGCCGTATTGGTATGGCATATAGAAGCGGGAGTCCTGGGCGCGTTCAAGCGCCACCTCGACCGCGCCGTTCGACCCCTTTGCGCCCTCTGAGTAGATGATCTCGGCGCCGTACATTCGAAGCAGCGCCGTTCGCTCCTCGGTGACGTTGTCCGGCATCACGACCTGAAGCGGATATCCCTTGCGACGGCAGATCATCGCCAGCGAGATTCCGGTGTTGCCCGAGGTTGGTTCGAGAATCGTCTGCCCTGGCTCGATCGCGCCCTCGGCCTCGGCTGACTCGATCATCGCCTTGGCGACCCGGTCCTTTACGGAACCGGTGGGGTTTCGGCCCTCGAGCTTGGCGAAGATCCGGACTCCGGGCTTGGGCGACAAGCGGGGGAGCTCGACCAGCGGAGTGTTTCCGATCGACTCGACCACGTTCGCGAATCGGCCGCCGCAGGGTCTGTTGAAGAGTTCGTCTTTGGGCATCTGCCGTCACCAATCGAGATCGAAGTCGGGACTCTACTTCAGAAACTGTAGTGAGGTGCCTCGCTCGGCATGGCCGGATTCAGGCAGGTCGTGATCCAAGCGACCGGGACACCGGTGGGGGTGTCCGGGCCCCAAATCTGGCCCGGGCTTTGTTCAGTGGGCCAGTGCGGGCGAGGTCTCAGATCACAATTATCGACGCGATCGTCACCACAGCGATACATTTACCAAGTCGCCGAGCCGCCGGGAGAAGCCCGGTTGCTTTCCGGCGCTCGTTCGAAACATCTGACTGGAGGAGTCTGTATGAGTGGTAAATCCCGGCTTTTGGCCGCTGTTGCGGCCCTTGCCCTGCTATTGGGTTCGATCTTTGTCGCGGGTTGTGGAAGTAGCGACAGCAGCAGCAGCTCGAGTGGAAGCACATCAGCATCGGCTGACCTGGGTCTGATCAGCAATGGCACGCTGACCGTCGGTTCCGACATTCCCTATCCGCCCTTTGAGTTTGGAAAGGGCCCGGATTACCAGGGGTTCGACATCGATCTGATCAACGCAATCGCAGACAACATCGGCGTCGACACGAAGATCGAGGACACCGCGTTCGACACGATCTTCACCGATCTCGCCCAGAACAAGTTCGACGTGGTCGCCTCCGCATCGACCATCACGCCTGAGCGTCAGGCGACCGTCAACTTCTCGGATCCGTACTACGAGGCCCAGCAGGCCTTGCTCGTGCAGCCCGGGTCTGACATCAAGACGGTTGATGATCTTGCAGGCAAGACCATCGGTGTTCAGAACGGCACAACCGGAAAGATCTATGCCGAGGATGAGGTCAAGGACGCCGGAAGCATTCGTGGCTTCCCGACCGGCCCGGATGTGATCGCGGCACTGAGGGGAACCCAGCTCGATGCGGCCATCATCGACCAGCCCGTCGCGCAGGACGCGATCGACAAGGGACAGACCGGTTTCGAGATCGCAACGACGATCCCGACCAATGAGCTGTACGGCATTGCGATCGGCAAGGACAACAAGGGCCTGCTGGACGCGGTCAACGGTGCACTCACCGAGATGAAGAAGAACGGTCAGCTCAACGAGATCTACCAGAAGTGGTTCAAGATCGACGCGTCGAAGGGCGTCATCGACGGCACGACAACCAACCCCTAACCAGGTAAGCAATCTCGGGCCATCGAGGGAGGGGCGCCATCGTGCGCCCCTCCCGGCTCGGATAGAAAGCCTTCATGGAAACGATCATCCAGCAGTACTTCGATTTCTCAATCATGGGGGACAACCTCGACGCGGTCCTGCATGGTTTCGTCTACACGCTCGAACTCTCTTTGATAGCAGGCGTTCTCTCATTGATCTGGGGTCTGATCCTGTCTGTCCTACGTCAACTCCCGGGTCGCGGGGCGGCACCGATCCGTGCTCTCGCAATCGGCTACATCGACGTCTTTCGCGGCATCCCGATGCTGCTGATCATCCTCCTGATCTCGGGTGGTCTCGGTGCCTTCGCAGCCGAAGATGTTCTGCCACGCTGGCTGGCCATACCCCAGTGGTTCGGCCTTCCGGACAACTTCTGGTACGGCGTATTCGCAATCACGATCACCTACGGCGCATACATGGCCGAGGTGTACCGCTCCGGAATCGAGGCGGTGCCCCGGGGCCAGATGGAGGCATCCAGATCGCTGGGCATGAGCCACGGCCAGGCGATGCGCTACGTGATCGTCCCTCAGGCGGTCAGGAAGGTGATCCCGCCGCTGCTCAATGACTTCATCGCACTCATGAAGGACACCTCGCTTGTCAGCGTTATCGGCCTGCTCGAGGTGGTCCAGGTCGGCCGGGATGTCTACTCGTCGACGTTCAACAGCTCGGCATTGACGATGGGCGCCGTGCTGTTCCTGCTCGTCACGATTCCGATGGCCCGATTTGTCGACCGATTGATTGCCGGCCAGCAGTCCAAGATGCAGAGGGCGATTCCATGAGCGTTGAGGCCAAGAACGAGCTCCCCGCGAGCGGTGACTCGGGACAGATGATCCAGCTCAAGGGGGTCAAGAAGAGCTACGGCGATCTGCACGTGCTGCAGGGCATTGACACCGAGATCCGCCGGGGCGAGGTCGTTTGTGTGATCGGGCCCAGTGGCTCGGGAAAGAGCACCCTGCTCAGATGCATCAACCGTCTCGAGCCTCCGGACGAGGGCGAGATGTACCTCGAGGGCAAGCTGATCGCCGACTCGGGCCAGGCGCTGAACCTGGTCCGGCGCCATATCGGGATGGTCTTCCAGCAGTTCAATCTGTTCCCGCATATGAACGCCGTGGACAATGTCTCGATTGGCCCGCGCCAGGTGCTGGATCGTCCCAGGAAGGAGAGCGACGAACGTGCCCGCGAGCTGCTGAAGCGAGTTGGGCTGAGCGAGAAGCTCGAAGAGTTTCCGGATCGGCTCTCGGGTGGTCAGCAGCAGCGCGTTGCGATCGCCCGTGCCCTGGCCATGGATCCGCACGTGATGCTATTTGACGAGGTGACGAGCGCGCTCGACCCGGAGCTGGTCAAGGAGGTTCTCGACGTGATGCGTGAGCTCGCCGAGGAGGGGATGACGATGATCGTCGTCACCCACGAGATGAACTTCGCCCGAGAGGTCGCCGATCGCGTCATCTTCATGGACGGCGGAGTGATCGTCGAGCAGGGCGCGCCGGCCGATGTTCTCGGCAACCCCCAGCAGGAACGAACCAAGAGGTTCCTAGGCCTGGTCCTCGCCACCTAGGGGCAGGTCGGCACTGAGGCCAGGTCTGACTATCTCCCGGAGATGGTCGCGCCAGGCCGCCTCCACATCGCTGATCCGGGCATCGAATGCGGTCTCGATCTGACCGACCGGTCCGTCACGGCGAAGTCTCGCAACCACCAGTTCGCATGCACCGCCGCCGCGCTCGATCTCGAGCAGGTCGAACACGGTCCCGCCGAGGATCACCGCGTCGCGCCGTGAAGGCGGAAACGAGGGACGGGGGCCCTCTCGCATTCGCCGGATCACCGCGGCCCTGTACAGCCCGACCTGGCGTGAGAAGTACTGGGCGCCTCCTTCGACAAGCCATGCCCAGCGCAGGTATCGGGCAAACCTCTGCGGCGTCCAGGTCGGTGGCAGGTTGCGGTTGTTGGCCGCGATCACCAACTGTGCGTAGAGCCGTTCGGCTGTTCCGAGAAGCGCCTCCTGGGAGTCGGCTCCCGCGCTTCGCTTGACCATATGCGGGTCATTGAGGACGTGAAGCTCGGTCGACATCGGCCAACCCGCCAGGTAGCGGCGACCGGCTGGTGCCGACGACCAGCGCGCTGCCGGCAGGAAGGGGTGTGCAAACGTCAGCCAGGCCGGGTGCGTGTGAATCACGATCGTCACCCCGCCTGGGACGATCTCGAATCGATCCTCGAGCCGCAGGCGCAGGTCCTCGAGGCGGTCGAGGGTTCGCTCGGCATAGCCGAGATCGCCCGAGTCGTGGCGCGCGGTGAAGCTGAGCGAGTCTGTTTCTACCCAGGGCATCAGGATTGTGGCGCCCGACGCCTCCGTTGCGGGGCCCCGGGCGCCGCCCACACTACTCAGGCAGGCGTTTCCATCGCGAGATCAGCGGCGGCGCAGCTTCTTCTTGACCTGGACGACCTGCTGGAAGGTCGGCCGGTTCTGCCAGGCGATGTCGGGCTGTTTGATCCCTCCGGTGGAGGTGAACTTGATTGCGTCGAAGCACATCTGGTCGTCTCCCACCCCGCAACCGGCGTTATCGCCGTAGGGGTTGGTGGCCACGGACGCCTCGAGGCTGCTGAGCAGAGCGGTGCGGCAGGCCGTGACGCTGCCCTGGCCGCAATACACCCGTGAATACCTGCCCTTGACCTTCTTCTTCAGCACGGTTCGCAGGTCCTTGTTGGAATAGACGTACCAGCCGCCGTTGTAGGCGGATCCCAGGTGGAGGTCCGGCGAATCGTCGAGCCCGTTCAGCGAGGCGATCGAGTTGAACAGGCTGGTGCCCAGCGTCGGTTCAAACTCCGCGCGGAGCAGGTTGTCCCACCACGCGTCGAGAATCCGGATCGCGTCGGCGTGCTCGTATGTTCCATCGCGGTTGCGGTCGATACGGTGGGCGCCAGACTTCTGCCAGGCGGTCAGCTCCGTGATTGCGGTACGCACCGCCGGGTTGTCTATCTCCGAGACCGGGCGCTTCTTCAGCACCTGCAGGACATATGGAAGCACCGTTGCTCCGCGCAGGTCGACTGTCGCCGCATCCTCCATCGCCTTGGTCAGCCCGACCGGGGTTGCCTTCCTCCTGCCCTTGATCAGCTTCCTGACTCTCTGGTCCAGCGCGGTTGACCGATAGACGGCTCCATAGCTGAAGGTGTCGTCCGAGGCCCGGAAGCCCTTCGCCTGCTTGTTGTTCCAACTGGTCATGAAGTTTTGATTGATGACCTGAGGGTGCCGCTTGAAAGGCGTCTGCGCGGACGAATTGGTCGCGGGCTTGAAGTTCTTCCACTCATGCCTTGCAGCGATCGGCAGGCTCGCGTCCGAGTCCCTTGCCCGGACCGGGTTGGCACCAGAGTTGAAGTAGGCGGTGTCCCTTGCGTCGGTGTAGAGCCAGTTGAAGGTGAACTCGACGTTGGATGCCGCCCTCTGGAAGCTCTTCGGGCTGTTGACGAACCCCGGGTCGTTGAACTGTCGGAAACCATAGGCAGACTCCGCCTCATGGTCGTAGGTGGAGCGCAGCTTGGTGAACAGAACGGGCTTGCCCTTGACCGTGCCGCGTCCCTCGACGATGCCCAGCTTCGTCCGCTCGGCCGTCAGCGTCTCGGCTCCGGGAGGCGTCGGGTCACCGAGGCTCGACACCCAGGTCAGGTGCCTGGTCAGCTTCTCGATCGGGAGGCATTTGCCTCGGAACAAGTAGTGGTCAGAACTGATCGCCGGGGTGCCGCCGCCGGCTTCACAGGTCGGAACGGAGAAGGTGTCGACGATGTCCTGCCCCGCCGAGGTGGCACTCCACGCATAGTCGCGGCCACGGCCGAGAAGGACATAGAGATTGATACCCGTGAACGAGGCACCGCGGGCATCGATCCCGGGACCGTGGACATCCTGTTCCATGAGGATCTGAGGGGTGTAGTAGGAGACCTGGGGGCCGAAGACTGCAACCGGGTGGCCACCCTTCGACTCGCGTCCCGAGACGACCAGCGCGTTTGATGCGCCGGCCTTCACCCCCTGCTCGTTTCCGCGGGCGAAGCTGAGCGCGTCGAGAATGCCGGGCTGGCCTGAAGGTGCGGTGTCTCCGCTCTGCCTTGCCGCCAGGACATCAGACTTGACGACAGATCCAGGGTCCGGAATCGACTGCCCCCTGGGGTTTGCAGGAGTGGCGAGGTAGTTGAAACGCTTCTTGTGAACCGTGGTCGGTGCCTCGGGATCCTCGGCACTGCGGAAATCCTTCCAGACTCTGCTTCCCGCCTTTGCGCCGAACTTTGCCCTTGCCTCGGTCAGCATCAGCGCCGAGTCGAGTTCGCGGCCGCCGCCCTTGCCGAAGATTCCTCCGACCAGCGCAGCGGTCGAGATGATGTCGGTCGGCTTCCAATCGGTGGGACCGAAGTTCCCGCCGGGTCCGATCACATTGAGCGCCGTGTACTCGCCTGGCATCAGCTCGGTCGGGTTCGCCCTCGCAGCAGCGATGTAGCCGTTGATGCCGGCAACGTAGGCGATCACGTCTTCGCGAACCTTCTTCGCGAGCGCCACCTTGCCCGGAGGGTTGAAGTCGAACTGCGCCTGCAGGTCAGCCTCGGTGTACGGGGTATCGGCCCACGTTTCGCGGTCCATCTCCCGATTGGCACCGCCGGCGAGGTTCGACAACTCGCCACGCCCGGCGTGGCGAAGTGCGTCCATCATGAAAAGCCTGTCCTCGGCGCCCGCGTATCCGAGGCCGTACATCGTCCCGGCGCGGGTTGATCCATAAATGTGGGGAACGTTGAGCTGGTCCCGGACGATCGTCACGTCGGCCCGGGGGCTGTAGGTGCGCTCGATATTCCCGTCCTTGACACCGAAGGAGGCGTCATGGAAGTAGTTGCCGATCTTCCCGTTGGTGAGCTTTCTCGAATCGAAGACGAGGTTGGCGTAGGGAGCCAGTTGGTCCCGGCTGTGGGGAGGAGGGTCACCGCCGCTGATCTGCATCGCGATCAGGTCGGAGAAGTTGATCAACCCATTGGTCCCCGGGGGCAGGATCGCTCGGAATCCGCCGGCATCGTTGTGACGGAAACCGGCTGGCCGAGGCGCCGCAATCGCTGCTGCCGGCAGCAATGCAGCGATGATCCAGAGACCGATTCCGAGCCAAAGTCGATGAAACCTCGTCACTGATTCCTCCCCGTTCGATCAACCATTGAATGTGAACACGAGAAACTCCAAACCCCGCGGGTGACGAAACTAGCCAGCGAGGCTTTCAGCCTTCTCCCGTTCGAAATCCAGTTCGGTGCGAATCCCAAGTGCAGAGAGATTATCCTGCGCCTCATCGAGGCTCCGGGTGCCGCCAACGGCGCGGGCAAGCGGGATGGCCTCCGAAGTCGCCGTCGAGGGGTCGAAGAAATATGTGATCGCTCCGATCGGGCCGAGCGAGGCACTTCTCCGGCCGCCGCGCATCTCGGCGTCACCGGTCTCGCCACGGGCGCACTTCGCTGCCATCAGGCTCGCCTCGGTGTGTACGACTTCGGCAGCGGCCTCGATCTCTTCGATGACATTCGGGGTCAACCCCCAGGACCCGAGGATCGCGCCGGCACGGGCCAGCTCACAGATCCGGTCCATCACCTCATCGGTCTCGAGTTCGCCATCGCAACCCGGTTCGTAGACGCCGGCAATCACGTTGATCTCGGATGAGAGCTCGATCGCGGCGGCCAGCATCACCGCGTCGCAGAGGGGGCTGGCGAGGCCCTCTTCATGGCCGTGGGCCAGGACATCGCCGCCGACATCGATGAAGGCGACGAGGTCGCATCCGAGTTGACGGGCGGTTTCACGAACTCCGTCGACGACGCCGGCCGTCCCCTTTGTCACGTCGATCAGGATGGTGTCAGAGCGGAGGAACCCGGCCATTCGCGACTCGGCGAACGGGGTTCCGTCCGGCGTCGTGGTGCGAATGTCGGCGAGGGTCGAGGTGGGGCTCAGCGGTCTGCGCCCAAGAATCTCGGCCATCGGACGCGGGCCCGGGTATGGATCGATCGGCCAGCGCTCCCAGGAGACTCCGCCAAGCACGAACTCTGCGCCAAATGCCTGGCAGAGCCGTGCCGTGGCGAGGGCGCCGACCACGTCGCCGCCCCCGCCTATCCCGAGGACGAGCGCCTTGGTCGCAGCGCCCAGAACACGCTCGAGCGAGCGTGTTCTACCCACAGCTTGGGTCAGGCGAGAACCGGCACGGAATCAGAGCAGATCTCCTCGATCGCCTGGCGTGCCCGCTCGAACTCTTCGTCAGCCATCACCGGCGTGCCCTCGAATGGCAGGTCCCGGTCGATCTCGACCCACGAGCGACACCCGTGGTACTCATCCCGGACACGAACCGTGACCGGCCGCGGGATCCTGTGGACCCTGAGCAGGAGGACGTGGAGCGGGTGACGACGCTTCCAGTTGAGGCGCTTCTCTGCGTAGTCCGGAGTCCAGACGTAGTACGGAGAAAGACCGTCGAGGCTGCGGCGATCATTGATCGTGAAGTGATGTGCCACCTCTGCCCATGCGCGAATGCGAACTCGATCAGGCTGCGGGATTCCGCCGTCCTGGATCAGAGCCCGCGCCGGCGGCTCCTCATCGGGCCAGACGCCCTCTTCGAGTGCACGGCTCAGTTCCGGGTGATGTGACTCACGGACGAGGTCATTGCGCTGGTGGTCAAAGGTCGGATACAGAAAGAAGCGGTCGTACTCGAGCTCGAAGTGCTTGTTTTCCTCGCGGATTCCGCCCTTGCGGAGCGTGAGGAGCTGCTCGCCTTCGGCGAGAGCGCGCACTGTTACAGCCCATTCCTTGATAGCGATCGGCATAGAGAGATGCACCTGTGAGAGGTAGAAGACAGGGATAAGGGGCCGGGTGTTTCAAATCCGCAAGTCTTGCGGTTTTCGGCCTCAGGAGGGACATTGTAGGGAAGTGACGTACGGATAACAAATATGTGCGGATCCGCACTAGGCCAGGCGGAACTGCATTGACCATGAATCGGCGCATGGCGGCCGGGGTGCCCACCTCGCTCGCCTTCCCTCTGGTGAGGTTGCAGGGCCCTGTGCTGACGCGCGTTTCGGATCAGGCGCAAAACGCTCGGCAGGTACCCCGGCCGCCCCGCACAGGCTCAACTGGGGACCGTGCCACCTGGGCCCGGTTCGATGCCCTTTCTGGGGACTCTGTTCGATGCCGCTGCTGAGGGCTCGGTTCGATGACTCCTGGTGGGACTCGAATCGCTGCGGGGCCGGGCTGGCGGTGGGAATTTTGTCAGCTGGGCGGGGCGCCGTATCCGCCGCCCCCGGGGGTTTCGATGCGGAGGATGTCGCCGGGCCGGAGGGTGCCTTCGCACTTGGAGGGCAGGGGGGTGCCGTTGAGGAGGTTGCGGCCGGTGGCGCCGTCCCCGCCGCCTTCCCGCCCATGAGGGGCATGATGTCTTCGCTCGGTGATCAGGGAGAAGCTCATCGGTTCGAGAGCTTCGATCTCGCGGACCATTCCGTCGCCTCCGGCATGCAGCCCCGGGCCTCCGCTGCCGCGGCGGATCGAGAGTTCGAGCAGGCGTATCGGGAACTCGGTCTCGAGCGCCTCGGCGGGCGTGTTGAGCGTGTTCGACATCGCGACATGGATCGAGTTTGGCCCGGGCGCGTCGGGACACGCCCCCTGACCTCCGCCGACAGTCTCGTAGTAGGTCCACTGCTCTTTGCCGGGATCTGGCGAGGCAAGGGTCAGGTTATTCATCGTGCCCTGGCCCTGTGCCGGACCCGGCATGAAGCCGGAGAGCGCCGTGAGGACGAGGTCCGCGACCCGGCTCGAGGTCTCGACATTTCCCGCCGCGACCGCTGCCGGCCTGCGGGCGTTGAGCAGACTGCCCTCGGGCGCCACGATCTCGATCGGGCGATGCGCGCCGGCCGAGGCGGGAGCATCGGGATCGGTCATCACCCTGACGGCAAACAGTGCCGCCGAGCGCGTAACCGAGAGCGGGCAGTTGAGGTTTCCGCCCACCTGCTCGTCGCTTCCCGTGAAGTCGAGGATCAGCCTCTCACCGACGATCTCGGCGCTGACCCGCAGTTTGA
Organism: Solirubrobacterales bacterium; assembly: GCA_038207745.1. GTDB lineage: Bacteria > Actinomycetota > Thermoleophilia > Solirubrobacterales > 70-9 > JBBQZL01. The sequence continues at coordinate 21,353 of JBBQZL010000016.1, forward strand.
CGTCGCACCCCCTGCCACTCCCCGAGGGCTCGCCCGCATAGTCGGCCTCGAGTACGTCCGCAGCCTCGTGCCGGCCATCGGGCATCTCGCGAAGTGATGCCCGCGTCCGCCTTTCCGCGTAGTCGAGGATTTCGGCCATTCCCACCCGGAGCCAGGCGGGACCATGTCGCTCCGCCAGCCTCAGCATGCGGAGTTCCCCGATCCTGTTGGCAGCGGTCTGGGCACGCAGGTCGGCGAGACGCTGGGCCGGGTTTCGCATCAGATCGGACAGCCGCTCGAGCTCTGCCGGCTCAGCCCTGGTTGGTGGGATCACGACGCCCTCCTGCTCCAGCCGGGTCGAGTTTGCCGGCATCGAACCGGGCGTCTCGCCACCGACATCCGCGTGGTGCGCGCGGCTTGCGGCAAAGCCGAGCAGACCGTCGGCGGCAAAGATCGGTGTGATCAGGGTGATGTCGGGCAGATGGGTACCACCGCTGTACGGATCATTGAGGATCCACGGGGACCCCGGTCGCTGCTCAAAGCCGAGGATCG
>JBBQZL010000017.1:0-21671 GCA_038207745.1 Solirubrobacterales bacterium
GAAGTAGCGCGCGAGAGCCTCATCCCTGTGCGAATCGACGGCCAGGAAGATCGCCGCGAGGTAGGCGCTGGTTGCGACGAAGAGAAGACCAAAGAGAAGTGGCGCGGGGGCCAACCAGCTCGTGATCTTGTCCCCACCGCCCGGCGGGACCCTCCCGCATGCGATCGCGCCAACCACGGTGCCCATGAAGAACGGCGTCAGAACCGACGCGGCCGCGAAGATCAGCCCCGCGGTCCGGCGTGCGCCGGGGTCTGGGATCGTCTTCCGGAATGCGAAGCCCGCCCCGCGAAGGACGATGCCCACCGCGGCCAGGCAGAGCGGGATGAACAGGGTCAGCATGATCGCTCCGAAGGCCTCGGGAAACGCGGTCCAGAGCACGACGAGGATGAAGATCAGCCAGACATGATTGGCCTCCCAAACCGGTGTCAGCGAGGTCTGAATCCGATCGCGGGCCGGATTGGAACCCCTGCGGCCGGCAAGCAGGTCCCAGATTCCGGCACCGAAGTCGGCGCCTCCAAAAACCGCGTAGAGGGTGGCGCCGAACCAGAGGATCGCCGCCGCGAGATCCGCCTTACTCATCGGGGCCGCCCTTGGGAGCGTCGCGGGGCGCCGGTGCGGCCGGGCCATACGGGACATCCACAGTCGCGAACTCACCGTCCTCACGCCACCTGCGCGACATGCCACGGATCACCCAGATCGCGGTCGCGCCGAGCGCGGTGTAGAGGAGCAGCACGAAGCCGAAGCTCCACCACAGCCCCTCGGCGTTGGTGACGGCCTCCGAGGTCCTCATGTAGCCCTGGACGATCCAGGGTTGCCGGCCGACCTCGGTGACGATCCAGCCGCACCACATCGCGAGGATGGCGGCGCCGCCGGAGATCGCGACAGCCCGGAGGAACCACTTCGACTTCGGGATATCCCGGGCGCGGAACCAGCCCCAGGCAAACCAGGCGGCGAGCAGCATCAGCGCCGAGCCGATCCCGACCATCGCGTCAAAGGAGAGATGCAGCATCGTCCACGCCGGTGGCTGTTCGTCCTCGGGTATCTGGTCGAGGCCCTTGACCACCGTGTCGGTGCTGAAGCCGACCAGGAATGAGTCGAGCCCCGGGATCGAGATCGCCCCCTTGACGCCGTCCTTGGTGCAGATGCCGCCGAGCTGCTCGGCCTGGTGGGGACCGGTCTCGTAGATGCACTCCATTCCTGCGAACTTGGCCGGCTGACGGTCGGCAACACCGCGGGCTGCGACATCGCCGACATAGAGCTGGATCGGGGTGGCGATGCAGGCGATGGTCAGCGGGATGAGCAGGCCGAGGCGATGGATCCGGTCCCGTCTTCCCTTCAGCATTCCAACCGCGTAGACGGAGGCGATCAGGAAGCCGGTGACCATGTAGGCCGCGAGGATCATGTGGGGGACCTCGTAACCGGTGGCCGGATTGATCAGGACCCTGAAGGGGTCGGTGTCGATCACCTTGCCGGCTGCGTCGAGGGTGAAGCCCTGGGGCTGGTTCATCCAGGAGTTGGCCGCAACAACCGAGAAGGCGCCGCCGAGGCCTGCGATTACCATCGGCACGCCGGCCCAGAAGTGCTTCCAGCCGCTGAGTCTGTCCCAGCCATAGATATAGATGGCGAGAAAGATCGCCTCTGTGAAGAAGAAGATCCCCTCGATTGCAAAGGCGATCCCAAACGCATCGCCGAAGCGCTCCATGAAGTGGGGCCAGAGCAATCCGAATTCGAAGCTGAGGACGGTTCCGGTGACGGCGCCGACAGCAAACGTGACGCCGGCGACCTTGGACCAGCGGCGGGCCAGCTTCATCGCGTCCGCATCACCCTTCCTGAGGCCGCGGTGGTTGGCGATCAGGATCATCACCGGAAAGGCGACTCCGATCGAGGCCAGGACGATGTGGAAGCCGAGCGTGAACGCCATCTGCTCGCGGGCGGCGAGCAGGTCGGATGCCGCTGCCAACGGGAGGGCGTCGAGCAGGGCCAAGCTCAGCTTTCTGAGACCCGGGAACCGCGGTAGCGGCGGATCAAGGCGTTGGTGGAGCTGTCATGCGCCAGATCGGCCTCTCCCTGGAGCTCGGGGATGATCGCAACCGCCAGCGCCTTGCCGAGCTCGACACCCCATTGATCAAAGGAATCGATACCCCAGATCGCTCCCTGGGTGAAGACGCTGTGCTCGTAGAGCGCGACCAGGTTGCCGAGCGAGTGCGGCGTCAGCTTCTCGGCCAGGATCGTGTTGGTGGGGCGGTTGCCCTCGAAGACCCGGTGCGGAACGAGATCCTCGGGCGTGCCCTCGGCCCGGACCTGATCCGGCGTCTTCCCGAATGCCAGCGCCTCGCTCTGCGCAAAGACGTTTGCGATCAGCAGATCGTGGTGCTCGCCGAGCGGATTGAGGGTCTGGATGAAGCCGATGAAGTCAGCCGGGATGATCACGCTGCCCTGGTGGATCAGCTGGTAGAACGAGTGCTGGCCGTTGGTCCCGGGCTCGCCCCAGTAGACGGCACCGGTCTGATAATCGACCGGGCTGCCATCGAGGCGCACGTGCTTGCCGTTCGACTCCATCGTCAGCTGCTGGAGGTAGGCGGGGAAGCGGTGAAGGTACTGGCTGTACGGGAAGACGCCGATCGTCTGGAAACCGAAGAAGTCCCCGTACCAGACCGCCAGCATCCCGAGCAGCGCAGGGAGGTTCTGCTCGAGCGGCGTGCCGAGGAAGTGCTCATCCATCTCGTGGAAGCCGGCCAGCATCTCCGCGAACTGATCCGGCCCGATCGCGAGCATCGTCGAGAGGCCTATCGCCGAGTCCATCGAGTAGCGACCTCCGACCCACTCCCAGAAGCCGAACATGTTGTCGGTGTCGATCCCGAACTTCGAGACCTCCTCGGCATTGGTCGAGACCGCGACGAAGTGCGTCGCCACAGCTGACTCGTCGCCGCCGAGCCCGTTCAGCATCCACTTGCGTGCGGAGTGGGCGTTGGTCATCGTCTCGAGCGTCGTGAAGGTCTTGGATGAGATGACGAACAAGGTCTCGGCGGGATCCAGATCTCTGGTCGACTCGACGAAATCGGTCCCGTCGACGTTGGAGACGAAGCGGAAGTTCATCTCGCGGCGGCTGTAATGGCGAAGCGCCTCGTAGGCCATAACGGGGCCGAGATCGGAGCCGCCGATGCCGACGTTGATCACATTGCGGATCGGCTTGCCGGTGTGACCCTTCCACTCTCCCGAGCGGACCCGATCGGCGAAGGCACCCATCCGATCGAGAACCTCATGGACCTCCCTGACGACATCGACGCCGTCAACGATCAGTGAGCGATCACGCGGCATCCGAAGCGCGACATGGAGCACCGAACGATCCTCGGAGATGTTGATCCGCTCGCCGGCGAACATCGCAGCTCGGCGCTCCGGCATACCGGCTTCGGTGGCGAGGTCGACCAGCAGCGGGATCGTCGCCTCGGTGATCCGGTTCTTCGAGTAATCGAGGTGAAGCCCGGCACCCTCGGCGACCAGCTTCTCGCCGCGGTCGCGGTCTTCAGCGAAGAGATCCCTGAGGTGGGTCTCCCCTATTTCAGAATGGTGCTTTTCAAGTGCCTTCCACGCGGCGAGACTGCGGACGCCGGATGCTTCGGTCATGAGTTCGACTCACGCTGCTTGGTGATCGAATCGAGCAGGTCCGTCCACGACTTGACGAATGAGGCGGCGCCGTCGACCTGGAGCTTTGCGGCCAGGGCATCAACGTCGACTCCGGCGGCCTCGAACTGGCCGAGAACGGCTTCGGCGTCGCCGCCGTCGGCCTCCATCAGGTCGCCGACCCTGCCGTGATCGGCGAAGGCGAGCAGGGTGTTCTCCGGCATCGTGTTGACGGTCTGCGGCGAAGCGAGGTTCTCGATGTAGAGCGTGTCGGAAGCCTCCGGATCCTTGGTGCCCGTGGATGCCCAGAGCAATCGCTGCGGCCGTGCTCCCTCGTTTTCCAGACGCTGCCAGCGGTCGGAGTCGAGGAGATCGCGGTACTCCCTGTAGGTGCGGCCGGCAACCGCAATCCCGAGGCGGTTCTTGAGCTCGGCCGGGACCTTGTCGGCCACGGCCGCGTCCCATCTGCTGATGAAGAGCGATGCGACCGATGCGACCTCGGGGTCGAGTCCGGCTTCGATCCGACGCTCGATTCCCCGCATATACGCCTCTGCCGCCGCGACGTACTGGTCAGCCGAAAACAGCAGCGTCACGTTGATCGGGATACCGGCGAAGATCGATTCCTCGATCGCGTCGCGGCCCTCGATCGTCCCGGGGATCTTGATGAAGAGGTTCCGACGCCGGGCCTGCTCATGCAGCGCCTTGGCCTGCTCCTTGGTCTCCTCGGCGTTGTTCGCGAGGAGTGGCGAGACCTCGAGCGAGACGAAACCGTCGACACCATCGGTGCGCTGATGGACGGCGGTGAAGAGGTCGGCCGCACTCTGCAGATCGGCGATCGCCAGCTCGAAGAACGTGTCCTCGACACTCTTGTCCTTCAGATCCGCAATCTGCTCGTCGTAGGCGTCTCCGCCCGAGATCGCCTTGTCGAAGATCGTCGGATTGGAGGTCAGACCCGTCACCGACAGGTCAGAGACATACCCCTTCAGCGTCCCCTCGTCGAGCATGGTGCGGGTGATGTTGTCGAGCCAGAGGCTCTGACCGATCTCGTGGAGTTCCTGATTGGCGTTCACAGGCGCAAACCTACTTCCTTGTGCGGCGAATCATCAAGAGCCGGATCCCAACAGGGACCTCACCGTTTCGGTCACCTTCTCCGGTGTGAAGCCGAACTTGCCGCGCAGATCCTTGTACGGCGCGGATGCTCCAAACGTGGTCATCCCGATCGATACTCCCTCGAGCCCGACGTAGCTCGCCCAACCGAGCGTCGAGCCCTCCTCGATCGAGACCCGCGCGGTCACCGAGGACGGAAGAACGCTTTCCCGATACTCGGCGCTCTGTTGCTCGTAGACATGCCAGGACGGGAGGCTGACCACGCGGGCCTCCATGCCGTCCGCGACCAGTAGCTCGTAGGCCTCGACCGCAAGCGGGACCTCGCTGCCGGTTGCAATCAGGATCACGTCGGGATTGCCGTCGCCGGAATCCGCGAGCACGTATCCACCCTTTTGCAGCCCTTCGGCCGAGGCGTACTTGCTGCGATCTATGACCGGGACGTTCTGCCTCGACAAGACCAGAGCCGCGGGCTCGTGCTTTTGCACCATCAGGTATCTCCAGGCTTCGGCGACCTCGTTGGCGTCGGCGGGGCGGATCACGTTCAGACCCGGCATCGCGCGGAGCGAGGCAAGCTGCTCAATCGGCTGATGGGTCGGGCCGTCCTCGCCAAGACCAATGGAGTCGTGGGTGAAGATGTGGATCACCGGTATCTCCATGAGAGCCGAGAGCCGGATCGCCGGACGTGCGTAGTCGGAGAACGTCAGGTAGGTCGACCACGACGGGCGGAGCTTCGAGAGCGAGAGGCCGCTCGAGATCGCTGCAGATTCGTGCTCTCGGATCCCGAAGTGCATCTGGCTGCCGAGGCGATTGCCTGGCTCGAAGTCACCGTTTTCACCATCGAGGCGAACTGACGTGGAGTCGGTGAGGTCGGCGGAGCCGCTGATGAACCACGGCACGTTGGCGGCCACCGCATTCATCACCTTCTGGGAGGCCTTGCGGGTGGCGATGCCCTTCTCCATGTCGGCCTCAAAGCTTGGAATGTCGGCATCCCAACCGTCCGGGAGTTCGCGGCGCTGCATCGCCTTCATCCGGTCTGCCTCTTCGGCGTGATCGGACTTGTAGGACTCGTAGCTCGAGACCCAGGCGTCGCGGAGCTCCTTGCCTCGTTTGCCGACTCCACCCGCGAAGTGCTCGTAGGCGCCATCTGGCACGAGGAATTGGGAGTCCTCTGGCCATCCGTAGGCAGCCTTGGTCAGACGGATCTCCTCCTCGCCGAGCGGCTCGCCGTGGGCAGAGGCTGTGTCCTGCTTGTTCGGTGAGCCCCAGCCGATGTGGCTGTCGAGGATGATGATCGTCGGGCGCTCCGGCTCACTCTTGAATGCGTCAAACGCGGCGTCGAGCGCCGCGATGTCGTTGGCGTCCCTGACCTCGAGGACGTTCCAGTTGTATCCCTCGAACCGCTTCGCCACGTCGTCCTCGTAGGCGAGATCAGTCTTGCCGTCGATGGTGATGTGGTTGTTGTCGTAGATCCAGCAGAGATTGTCGAGACTCTGGTGGCCGGCGACGGAAGCGGCCTCATTCGAGACGCCCTCCATCAGGTCACCGTCGCCGCAAATCGCGTAGACGTCGTAATCGAAGAGATCGAAGCCGGGCCTGTTGAAATGAGCGGCCTCCCATTTGGAGGCGATCGCCATGCCGACCGAGGTCGCGATGCCCTGCCCAAGCGGACCGGTCGTCGTTTCGATGCCCGACGTCCAGCGGTACTCGGGGTGGCCGGGTGTGGTCGAGTCCAGCTGGCGGAAGTTCTCGATGTCATCGAGGGTGACCGACTGCCCCTTGCTGACCGTCTCATACTCCTTGTCGACCTTCTTCACGTTTGCCAGGTGGAGCACGGCGTAGATGAGCATCGAGGCGTGCCCAGCGGAGAGCACGAAGCGATCGCGGTTGGGCCAGATGGGATCCGACGGGTCAAACCGGAGGTGGTGCTGCCACAGCGTGTAGGCCAGCGGAGCCAGCGACATGGGCGTTCCCGGGTGGCCCGAGTTTGCCTTCTGGACAGCGTCCATCGAAAGGGTTCGGATGGTGTTGATGCAGAGTTGATCCATCCCTGGTCCGGTGGTGTCCGCGCTGGGTTCAGTCATAGTCGACGCAGGCTACATCGAAGGCCATTCTCGGTGTTGGCTTCTGGGACGCCTCTTGTCGCGTACGATCGCGTCATGGATTCGGAGAAACGCCTTGTGGCAGAGGCAGCCGCCGAGCTTGTCGAGGACGGGATGGCGGTCGGTCTGGGCACCGGGTCGACCGTTGCCTTCCTGATTCCAGCACTGGCGGCGCGGGGCTTCAGGGAGATCCGATGCGTGGCCACCTCCCCCGCGACCGAGGCCGCGGCAAGGGAGCAGGGAGTTGCAGTCGAGCCCTTCGAGGGCCTCGATCACCTCGACATCGCTATCGACGGCGCCGATCAGGTCAGCCCTGAGGGCTGGCTGATCAAGGGCGGGGGTGGCGCGCTGCTGCGTGAGAAGATCGTCGCCGAGGCCGCCGGGCGCTTTGTCGTGATCGTCGACTCGGGCAAGGCCGTTCCGAAGCTGACCCGCGCGCTGCCGCTGGAGCTGCGCCGCTTCGGCCTCCCTGCCTGCGTACGGCGATTGTCTGCGCACGGAGAGTTGACGATCCGTGGTTGGCCTCCCAGCCCGGATGGCGGATTGATCGCCGACCTCGAGATCGATCTTGCCGTCCCGGCGCCGATTTCAGCGATGCTCGATGCCGACCCAGGGGTCGCCGGCCATGGGCTGTTTGAGCCGCGGATCACGTCAGACGTGCTGATCGGCCGCGGGACCGAAGTGGAGAACCGGGCTATCAGCGGGTAGGAGTTTGGCTGCACCTGCCCGATTTTGTGGCTTTTGTCCGCCAACCGGGCAACAAGCCGCCGCCCCGACCGTCTAGGCTTTCCGCGTCTCGTTTTCCGCCGCAGCACTTGCCAGCCTGTGACAATTCCAAGCTACAGCCAATTTGCGATCGGCTTCGATCGCCGCGACATCCCTCGGCTTCATGAGCTTTGGGATGGCATTTTCGCGTCCAATCGCTGGTCCGAAGGGGACCTGACCAGGCAGTTCGAAGAGGCGTGGTCAAACTGGAATGGCGCCGGGTCCGCGGCCTTTGGCAGCTGGACCGGTGGGGCGCTTGCCGCCCTGGATTTCGCCAAGGTCGGCGGCGAGAAGGTTCTCTGCCCCTCAAACACCTTCATGGCGACGCCGCTCGCGATCAAGCGCGCGGGTGGTCAGCCGATCTTTGTCGATTGCAACCGCGATGACCTCTGCATGTCATTTGAGGACTTCAGGAGCAAGGCGATCGAGCACAGGCCGAAGGCGGCCTTCCTGGTCCACATCGGCGGGCACATCGCGTTTGATTCCGAGAGGATCGCCGAGTACTGCAGGGCCAACGACATCTTCCTGCTCGAGGACTGCGCCCATGCCCACGGCGCGAGTTGGAATGGGCGCAGGCCCGGAACCTTCGGTGACGCGGGCATCTACTCCTTCTACGCAACCAAGACGGTCTCCACCGGCGAGGGCGGGATGCTCGTCTCGAAACATCAGGATCTGCTCGAGTACGCTCGAGCCTTCCGCAACTACGGCAAGCCGGACTACGAGATCGAGGGATTGAACTTCCGGATCAGCGAGTTCAGCGCCGCGATCGGCCTTGTCCAGACCGAGAGATTGCCCGAGATCGTCGAACGCAAGAACGAGATTGCCCGTGAGCATCTGGATCCGGTCTATGAATCCCACCTCAGGCTTCCCGACGGAATGGTCTCCGGCTACTACAAGTACATCGTCTTCGAGCCGATCGAGAAATCGACCGGCAAGGTTTACGACGAGTCCTGCCATCGGATCATGAAGACCGGTGATGAGCTGCCCAACACCGACTGGGTGGCGCAGAATCACTGGTGCGTACCGCTCTACTACACAACCCCGGAGGCGGCCCTCGTCGGTACCGCCGCAGAGGAGAACAACGGATGACACGAGTGATGGTCACAGGCGGGTCCGGTTTCATCGGTTCCCACGTGGTCGACAAGCTCGCCGATGCCGGCTTCGAGCCTCGCATCTTCGACCTGATCCCCTCACCCCATCACGCCCCCGGCGAGATCGACACCGTCTGCGGAAGCCTCGACGATGCCGAGACGCTTCGCGAGGCGATGGGCGATTGTGACTTCGTGATCCATCTGGCTGCGGCTGCCGACGTCGGCATCGTCGCCAAGGAGCCGGTCATGTCTGAGCACCTGAACGCCCGCGGCACGATGGCGGTGCTGGAAGCCGCTCGCGAGACCGGCGTCAAGCGCGTGCTCTACGGCTCGACGATCTGGGTCTACGGCGAGTCCGGAGAGGGCGACATCGATGAGGACTCCCCGATCGGGCTGCCTCCCCACCTCTACACCGCCAGCAAGTTCGCAGGTGAGATGTACTGCAGCTCATATGCCGAGCTCTTTGATGTTCCGTACACGATTCTTCGCTTCGGCATCCCGTATGGGCCGCGTGCACGTCCGGCGGCCGTGATCCCGATCTTCGTACGAAAGGCGCTCGCCGGCGAGCCGCTGACACTTGCAGGTGACGGTATGCAGACGCGTCGCTTCATCTACGTGGAAGACCTCGCCGAGGGCGTCGTCCGCGGACTCGACGAGTGCGCCGAGAACCGGGTCTACAACCTGGCCAGCAACGAGACGGTGACGATCAAGGAGCTTGCCCACACGGTGGGTGACCTGGTCGGCGACACCGACATCGTCCACACCCCCGGACGCACCGGGGACTTCGGCGGAGCCGAAATCTCCAGCGAGCGCGCCCGCGAGGAGCTTGGCTGGGCCGCGTCAACGCCACTGCGTGACGGCGTCGACAGCTATATGACCTGGCTCAAGGCGACAACGCCCGCCGAAGAGCCGGCTCTCGCGGCCGTGAACCTCGTAACCCCGGCCCCCGTCGCCGCCGCGATGCCGGCGATGGCCGCAATGGCCACCGCGACGGCGTCGCCGACGGCTGCACCGGGCATCAGGGAGCCGCGCAGTGCCGAGCAGAATCGCCTGATCACCAACCTGCCGCTGATCGCCGCGGTCTGTGCGATGGGCACCCTGATCGCATGGGGCCTCGCGATCCGCTTCGACATTCAGGAGCACACGGTCGCCCTGACAACTCTCTTCGCGATCCCGGTGCTCTTCTGCCTGGTTCCCAACCGCCTGCTGCCCAGGACCAAGGCGGTCTTCGCCACAGGCTGCTGGATCCTCGCGATCTATCTGGTGCTTCTGGTCCTGCCGTGGACGAGGCATGCACTGGGGTTCGGCCTTCCGCACATCAAGGCGCTGCTGCTGACCGCGGTCGGGGTTGGGATGGCGACCGTCGTGGCAGTGAGCGTCAACAGATTGCGCCCCGAAGAGACGGAAGCAGTCCCCGACCGCTCAAACTGACCGGCCGCAGGGGTTGGGCCGCCGCGACGTGGCTCAGAGCAGGCCGGTGTGGAGACCGCCACTCTCGAGGCGATCCAGAATCGCCGGCAGCGCGGCAACCGTGCGGCGCCAGGAGTCGGTGGCGTTGTAATGGTCTGCATCGTGGAGCAGCAGGACATCCCCGGGTCCAAGATCCTCGGTCACCTCTCGGGCGATTCGTTCGGGGCTGATCCGGCGGCGCCAGTCATGCCCCCATCTGGACCAGAGGATCGGGCGCAGCCCACGCCTTCGAACCTCGGCCAATCCCGTCGGGCTGAAGATCCCGTAGGGCGGCCTGTAGACCGTCGGCTCGGTTTCCGTGGCCGCCGAGATCGTCGCGATCGCGCGGTCCAGATCCTGCCGAAACGCCCGGGGTGTCAATCTCATCTGGCTTTGATGCCGAAAGCCGTGGATGGCGATCGCATGTCCCCGGTCGGCGATCTCGCGGGCCAGGCTGACGTTGTGCTCAACCTGCTCGCCGACCAGAAAGAATGTCGCCTTCGCACCGGAGGCCTCGAGCAGGTCCAGAACCCGAGGTGTCCCCTGCGGATGCGGGCCATCGTCGAAGGTGATCGCAGCCGCGTCGGCCACATCGACATGCCTTTCGACACCGATCAATCGGGCCACGGATGGGATGATCGGCGCCAGAGCCGGCCCGGTCCAAACGGCACCGGCCGCCGCTCCCGCCAAGATCAGTGGTCCACGCATGAGTGAATCCTCCCAATGATCGAGTCCAGCGTAGCCCTCGGGTTCGTGCTCGCCGCAATTGCGGGCCTCTGCTACGACTCTGGATACGCGCTACAGGCATTGGAGGCGCGGCGTGCGCCGGCCAAGCATTCGTTGAAGCCGACGCTGCTTCTGCACCTCCTCAGGCGTCCCCTCTGGGTTGGCGCCACGTTGCTCTCGCTTGTCGGCTGGCCGCTGCAGATCTTGGCCCTCTCGATGGCCCCGCTCACCCTGGTCCAGCCGACGCTTGCGCTCGGGCTGCTCGTCCTGCTGGTCCTCGGGTCCCGGATTCTCAAGGAGAAGGTCGGACCGCGGGAGATCTCCGCCGTCCTGCTGATAATTGCCGCGGTCACCGTAATTGCTCTTGCCGCACCGGCTGATTCCGAAAGCGTCGATCGCGGAGCTCCACTCTGGATCGCGCTCGGCTTCCTTGCCCTCGTCACCGTGATGCCATTCATCCTCGGCCGGAAGCGAGTCAGGGGGGCGGTGCTGCTGGTGCTCGCCGCCGGAGCCGCCGACGGCATGGCCGCCTTCATCGCCAAGATCATCTCCGAGGATCTTGGCGAGGGGGCGCTGCTTGCTGCCGCTGCCTGGGCGGCGATGATCGGGGGCGCGGTGTTGCTCGGTCTGATCAGCGAGACGACGGCGCTTCAGCGGGCACCGGCCACCAGGGTGGCGCCATCAGTTCTGGTCATGCAGATCGCGGTGCCGGTGATCCTGGCGCCGCTGATCGGCGGAGAGGGCTGGGACAACACCCCCGGAGGCGGCGCTGTCCTGGTCGGCGGCCTGATCGTCCTTGTCGCCGGTGTCGCGATCCTCGGAAGCTCACCCGCCGTCGCGGGCGTGATCGCCGAGAGTCGCGAGGACGAGTGAGGCTGCTTCCGGCAGCTCTTCGAAGGTGCGGTCCGGCTCGGCCGGGTGGGCAAGCGCATCCTTGAGCGCCATGCCGAGCTCGGCCCGGTCAGAGGCGACCGCTGCCAGGCCAAACCTGAGGTAGGCGGCATTGTTGACCCGGACGTGCCCCCTCCCCCAGCCGTAGGAGATCACACGGCAGCCTCGCATGATCGCCTCGAGCACGGTCAGCCCGGCGGTTGAGTGGACGAGCACGTCCGAGGCGGCGAAGAGGTCGCCGATCCTGTCGGTGAAGCCCATCACCACGACCCGGTCGTCGGCTCCGAACCGCGCCTGCATGTCGCGAAGAATCTGATCGTTTCGACCGCAGAGACATACGACGGTCGTGTTCGGCTGTTCGAGCGCCGCATCAACGGCGCCGGCGATATCGCCCACCGCCCAGCCGCCGCCGGAGACGATCACAATCGGGCCGTCAAGCGGCAATCCCAGAGACTTGCGGGCCTGCCGCTGGTCCCGGGGTTCATAGAACTCGCGCGCGGTCATGCCCCGGGCACAGGCGATCTCGCTCCCGGGTGCGATCTCACGCACCTCCGCCTCGGATTCCGGGTGGATGATCAGATGCAGATCCACCCCCGGAGCGGCCCAGTATCTGAGCGAGGCCAGGTCGGTGATCAGTGAGACGACCGGCGCCGCAAGCCTGCCGCGTCGGCGCAATCGACCCAGGACATCGGTGGCGCCTGGATAGGTGGAGACGATCACGTCCGGCCTGTGGGCGGCGACCTCGGCGGCGATCTTCCGGACTCCTGCCGCGTAGCCCAGATTTCCCGCGAAGCTCCTCATCGGTCGGACCTCGGTGATCAGCTTGTGCTCGATGTCGAACATCCGCCCGCCCCAATCCGAGTGGAACTGGGAGCCACCCATCACGACCCGTTCGTAGAGGCCCCCGATCACCGCGAGGGTGTCCACCGTCTCGACCGATGTCCCCGGCTGGATCTGCCGGATCCCCTCGCTGATGATCCGGGCGGGAAGGTCGTGTCCCTCCCCGATCGAGGCCGAGAAGATCAGCACGCGAACCGGGTCGAACACCATCGCCGGGTCAGTCGGCCGGAAGGTCGGCGGCGGCCGCCCTGTCGGCAACCACCACCACGTCGTCGATCCCGATGCGACCTGCCGGGATTGTCCTGTCGCCCGCGACCAACTTCGCCAGCGCCTCGCGTTTGTCCGGGCCCGTGACCAGGAACATCGCCTTGCCGGCGATCGCGATGCCCGGATAGGTGAGGGTCATTCTCTGATGCCCCTGATAGGCGGTCCCGGTCAGTGCGACGCGTCGATCGGTGACCTCGAGAACCGGGTCGCTCGGAACCAGCGAAGCCGTGTGGCCGTCGGGCCCGAGGCCGAGGTGGATCAGGTCGAGATGATCGGGAAGCTCCTCGTCATATGCCCTGGCGGCTGACTCGAGATCCCGGCTGGTCACCTGCATCGGGTGCAGGATCGCCTGGCGCTCGATCGGCAGGATCATGATCATGTGGGTGAGGTTTCGATCCTGGCTGCCAGGCGACGCGATCCTTTCATCAACCTGGTAGATCTGGGTCTGATCCCACGGAATCTCGGTCGAGTCGAGCGCCCCGAGCATGTTCCACGGGGTGTGACCGCCACTCATCGCCATATCGAACGAGCCATGGTCGGCGACAGCAGCCCGGCCGGTCTCGCTGATGATCTGCGCTCCTCTTATCGCGGCCGCCGTAGCGTCGGCCACCACCTCGAGTTTCAGCTCTTCTTCTCGTCGTGACCGCCGAATTGCTTGCGCATCGCGGAGAGGATCTTGTCGCCGAAATCACCTTCGCCCCTGGAGGAGAATCGCTCGTAAAGGGCAGAGGTGAGCACCGGTGCCGGCACTCCCTCCTCGATCGCTGCAATTGATGTCCAGCGACCTTCGCCGGAGTCCGAGACGCGTCCCGAGAACTCCTCGAGCTTCGGTGACTCCTGAAGTGCGGAAGCGGTCAGGTCGAGCAGCCAGGATCCGACGACGCTTCCACGTCGCCAGACCTCGGCAACCTCGGGAATGTCGAGCGTGTACCGGTAGTACTCGGGATTCTCCATCGGAGCCGTCTCGGCATCGGCGTCGCGGGTCTTGGATCCCGCATCCGCACCGTTCAAGATGTTGAGGCCCTCGGCATACGCCGCCATGATCCCGTACTCGATCCCGTTGTGGACCATCTTCACGAAGTGCCCGGCACCGACCGGACCACAGTGCAGATAGCCCTGTTCGGACGCCGACGGCTCACCGTCGCGACCCGGCGTGCGTTCTGCGGATTCAACGCCCGGTGCGAGCGTCGCGAAGATCGGCTCGAGTCGACTGAAGGCCTCATCGGGCCCGCCGATCATCAGGCAGTAGCCGCGCTCGAGCCCGAAGACGCCGCCGCTCGTGCCGCAGTCCATGTAATCGATGCCGCTCTCGGAAAGGACCTTTGCCCGCTGGATGTCGTCGCGGTAATAGGTGTTGCCGCCGTCGACGATCGCGTCGCCGTCATCGAGAACATCGCCGACCGCGGCCACGGTCTTGTGAGTGATCTCGCCCGCGGGGACCATTACCCAGACCGCGCGCGGGGCGGTCAGCTTGGAGGCGAGTTCCTCGAGTGATCCGGCCCCATCGGCACCCTCCGCGGCCAATGCCGTGATCGATTCCGGGTTGACGTCGTAGACCACGACGCGGTGTCCATCATTCATAAGCCTCCGGGCGATGTTGGCGCCCATCCGGCCCAATCCGACAATTCCCAACTCCACGACATTCACCCCGTTCTCGACGCTGGCCAAGTCTGCATCGCAATCCTACGCCGAGCGGATAGCCTGAGCGTCATGACCACCTCCAATCGGAATAAATCGCCCATCGCCGACGTGCTGGTGATCTTCGGCATCACCGGCGACCTGGCAAAGAAGATGACCTTCCGGGCCCTCTACAAGCTCGAGAGCCGAGGACTCCTGGAGTGTCCGATCGTTGGTGTCGCGATCAACGATTGGGGCGACGAGGAGCTTCGCGATCATGCGCGTGAATCCGTTTCGTCCTCGGTTCAGCACGTCGATGCGGCAGTTCTCGACAAGCTGACCGCGAGGCTCAGCTACGTCGCCGGCGACTACGGCGACGCGGCCACCTACAAGCGGGTCGCAACGGCGATCAAGGGCTGCAGGCAGCCCGCCTTCTACCTGGAGATCCCGCCGTCGCTCTTCGGGCTCGTCGTCAGAGGTCTCGGGGCGGCCGGGATCACCAAGGGTGCGCGCGTCGTGATCGAAAAGCCCTTCGGGCACGACACCGACTCTGCACGCGCGCTGCAGGCGGAGTTGATCGAGGTGCTGACCGAGGATCAGATCTACCGGATCGATCATTACCTCGGCAAGGAACCGGTGATGGACATCAGCTACCTGCGGTTCGCCAACACGATGCTCGAGCCGATCTGGAAGCGCAACTACGTGGCCCATGTGCAGATGACCCTGGCCGAGAACTTCGGGGTCGAGGACCGCGGTCACTTCTACGACCCGATCGGAACGCTGCGCGACGTGATCCAGAACCACGCGCTTCAGATGCTGGCCCTGGTCACGATGGAACCGCCCACCGGCAACCATCCCGACTCCGTCCGCGACAAGAAGCTGGAGCTGTTCCGGGCGATGAAGTCGGCGGACCCGAAGCGCTACGTGAGGGGCCAGTACGACGGCTACCTCGAGATCGACGGGGTCGCGAAGAACTCGAAGACCGAGACATTCGTCGCGCTGCGGCTCGAGATCGACAACTGGCGCTGGGCCGGAGTCCCGATCTACATCCGGGCCGGCAAGAACATGCCGATCAAGCAGACCCAGGTGACGATCGTCTTCAAGCGCCCGCCGCGGCTCGGCCTCGGCGGCGGCAAACAGCCCGAGCCCGACCAGCTCGCGATCCGCATCGACCCGCATGCCGGCGCATTGATCAGATTTCAGACCAAGGCTCCCGGCAAGGACTCCCTCCAGCCGAGCGACCTCGAGGTTCTGTTCGAAAAGGTCCCGGGCGAGGATCCCGAACCCTACGAGCGGCTCCTTGCCGACGCGATGGCCGGGCGCTCGGATCTGTTCACCCGCGAGGACGCGGTCAACGAGACCTGGCGGATCGTCCAGCCCCTCCTCGACCACCCGGGGCCTGTGCTCGGGTATGAACCGGGAACCTGGGGCCCCGACAAGGCCAAGAATCTGACCAGGGGGGTCGCCCACTGGTATGACCTCTGGTTGCCGTAGCCACCCGGCACACCTCTTCAAGCCACCCGGCACCGCCGGAAATCGCCGTCTGCGATGACCTGACTGGATTTCTGGCTGAAATGCATGCCAGAAATCCAGTCAGGTCCCGGAATCGCGTCGGAACGGAACCGCTAGTAGATCTGGTAGCGCTCGCGTGAGAGGAAGAATCCGTGGCCGCTGGCGCTGTTCGCACAGCTCATGCCCTCTTGCGTGCTCTGGCAGAGGACGGGACCGACGCGGGTGACCTCGCCGTAGCCGAGTGTCGCCGCCGCGGGATTCATCGCCGTGTCGCCGGCGCAGACGATACGTGCACTCGAATTGCCGCTGAAGGTGAGGCCCTGCCCCCAGTCGAGATTGCAGCTCGAAGGCCGCGGGGGCAGGTTGAAGGTGTGTTCGGCGATGTCGCAACGGGTGTTCCCGGAGGCGATCACGCAGCCGATGTTGCCGGTCGGCGATTGAAAGCTGCTGACGTGCGTTGAGACGGCGCCTGTTCCGGCTACGCTCGGCTCGCCGGGTGGCTCTGTCGCATCGGGATTCCCGGTCGCGCCGGTCGCGCCGGTGGTACCGGACTGATCGGGCGCGGTCGGCAGATCCGCTGTGGTCGCCGGGGTCGAGTCGGTGACGGTGACCGTCGTCTCGCCCGAGCCGCCACATCCAACCGCAGTCGCGGCCAATGTGAGTAGGACGGCAGCCAGGAGGAGGGTCATGTGCCTGGTCGTCATCCTGGAAGCCTACTGAGGCGCCGCGCCTGCGCCCGCGACCGCGAGCTGCCCGCACGCCGCATCGATATCGCGGCCCCGGGTGAGGCGGACCGTGGTCGGCATCCCCCGGTTCCTGAGGATCCGCGCGAAGGTCTCGATAACCTCGGGGTCCGAGCCGCCGTATCCCGTTCCCGTCGGGTTGTAGGGGATCAGGTTGACCTTGAAGGCCTCCCTCGGCTGGAGCTTCTCGGCCAATGCGAAGGCCTGATCCCGGCCATCGTTGACTCCTTCGAGCATCAGATACTCGATGAAGACCTTGCGATGCCGGGCCTTGCGCCAGTCCCGGCATGCCTCGAGCACATCGGCGAGCGGGTAGCGCTCGTTTGACGGCATCAGCTCGGTCCTCAGATCCTGATCTGCTGCGTGGAGCGAGAGCGCCAGACGGACCGCCGGACCCTCGGTTGCCATCCGCACGATCCCTGGTAGCCAGCCGACCGTGGAGACAGTCGTGTGTGAAGTGGCGATGCCGATGCCGGGCAGGCGCTCGGCGGCGCCGAAGACCGCGTCAAGATTCATCAGCGGCTCCCCCATGCCCATGAAGACCGCGTGGTTGACCGCCTCGATCCGCCGGAAGTGGAGCGCCTGGTCGAGGATCTCGGACTCGGTCAGATTGCGACCGAACTTCATCGTTCCCGTCGCGCAGAAGACACAGGTGAGCGGGCAGCCCGACTGACTTGAGAGGCAGAGGGATCTGCGTCCGTCCCGATATCGCATCAGGACGGTTTCGATCGGTCGATGATCGGCGGTCGTGAAGAGGGCCTTTTCGGTTCCGTCAACCGACTTCGCAGAGGTCTCGAGAGCCAGCGATGAAAGCGGCACCTGACCCTCGAGCAATGTGCGGAGCTCAAGCGGGATGTTGGTCATTTCCGCGTAGGAAGCAGCCCCGCCCGCGGCCCATTCCCAGACCTGACCGGCCCGGTAGGAGGGTTGCCCACTTTCGGAAAGAATGTTCTCCAGTCGTGCAAGGTCCACGGCTCACAGGATGACAACTCTTCGCAAGGGGGGCCAACTTCTTGACATTCTCGATCGTCTTGACGAATGTTCGTGAGCTACACTCGGCGCCGTGACAAGCAAAACTCGGCGAAGTCCCATCCCCAACCGGATTCGTTTCGCGGGGGAGAGGCCAGCGGGGCTCGACTCGGAAACCGCCGAGATGGCCGGGGTGCTTGGTCTCCTGTTTGCGATCGGCTTCGCGATCTTGGCGCTCTCGCAGCTGCTTCCGCAACCGGCCGGAATCGAGCAGTCCCGACTCTGGCTCGTATCCGGGGTCGCCCTGCTGATCGGGGTCACCCTCGTTCTCACCGCGGGTCGGGTCGGGAGATGGACGATCCATTTTGCATTGATGGCGGCGACGGTCCTGATCACCTTAAGCGTCTACTACGGGGGCGACACGGGGACGATGTACTCGTTCTACTACGTCTGGGTCAGCAGTTTCGCATTCTTCTTCCTCGGCAGGCGCGGGGGTCTGTTTGAGGTTCTCATCATCGCGATCGTATATGGGGCGCTGCTGGTCTTCAGTGAGCAGGCGCTGACCGTCGCCCGGTGGCTTCTGACGATCTCGACGATCATGATCGCAGGTGCGATGATCGACACCTTTGCCGCGAGAATCCGAGGCCAGGCCGACCGGTCTGCCGCGCAGGCGAGGGCGCTGGCAGCGGCCGGTGGAGTGGCCCGCCAACTCGCCCGGTCGACGGATTCGGCACCACCGGCCGGGCTGATCTGCGACGCGGTCGCGGAGGCGCTTGGATCGAGCGGAGCCTCCTTCTGGCAACCGAGTGAGGACGGAACCCAGATGATCGCGATCGGCGCCACCCACGCGTCGTTGATCGGACACCGGCAGCCGCTCGGTGGGCCGCCATCGGGAGTGGTCAGCTGCTTCACCGACAAGAGGGTCATCTTCTCGCCAAATGTCGCAGACGACTCGCGGCTCGACACCACCCTGAGAACGGAGTTCGGTCAGGCCTCGGCGTTGTTCCAGCCGATTCTCGATCATGAGGTCGCGATCGCGGTGCTCGTTGTCGAGTGGAATCGGCCGATCGACGAGCTCGACGCCGACACGACTGCCGCGATTGGCCTGATCGCCGACGAAACAGCGATTTCGATCCAGCGCTCCGCACTTCTGCGCCGCCTCGAGGATTCGGCGCACACCGATTCGCTCACGGGACTTCTCAACCGCCGAGGCTGGGCAGTCTCACTCTCCCGCGAACTGGCCCGCGCCAGGCGTTTGCATTCACCCCCCTGCGTCGCGATGCTCGACCTCGACCACTTCAAAAGGCTGAATGACGAAGTCGGCCATTACGCCGGCGACCTGGTTTTGAAACAGACTTCTGCACGTTGGGCATCCTGCACTCGCGATGGAGACATCCTCGCCCGCTACGGCGGCGACGAGTTTGTACTGGCGCTGCCCGATTGCGAGATCGATGACGCGATGCGGCAATTGGACCGGCTGCAGAAGTGCATGCAGCCCGACGGCAGCACCTCGGCCGGTGTCGTCCTATGGAACGGCGATGAGAATGGTTTCGACCTGGTCGAGCGGGCGGATCGGGCGCTCTACGCCGCCAAGCGCGAGGGCCGCGCCCGGATCATTGCCGCATAGCCGGATCGGCCGATTGCTACGGGACCCGGTGGACCTCGAAGAGATTTGTGCCGAGACTCTGGTCAGCCAGACCCGCTGTGATCGCGATGAGGTCACCTGAGCGGGCAACTCCGTTTTCGGCGGCGAGGGCCGCACAGGCATCGAGCAGCCCCCGGACCTCGGTGGTCGGCTCACTCAGCACCGCCCTGACCCCGAAGAGCAGGTTGAGCCTCCGGACCGTCTCGATCCGGGGTGAGACGGCAAGTACCGGGACCCTCGGCCGATGGGCCGAGACGAGCCGCGCGGTCCGCCCGCTCGTGGTCGGCACCACCAATGCCGCAAGACCGAGGCGATAGACCGAGTTGACGGCGCTCTGCGTCACCGAGTCAGCCACATCACGGGTGGCCTGCTCGGTACGGTTCTGCACCCAGTCTGCGTAGGGCAGGTCGGGCTCCGTCTCGCGGGCAATCGTGTCCATCACCTTGACCGCGTCGACGGGGAAGCTTCCGACCGCGGTCTCCTCGGAAAGCATCACCGCGTCGGTTCCGTCGTAGATCGCATTGGCGACATCTGTCACCTCGGCACGGGTCGGCCGGCTGGAGGCGACCATCGAGGCAAGCATCTGGGTTGCGGTGATCGACGGCTTGGAGAGGCGCCCGGCAAGCCTGATCAAACGCTTCTGGACGATCGGGACGCGGGCCAGCGGCAGCTCGATCCCGAGGTCTCCACGCGCGACCATGATCCCGCCGGATGCGGCGCGGATGATCGCCTCCGCATTGTCCGCGGCCTGCGGCTTCTCGATCTTCGCAACCACCGGGATATCGGCACCATGCGTGGCGATGCGCTCACGGACGGCATCAAGATCCGAGGCACTGCGGACAAAGGAGACGGCAAGGATGTCGATCCCGTGGCTGACCGCGAAGTCGACCCACTCGAGGTCACGGGCGCCGACCGCGGGAAGACCCGCGGTCGTCCCCGGGAGATTCATCCCCTTGTGAGACGACAGGGCGCCGCCGACCTCGACCACGCAGCGCATTCCCTCACCATCCGGGCCGATCACCCGAAGGCGGATCGAGCCGTCGGCGAGGTAGACCTCGTCGGCCGGCCTCAGACCCCGCTGCAGATCCGGCCACGAGACCGGTATCCGCGAAGTGTTGCCGTCGACGTCAGCCGGGGTCAGCACCGTCTCCATCCCGACCTCGAGCTCGGCGAAGCCGGAGGAGAAGACGCCAACCCGGAGTTTCGGGCCGGGAAGGTCACCAAGGAGGGCCACCTCGTGTCCGGCCTGAGCGGCTGCCGCGCGAGCCACCTCGACGGTCCGCGCATGACGGTCCGCGTCGGCGTGGGAGAAGTTGAGTCGCAGAACGTCGGCCCCCGCCTCGATCAGGCGCGCGAGGACGTCCGGGTCCCAGGTTGCGGGACCCACGGTTGCGACGATCTTGGTGCGGCGGCGGCTCACCTGCCTATCGTCCCTGATCCGCGTTGCCGGGTGGTGGCAGGGGGATGTACGGCCGGAAAGGTTGCAGGCGGGCGTCCGGGATGCGCCAACCGGCCGGTCAACCTACGGTGCGGAAACGGTGATCCGAAGCGGGGCCGGGCGCCAGCCCGGGATCTCATCATCGGGACAGGCGCTGACCGCCGCGGTCAGATCACTGAGCGCGCGGAAGCTGACGAAGTCCCCCGCTGCGACCTCCGTGTGTGCCAGCCCCCGGTACTCGGTCGGGGTGACCTCGGCGTTGATCATGAAGGAGAGCATTCCGGTCAGATCCGCGCGGTCGATGCCGAGACTTCGGGAGATCAGGTCACGGCAGCCGGGCCGTCCGTCCGGGTAGACGCCCGACCAGCACCCCGGGTACATGATGTCGTTGAGACCGTCACCACTCTTCTCACCCACCTCCATCATCGCGACTCCGTCGCCGTTGTAGAGGTGATTGCCGGGCTCCGCCGAGAAGACGAGCCATGGCCGGTTGTGGATAGCCCATCCGATTGCGTTGCGGGTCACCGCCTGGTCAAAACCGAGAAAGCTCATGTCGCCACCCTGGCCCCCGACGGGGCTCTCGACGCGGAGTGTCTCCCCGCCACGGAGGTCGACCCTTGTGGACCCCCCCGGGCTGACGATCATGTCGATGCGGCACTCCCCGGCCATCACTCAATCCCGCTTGATCGCGCTTATCGCGGCGATCGGACCGTGCCCCCGGCGCATCGGCTGAGGCTCGAGACCGGCCTCGCCCAACCACGAGGCGATCTCCTCCTCGGTCCAGGTCCAGCCACCCTCGTTCTCAACCAGCATCATCGGCGTGAAGATCGCGACCGAGGCAGGACTGGTCAGCCCGGGGTCGATCACCCACTCGTAGATCAGCAGCGATCC
>JBBQZL010000018.1:0-21470 GCA_038207745.1 Solirubrobacterales bacterium
GCCGGCGGTGACATCCCGAAGCTGATCGCGCCGGTCCTGGCCGGAAACGCCGACATGGTCGTCGGCGACCGTCAGGTGAGCGAGATCGAGCACTTCTCGGGAGCCAAGAAATCCCTGCAGCGCCTGGGGAGCTGGATCGTCCGGCAGCTCTCTGGAACCTCGATCACCGACACGACCTCGGGCTTTCGCGCCTACAGCCGTGAGGCGGCATTGCAGCTCACGGTTGTCGACAACTACACATACACCCTGGAGAGCCTGATCCAGGCCGGCAAGCTGGCCCTGGCTGTCGATCAGGTCGACGTGGGCACCAATGCCAAGACTCGTGAGTCGCGCCTGTTCGCCTCAACAGGCGCCTATGTGCGCCGGAACGGGGTTGCGATCCTGAGGATCTACACCAGGTACGAGCCGCTCAGGGTCTTCACGGCCGGCGCCTTTGTGCTTCTGATCCTTGCCCTCGCGGCCTGGGCGCCATTCCTGATCGATTGGATCTTCAAGGGTGACGGCTCGGGTCACATCCAGTCGCTGATCCTTGGTGCGGTCCTGTTCATCGCATCCGTGCAGCTATTCGCGCTCGGGATCATCGGTGACCTGCTTGCCGCCCAGCGGGTGATGACTCAGCGCGTATTCGAGCGGGTCCGCCGAGTCGAACTCAACCTGGGGGTCGAGCCGACGCATTACGAATCCGTCTCCCGGCCCGACAAGGGTGACGACGCCTGAGGCGTCGCAGCTGATCTTGCTGGAGAGGTTCAGAAAGGGCACCGCCGCAATCGACGGCGGCACAGAACCCGGCGACGAGTCGGCATCGTCGGCAATCGATTACGGCAAGACGGCCGGCTTTCTCTCGATCGGCGTCGGACTCACCGGGATCATCACCTACGCCTACTTCCTGATCGCCTCACATGTGCTGAGCGCCACCGACTACGGACAGATCGCGGTCGTCTGGTCCGCGATCTTCATCACTGTCTCAACCCTTTACAGGCCGATCGAGCAGCTGCTCTCACGCCACGTATCCGAGCGCCTCAGCCTCGGCCAGACGACCCGGGAGCCGATGAAGGTTGCGGCAAAGATCCAGCTCGCCCTGGCCGCGGCCTTCGCGGTCGTCGCGCTGATCCTGCGAGGCCCGATCCAGAACGACCTGCTCGAAGGCAACGTAACCCTCTACTGGGTTTTCTTCCTCACCGTGCTCGGCTACGCGGCGAGCTACTTCGCCCGCGGATACCTGGCCGGAATGCGGCGCTTCGGCCTTTTCTCGTTGCTGATCATTTCCGAGTCGATCTTCAGGACGACGTTTGCAGTCGTCGTCGCGATCGGGCTGTTCAGCGGTCAGTCGGTGGTCGCGATGGGGATGATTGCCGCTCCGTGCCTGAGTCTGATCGTCGTACCCCTGGCGTTTGCCAGGCAGGGTGACAGGGGCGAGACCTCCGATGCGGATTCACCTGGTCTCGCAACCCCGGTCGAGACCGAGGAGAAGCACGGGTCGACCGAGCAGTCCCTCGCCGCCGCCGAGGAGGCGCTCGCCGCGGCCGAGGAGGCCGACGCGGCAGCTCCGGAGTTCAGCCTCGCCCACGGAACCGGATTTGCCGCCTCGGTGCTTGTGGTGATGTTCAGCGAGCAGGTATTTCTCAATGCCGGGCCGCTGCTGATCCGCTCGACAGCCGGCGCCGCCGCAGCCGGTTACATCTTCAACGTGCTGATGATCGCACGGGCCCCCCTGCAGCTCTTCCAGGCAGTTTCCACGAGCCTCCTTCCCCACCTGACCCGTCTTCATCACGAAAGCGACGAGTCGAGCGGCGACGAGTTCCACAGCTCGATCCGGATGGTCATGCTCGGTGTAGCGGCATTCACGGCGGTGACCGCGATCGTGGTTCTAATCGCCGGGCCGAAGCTGATGCAGGTCGCCTTCTCCGACAAGTTCACCTACGACCGGCCCGGTCTGATCCTCGTGACGATCGGGATGGGACTCTACCTCTGCGCCGTTACCGTCAACCAGGCCTGCGTCGCCCAGGGTCAGGTGCGTCGGGTCTCGGCGAGGTGGATCGGATGCGCGATCTTCTTTGTCGGCTGGTGCCTGCTGACTGTGATCGGGGACGCCGCGCTGCGGATCGAGATCGGCTTCGCATTGACCGCGGCAATCCTCCTGGGCCTCTTGGCGCTCGTCTACACGCGTCCGCATGAGCGGATCGAGGACATCCCTGATTTCGGTCCCTCCGAGGGACCGGCGACGCGGCCGATCGGCACCGACGAAGGAACGTAGTGGGTGACCTGACCGGCAACGACGGGCTGCTGATCCTTCTGGGAGGCGCCCTGCTCGCGGCCGGCATAGGCGGCGCCCTCCTGGCCGACCGCATCCGTGTCCCCGGATTACTGCTCTTCCTCGGCCTCGGGATGCTGGCCGGGTCGGAGGGGATCGGCGGGATCGAGTTCAAGGATGCCGAGCTGACCCGGACTCTCGGGACCATCGGCCTCGTCCTGATCCTCTTCGAGGGTGGTCTGACCGCCGGATGGAAGGAGATCCGCCCCGTCCTGGGCACGGCTCTATCGCTGGCGACCCTCGGAACGATCATCACCGCCGGACTCGCAGGCGTTGCCGCCCATCTGATCTTTGGGGTCGATTGGCTTCTGGCCATGGTCGTGGGCTCCGCGATCGCCGCCACCGACAGCGCCGCGATCTTCGCGGTCCTGCGCGGGTCGAATCTCGAGAGGAAGGTCGCGAGGACGCTCGAGGGCGAGTCGGGGATGAACGACCCGGTCGCCCAGCTGCTGGTGATCGGATTCATCGAGTGGATCAACGATCCTTCGTACGGATTCGTCGACATGGCCGGGTTGATGGTTTTCAAGCTGGCGGTCGGGGCGGCCTTTGGACTGATGCTCGGCAAGCTCGCCGCGATGGCATTCCGGAGGATCGACCTGCCGACCGAGGGCATCTATCCGGTTGCCTCGATGGCCGTCGCGGCGCTTGCCTTCGGCCTCACCGAGGTGGTCCACGGTTCCGGCCTCTTCGCGGTCTATCTGACCGCGCTTGCCCTCGGCACCGGTGACCTGCCCGCCAGACGCACGATCGTGGCCTTCCACCAGGGTGTCGCCTGGGTCGCCCAGATCGGCCTCTTCTTCCTGCTCGGTCTGCTCGTCTTCCCGAGCGAGCTGCTTGACATCGCCTGGAAGGGGATTCTGCTCTCGGCCGCCCTGATCCTCGTCGCGAGGCCGATCGCGGCATTCATCGGCAGCTTCCCGGGCGGCTTCACCAACGCCGAGCGCCTGATGCTCGGATGGGCCGGACTGCGAGGCGCAACCCCGATCTGGCTTGCGACATTCCCGGTTGTCGCCGGGATCGAGAGCAGCGTCCTGCTCTTCGACATCGCCTTCTTCGTCGTCGTCACCTCGACACTGATCCAGGGTGCCACCTTCGAACCCCTGGCCAGGCGGCTCGGGCTCACGAGCGATGAGCCGGCCCTGGCGCCGCATCTCTTCGAGTCTGGCCGGATCCGGCAGCTCGGCAGCGACGTGATCGCCTGTCGGGTTCGGCCCGGAGCTGCCGCGGCCGGCCACCCGATCAGGGACCTGGGCCTGCCGCGGGAGTCGGTTCTAAACGTGATCGTCAGAGAGGGTACGGCGATCCCACCGCGTGGATCAACGGTGATCAACGAGGGCGATGAGCTCCATCTGATGGTTCGCAGCAGGTACCGCGACGAGGTTTCGGACCTGATGAAGGTCTGGCACGACGGGCCGATCGGGTTGCCAACCCCCCAGCCCCTGCCGCTGCGAGGCGCGCCGCAGATCTTCTCGGTCCGCCCCGCGAGCGCCGGAACCGACGATCCCTCCAATCCGTCAACCGTCAACGGAATCCGCGTCGCGTCGAGAATTCGCAGCCGCCGCGACCGCCCTGGTGCGCTCGTATCCCTGGTTGATGGGCGCTATGCGGTCACCGGCACCGATGTGGTTGCAGTCGGCGGCAGACGCGGGATCAGCGATTGGTGCGAGGGCCGGTCGAGACGCGCCGTAAGCGATCCGATCGAGCGGAGCTGGTGGCAGGAGGTCGCCGGCGCCCTGAGCGCCCGCGGCTAGCTTCTGGCCCCGGCTCACGGCTGCCGGCCGGGCCGGCCGGTGCCTGGGCTTGGCTACTCGGCGCCGGCGGCGGACGCGATGGCTCGGTATGCCTCGGCTGGATCCTCAGCGCCGAAAATTGCGGAACCGGCGACCATAAGGCTTGCGCCGGCCTCGGCGAGGCTGCCGGCGGTTGACGAATCCACGCCACCGTCGACCTCGATCACGGCACCGCCGATCAACGGGACGAGCCGGCGGACCTTGCCCGGCGAGGTCGGGATGAACGGCTGGCCACCCCATCCGGGATTCACGGTCATGCAGAGGATCAGGTCCGCAACTCCCCGGACCTCGGAGACGGCCTCGACCGGGGTTCCGGGATTGATTGCAAGTCCGGCCAGACAGCCTGCCTCACGGATTGCTCCGAGGGTGCGGTTGATGTGCGGAGTTGCCTCGGCGTGAAAGGTGATGCAGTCTGCACCGGCCTTCGCGAACTCGTCGAGATGGCGATCCGGGTTCTCGATCATCAGATGGACATCGAGCACGCCACCGGCCGAGTGCACCTGGTCGGAGATCGCCGAGGCCACGAGGGGGCCGATCGTGATCGGCGGTACGAAATGGCCATCCATGACATCGAAGTGGATCACCCTCGCGCCTGCGTCCATGACCTCGGCAACCGCGGCGCCCAGCCCCGAGAAGTCGGCCGAGAGAATCGACGGGGCTATCCGTCGCGAGTGAAAGATCTGGTCTCTGGTGCCGGTCATATGTGTCTCAACATCGAGTGCTGGCAGTGTTGGCAGGTCATATCCTCGGTTGTGCTCATCCGGGCGATCGTCTGATGCTCGCCGCAGTTTGGACATTGGGAGACAAGCTCGAAGCGGCGCAGACAGTACACGCAGCGAAAGCGCCCGGCCATCTGGGTCGGCCGAAGCCATGGCTCACCACAGCCGGGACACTTTGGTCTCGATGTCGATGTGCCTGGTTCAGTCACCTATTCCTCTTCGCCTTCGATTTGGGCCGCCTGATCCGGAATCATCGCTGCTTCGGCCGCTTCGTGATTCTTCACCTTCGACGGACCAGTCTTGCGATGAAGAATCCGGTCGTGCCGTCGCGATCAGGGCGGATCTGGAGGAAGCGGGGATCGTGCGCTGAAGCAAGGCCGGGAAACCGCGCCCCGAGGTCATCGGCGGACAGGGCGGTGATGTCGCCCTGCCCGGAGCGGTCGAGCAATGCGTTGACCCCTTCTTCGTTTTCCTCGCGCGAGATCGTGCAGGTTGAGTAGACCATCGTTCCGCCGGGGCGCAGTGAGCTCGCGGCTGTTTCCAGGAGCCTGGTCTGGAGTTCGACCAGCCTCTCGATCATCGCCGGTGACTTTCTCCAACGGGCATCGGGGCGAGATGCGAGCGCTCCGAGATCCGAGCAGGGCGCGTCGAGGAGGACGCGGTCAAAACGATCGCCGAAGCTGAACTCCGCGGCATCGGTCTCGATCACGGTCACGGAGCGGATCCCGAGGCGATCGGCCTGTTCGGAGACCTCCGCCGCCCGGTCGGAGTCGGATTCGATCGAGATCACCTCGCCGTGGTTCCCCATCCGGGCCACGATCTGCCCGGTCTTGGTTCCCGGCCCAGAACAGAGGTCGAGTATCTGCTCCCCCGGGCGTGGGTCGAGCAGGGCGACGACGGCGGCCGAGGCCCGTGACTGCGGCGTCACCAATCCCTGGGCGATCAGCGGCTCGGCGGCCGCGAGACTCCCGGCCAGGACCATCATCTCCGGCACATCGAGGGGTTCCGGGCCTGGTGCCGGGGAGGCATCCAGCCCCGCTTCCCCAAGCAGTTCGAGGCCGGCCTGGGGATCGAGGCGAAGCGTGTTTATCCGCAGGGCGCGCTCGGCAGGGAGATTTGCCGTGGCGAGCAGTGAACGGGCGTCTTCCGGGCCCAGCTCCTCCCACCACTTCTTGACCAGCCACTCCGGCGCCGAGTGCGCAATTGCGGCCGCTGACTGCGTTGAGTCGTCACGGAGCCGGCGATCGATTGCGTCGGCTTCGCGCACCGCTCGCCTGAGCAGCGCATTGACGAACCCCGAGGCATGGGACGCCCCGGCGTTCTTGACCAGCTCGACGGACTGATCGACGGCGGCATGGGGGGCCGTGCCCTCCGAAAACAGGATCTCGTAGAAGCCGAGTCTCAGTGCAGCCAGGACCGGCGCATCCAGGGACCCGGAGCGGCGGTTGCCGAAACGTGAGATCAGCGCATCAGACGTCCCGCGCCGCTGCACGGCGCCATAGGCGAGTCGCATTGCCTGCGCCCGGTCCCGGCCCTCGAGCCCCTCCGTCTCGGCGAGGCGCCGAAATGCAACGTCGGTGAAGGCACCGTCCTCGAAGGTCTCCCGGATCGCAGCAAAGGCAACCCGCCTTGCCGCCGTGACCTCGCTCACAAGCTCAAAACCCGGGAAGGCGGCGCGTTGCCACGGAGGTAGTCGGCTGCCGGCATCGGTCGTCTGCCGGGCGGTTGGACAAGATCGAGGCGAAGGGCATCCCGGATCGCCCCTGCTCCACAGCCGAGAAACAGCTCGCCCTCGATGGCGGCCAGTTCACCGGCAGCCAGGTCCAGATCCACGGCAGTGCAGCCTCGGACCCCAAGCCGTTCGTCCTCTGTGAGCTGCAGATAGGCGCCGATGTGAGGGGTCAGACCACGGACAAGACGGGAGAGCCGGTCAGCCGGCATTGACGGATCGATGCGGCGTTCAGCGGGCTCGATCTTCTCCGCATAGGTCGCTCCCGCCTCCGCCTGCTCCGTGAAATCAAGCTCTCCCCGTTCACTCTTGCCCAGGGATTCGACAAGCAGCTCACCCCCGGTTTCGGCGAGGCGCCGCGAGAGCGAGCCGTAGTTCTCGTCCGCTCCGATAACGATCTCCTCGCGCATGGCGACGGGACCGGAGTCGAGGCCCTCGGTCAACCGGATGATGCAGACACCGGTTGCCGCGTCCCCCTCGATGATCGCGCGTTCAACCGGCGCCGCACCACGCCACCTGGGCAGCAGCGAGGGATGGACGTTGAGGATCAGCCGATCGGAGAGCAGCGGCTCGCGGATGATCTGCCCAAATGCGCAGACGGCCAGCGGTTGCGCTCCCGTTTCGCGGATCTTCGCAACGGGCTCCGGCTGATTGACGTCGGCGGTCTGAAGCAGTGCA
This sequence comes from Solirubrobacterales bacterium, assembly GCA_038207745.1. Lineage (GTDB taxonomy): Bacteria > Actinomycetota > Thermoleophilia > Solirubrobacterales > 70-9 > JBBQZL01. Next base: position 7,228 of record JBBQZL010000018.1, read on the forward strand.
AGATCCAGCTCCTGCGCCATGGCCGCGACCGGACATGGCACCGTGTGACGACCACGCCCCCTGGGGCGATCGGGTGGAGTGACGACCAGCACCGGCGCGCGACCGCTCTCGGCCAGGCGGCGGAGGATCGTCGCCGCAAACTCGGAGGTGCCCAGATAGACGGGACGGCTCACGCCTCGCCGACGCCGTCTTCTTCAGCATCGTCATCGTCAGACCCGGGTGGGGCGTAGCTCTCGCTGTTGCGGAGGGCCCGAAGGGCTCCCTTGCGCTGCGCACGGTTGGTTCGATCCAGCATCAGAACTCCATCGAGGTGGTCGATCTCGTGCTGGAGGACTCGCGCCTCCAGACCCGATGCCTCGATGAGGAGAGGCTCGCCGTGCTGGCCAAAACCAGTGACCCTGATGTGGAGGGGCCGCTCGACATCGACAACCACGCGAGACAGGCTCAGGCACCCCTCCTCGACCGTGTTCGATTGATCAGACAGCCACTCGATCTCGGGATTGACCAGGGCCGACGGTTCTGCGTCCGCATTCGACTGGAAGACCAGGAAGCGCTTCAGCAGGCCAACCTGGGTTGCGGCAAGCCCTACACCCATCGCGTCATACATGAGGCTGAACATCCGGGATATGTCCGCGCGCAGGTCGTCGTCAAACTCGGTAATCGGCGTGCCGCGGCTCTTCAGGATCGGGTCACCGAATTGGACAACCTTCGAAAGCGCGATCGACCTCCGCTCCAGGGCTTCTTCGTCGACCCCCCCGAATTCCTCTTCTTCCTGCTCCTCGACGGGAGCTGATGCCTGCTCGCTCATTGGAGCGATTCTAGCCTCGGCCGAACCGCTCCGAAGTCCCGGTCGCATCAAAGCCGACGCGGCCGTCGCTCTTTGCCCGATAGAGATCGCGGTCAGCCCGGGCGATGCAGCCGTCGAGAGTGTCTCCAGCCTTCCACAGTTCGACGCCGACCGACCAGCCCACCGGAGAATTGCGCCTCAGCCGCTCGAGCAGTTTCCTTGCCGGTAGATCGCCGGTTGACGGCATCACGATCACAAACTCGTCGCCGCCAACCCGGGCAAGCGCGTCACCGGATCGGATCCCCGACTTCCAGAGCGAGACGAGCTCGGTCAGGATGCGGTCTCCCTCGACATGCCCGACACGGTCATTGACCCCCTTGAAGTCATCCAGGTCGATCACCGCAATCGAAAGCGGCTCGCGGGCGCGCTCCGAGAGGGCGATTGCGATCCCGGCCGCCGAAACAAGGCCGTTCCGGTTCAGAGCGCCGGTCAGGGGATCGGTGTTTGCCTGTGCCCGGAGGCGTTGATTGAGACGGCTGAGCGTCTCGGTGATCACGAATGCCGTCACCGTCACGATGGCCCACGCCCCGACGGTCGCCTCCAGGTCGTTGAGCAACAACCCTGCCGCGAAGGCAACCGAAACGAGGGCCGCATAGGCGCGAGTCCAGCGAGGGGTGAAGAACTGGCCGACGTAGACGCATATCCAGACGTAGGCAAAAGCGGTGATCATCTCCCCGGCGCCGGTGGCCGCGTTGGCGATGATCACGCTCATCGCGATCGTCCCGGCAACAACCATCGCATGGAGAACCGGAGTCGTAACCCTCCGGCCTGTGAGCAGGAGCGCGGCCGCCGCCACCAACATCGCGGATCCGAAGGCGACGTTCATCTCGACCGGGGGCGGTCCGCTGACCGGAAGGACAGTGGCCAGGAGGCAGAGCGTCCCGCCGATGATCATCAGTACGGACATCGTCCAGATCTGAGATGGAATCCCCTCGAGGCGCGACCTCACCGATGAGCCCCGGTTGCTCGGCATTCGCCTATCGATCCTGATCAAGGTTCATTGTGGATCCACATCGACACTGATTGTGACGCCCTGAAGGTCGCGTGCCGCCCCCATCGCCTCGACCGTCCCACCGACAGCGGCAACGGATTCCTCCCGATCGTGGGATTTGACCAGGAATCGCAGCCTGTACCGTTTGCGGACCCGGAACATCGGAGCCGGGCCGAGGACGGTCGCCGAATCCGGTTTCGAGGATTCTATTCCAGCCCCCAGCTTGGCAGCAGATGCCTCGAGCCGGGCGAGATCCTCTGAAGCCAGGACGATCCGGATCAGGTTCGAGAACGGCGGATAGTCAAGCGCGCGACGTCGCTCGATCTCCCCGGCAAGGAATCCCTCGGAGTCGTGCCGGGCGGCCATTTCAATGCTTGGTGCACCCGGCACCAGGGTCTGGACGATCACCATTCCCCCGGCCTCTCCGCGGCCGCTGCGTCCTGCAAGCTGCGCCACCATCGCGAAGGTCCGTTCCTCGGCCCTGAAGTCCGGGAACCTCAGGGTGGCGTCCGCGTCGATGACCACGGCGAGTGTGACCTCTGGGAAGTCATGCCCCTTGGCGACCATCTGCGTGCCGATCAGGACCCCCGACTCCGCCTCGTCAAAGCGGTCGAGTATCGCCCCATGGCCTCCTTCGCTGATCACGGTGTCCGCGTCGAGCCGGAAGATCGGCATCGGATCCAGGCGCTCGACAAGCATCTGCTCAACCCTCTGGGTGCCTGCCCCGGATTGGGCAAGCGTCACCGAGCCGCACTCGACGCATACTCGTGGCAGGGGCTCGGCGTGGGCGCAGTGATGACAGACCAACCTGCCCGTGTTGCGGTGGGTGATCAGCGAGACATCACAGTTGGGACAGCCCCAATGGTGCCCACAGGATCGGCAGGTCAGCCATGGCGCGAAGCCGCGCCGATTGATCAGCACAATCGCCTTTGATCCGGCCTCCCGAACGCCCTCTAGGGCCTCGATCGTGCGGGTGTGAAGGACGCCGGTGTGGCTGTCACCTCCACGCATGTCGACGACTTCAACCGGCGGAAGCCCGCGGCTGGAATCGACCCGCGTCGGCAACTCGAGCCTCTTCGTGCTGACCCAGGTCTCGGGCCTGGGCGTGGCCGTTCCGCAGACCAGTACCGCTCCAAGAGAGGCGGCCCGATGAGAGGCCACCGCCCTGGCGTCGTATGAGGGATCACCCTCCTGCTTGTAGGAGGAGTCGTGCTCCTCGTCGATCACGATCAGGCCGAGATCCACGACCGGCGCGAAGATCGCCGAGCGCGGGCCGACGCAGACTGTGGCCTCGCCTCGATGCAGTCGCATCCACTCGTCGAAGCGCTGGCCGGGCGGCATCGCCGAGTGCATTACCGCCACCCGGTCCCCGAGCCTGGCGCGGAACCTGTTCACGGCCTGCGGGGTGAGGCCGATCTCCGGGACGAGCACGATCGCACCGCGGCCCAGGGCCAGAACCCTCTCGACCGCGGCCATGTAGACCTCGGTCTTTCCGGATCCGGTGACCCCGTGAAGGAGGATCTCGGTCGAATCCGGGCCCTCCGCCTCGATCGCCTCTGTGATCCGATCGACGGCGTATTGCTGATCCCGGGTCAGGGTCGGAGCCTCGACCGCGGCGCCCTCGCCGTCAGGGGAATCTGCGCCGGCCGAGCGGCGAACTCCGGCGGAGCGCGTCTCGATCAGGCCGAGCTCCTCGAGTCGCCGCAGGGTCGCGCGATCGGCGCCCGCCGACTCGGCGAGTTGCTTCGACGAGCGCACCCCGTCGGCCAGCGCCTCGAGTACCGTCTGCTGCCTCTTCCCCAGGCGGGTGCCGGGGCCGATCGCCTCTTCCCCCTCCGGCGTCAGCGACGCGACGAGCTGCCGCTTGGCCCTGACCCGTTGCCCACCCGTGCCGGTGCCCGGCGGCAGCACGAGCTGAAGGCCCCTTGCGGGAGTCGAGCAGTATTCCCGCGCCACCCAGAGGCCGATATCCACCAGCTCCGCGGTCGTCTCTGCCTCGAGCACCTCGAGCGGCTCGGCAAGTTTCTGCGCCGGGACCTCGGTGCCGCCGGCAAGCCCTGTGACGACTCCGACGATCCGCTGAGGGCCGAACGGGACCCGCAGCACCGCACCGACCGCGACCTCGGACATCTCGTCAGGAAGCAGGTAATCGAAGGGCCCGCGCAGGGCCCGCGCGGTTGTCAGGGGTTCGACTCTTGCGATCAGCATCGTGGCAAGGAAGTATGCTGCCGCCGGTGAGTGTCAAACTGCACCCCGGAGAGAGAGTGATTTTCGAGGGCCACCCATCGTGGCGGGCGATCCTCGGCTTCTACCTCAAGGGTCTGCTCATTGCCGTCATTCTCGGGGTGATCGCGAAGTTTGCAGGTGGCTCCGGACTTACCTTCGGCGTGGTCCTCGTCGTGCTCGCAGTGACGTTTCTCTATGGGCTTCTGAAGCGGATCTCGACCACCTACACGATCACCGACCGGCGGCTCAACATCAAGCGGGGCATCATCTCCCGCGAGATCCAGGAGACCCGGCTCGAGCGGGTCCAGAACGTCAACTCCAGCCAGACCGTCTATCAGCGGTTCATGCACATCGGAGACGTCGACTTCGACACCGCCGGCAGCGGAAGTGAGTACGGCTTCGTGTTCGCCGGAGTCGCGTCCCCCGCCGACGTGGTCCACAGCGTCGATCAGGCGACCCAGACAGGCGCCGCCGGCTCGCACGGTCTTGGCGAGCCGCAGGGTCAGGTTCCGCAGGGCCCGGCTGAAGAAGCGCCCACGCGGCACTTCGACCAGTAGCCGGCGCGCCGAGGGGCGCTCCCTGGTTACGCCGTTGCGCCGACTGCGGTGCCGGCCGCCTCGCGAAGCGCGTCCACCTTGTCGGTGCGCTCCCAGGTGAAGTCGTCATCAGACCGTCCGAAGTGGCCGTAGGCGGCGGTCTTCTGGTAGATCGGCCGGTGTAGGTCCAGGTACTCGCGGAATGCGGCAGGGCGAAGATCGAAGACCTTCTCGACGACACGGCTGATCTGTGTATCGGGAAGCGTGCCGGTTCCAAACGTCTGTACCGAGATCGAGACCGGGCGCGCGACACCGATCGCATAGGCGACCTGGATCTCGCAGCGGTCGGCAAGCCCGGCGGCAACGATGTTCTTCGCAACGTGGCGGACGGCGTAGGCGGCCGATCGATCGACCTTCGACGGATCCTTGCCGGAGAAGGCGCCGCCACCGTGGCGGGCCGCGCCACCGTAGGTGTCGACGATGATCTTGCGACCGGTCAGCCCGGCGTCTCCGACTGGCCCGCCGATCACGAACTTGCCGGTCGGGTTGACCAGGAAGTTCTCCCGCAGCGTCTCCTCGTCAAAGAGGTCCGAGTACTCATCGCCAAGCACAGGACGGACGACGTGCTCCCAGAGATCAGGCTTGATCTGGGTGACGGAGTCCTTGTCGGGGTCATGCTGGGTGGAGATCAGGACTGTCGTGACCTCGACGGGGCGATCGTCCTGGTAGCGGACGGTGACCTGCGTCTTGCCATCGGGGCGAAGGTAGGAGAGGGTCCCGTCCTTGCGGACCTCGGCGAGGCGCTCGGCAAGGCGGTGCGCAATTTCGATCGGCATCGGCATCATCGACGAGGTCTCGTTGCTGGCGTAGCCGAACATCATTCCCTGGTCGCCGGCACCGGCCAGGTCGAAGGCGTCATCAGACCCCTGGGCCCGCTTCTCATGGGCGGTATCGACGCCCTGGGCGATATCGGGGGACTGCTTGTCGACCGCGACCAGGACGGCGCAGGAGTCAGCGTCAAACCCATAGGCGAGGTTGTCGTAGCCGATTCTGCGGATCGTCTCACGCGCGATCTCCTGGAAGTCGACCTGCGCGTTGGTCGAGATCTCTCCCGAGATCACGACCATCCCGGTGTTGACGAGTGTCTCGCAGGCGACGCGACTCTCGGGGTCGACAGCCAGCACGGCATCGAGAATGCCGTCGGAGATCTGATCGGCGACCTTGTCAGGGTGCCCCTCGGTTACGGACTCTGAGGTGAACAGATGCTCGTTGTCATCAAGCTGACGGGTCTCGGTCATCGGTGATCTATCTCCTTCGGCTGCAAAAACTGGTCACGGGACTGAGAAACCTTAGCTATGTAGGTCCCTGCGCGTGTGCGGTACGTAATCGATGATCAGCGGAACCCCCTCGAAACCGTATGCCTCGCGGAGCCGGTTTTCGACGTGGTAGGCCCAACCTCTGTTGATCAGCTTGCGATCGTTGACCTGAATCGCGAAGCGTGGCGGCCTCTCGCCGATCTGCGCCGCGTAGTAGAGCTTGAACCTCCGACCTCTCCGGGCCGGAGGCGGGGTCGTGCTCACGACATCGGTGATGAACCGGTTCAACTCCGGGGTCGGGATGCGGACCCCGGAGAGATCGGAAAGGACCAGGGCGCGACCCATTATCGAGGCGACGTTGCGGCCGGTCTTTGCCGAGCAGGTGACCGCATAGGGTCGCAATCGAAGCTTCTGGCGGATCCGGGCACGAGCGTCGTCGACGTCCGTGGTCGAGATGTCCCACTTGTTGAGCGCGATCAGGGTCGCGCAACCGGACTTCATCGCCAGCTCCGCGATCCGGAGGTCCTCGGAGGTCACGCCCTCGGAGGCGTCGCAGACGACCAGGGCGACATCGGCACGGTCGGCGGCCTGCTCGGAGCGGAGCTGCGCGTAGTAGTCGACGGTGCCGGCGACCTTGGACCGGCGCCGCAGGCCGGCGGTGTCGACCAGGATCATCGGGCGTCCGTCAACCTCGAGCTCGGTGTCGATCGAATCCCGCGTCGTGCCCGCAACCTCGGAGACGATCACCCGGTCAGAGCCGAGAAATGAGTTGACCAGCGATGACTTGCCCACATTCGGGCGGCCGATCACCGCAACCCGCGGAATCCCGTCGTCGACCGGCTCTCCGACGTTGTCCCCGAATGCCCCGACGATCCGGTCGAGCAGGTCCCCGGTCCCCAGACCGTGGCTTGCCGAGACCGGGAGCGGCTCCCCGAGGCCGAGCGCGTGGAACTCCGAAGTCAGATGGGTATCGATCGGGCGATCGGACTTGTTGACGGCAACCACGATCGGAACCTCGGATCCACGCAGGGTCACGGCGAGTTCGGCGTCACCGGCTCGAAGGCCTGCCTTTGCGTCGACCACGAGCAGGATCACATCCGCCTCGGTCATCCCCTCCCGGGCCTGGGACTGGATGTCACGCGCAAGCTGGGCCTCATCGGCGAGATCGATTCCACCGGTATCGAGGAGGTCGAACTCGACCCCGTTCCAGTCGCAGGGAACCCGCTTGCGATCCCTGGTCACACCGGCCTCCGAGTGGGTCACGGCGTCGCGCCCGCCCGAGAGCCGGTTCACAAGCGTGCTCTTGCCGACATTCGGGAACCCGACCACGGCGACCGTCGGTCGTTTGAGTATTCGTGACCCGCTGCTGCTCATCAAATGCCTCTCTCTCGGGCCAGCTCGACCACGCGGCCGACCACCTCTTCAAGACTCAGATCTGTCGTATCGATTTCCACCGCATCAGGCGCAGCCGTCAGCGCACCATGATCTCGCTCGATGTCGCGTCTGTCGCGATCCTGCTGGTCGGCGAGGATCTCACCGGCGTTCCCACCGGTCTGGGCGGCGCGGCGCCCGGCCCTCTCGCGCTCATCGGCGGTCAGGAAGATCTTCAGCGGGGAGTCAGGGCTGACGACGGTCCCGATGTCCCGGCCCTCGGTCACGAAACGGCCGCTTCCACTGATCTCTCGCTGCCGGGCCACCATTGCGGCGCGGACACCCGGATGAACGGAGACGCGCGACGCGGCGGCCGAGACCTCGGGTGAGCGGATCTCGGCGCTGACGTCGCGTCCGCCGAGGGTGACCTGCTGCCCGCTGAACCCGATCTCGGCAGACTCGGCGAGGGGGGCCACGGCGCCTGCATCGTCGAGGTCCACGCTCTTCTCCAACGCCGCGAGCGCGACACAGCGATACATCGCGCCTGAATCAAGGTAGGTGAAACCAATCGCTTCAGCGACCCCGCGCGCCACAGAGGACTTGCCGGCCCCGGCGGGGCCGTCGATAGCGATAACCATGTGCTGAGAGCGTAGAAGGCCACACCCTCCGGGGCTCAGTCCCCCACCAGCGCAGCCAGGTCCCGCTCGAAACCCGGGTAGCTGACGGCGGCCGCTGCGATCCCATGCACCACAGATCCCCGCTCGGACGCGATACCCCCGACAGCTCCCAGCATCGCGATCCTGTGATCACCTTCCGAGTCGACCTCGCCGCCGCGAAGAGAACCGGTTCCATGGATCACCATCCCATCCGCTGATTCGGTGACCTCGGCCCCCAGACCCCGCAGCGCCGCCGCGGCCGAGGCGATCCGATCCGACTCCTTCCGTCGCAGCTCTCCGGCATCCCGGATCGTCGTATCGCCCTCGGCAAAGCAGGCGGCCAGGGCGATCAGCGGCAGTTCGTCAATTGCAAGCGGGATCTCGTCGCCGCCGACCTCGGTCGGCGTCAACGCCGAGTGCCGGCTGATGATCGTCCCCGTCGGCTCACCACCGGTCGCCGACTCTCCCTCGATCTCGATCTCGGCGCCCATCCGCCCCAGAGCCGTGAGAAGGCCCGTCCGGGTGGGGTTCATGCCCACGTCCGGCAGCACGATCTCACTTCCCGGGACGATGCAACCCGCGACGATGAAGAAGGCGGCCGATGAGAAGTCAGCCGGAACGGAGATCATCGCCGGCTCGAGGCGCTCGGCACGCTGCACGGTGATCGCGTTGCCGTCGCGTTCGATCTCGGCTCCCGCCGCGGTCAGCATCCGTTCGGTGTGATCGCGGCTCGCGATCGGCTCGATGATCCGGGTTTCGCCCTCCGCCAGGAGACCCGCAAGCAGCAGGCAGGACTTGACCTGCGCGCTTGCGACCGGCAGCTCATAGGTGATCCCGGTCAGCGATGCACCATCTATCGAGACCGGGGGGAGCCGCTGGTCCCGACACTCGATGCGGGCGCCCATCAGCCTCAGGGGCTCGACCACACGATCAACCGGTCGGCGCCGTATCGACGCGTCGCCATCGATCACCCAGCTTCCGGTCTCCTGTCCAGCCAGCCAGCCCGGCAGCAGCCGGAGGAGGGTTCCGGCATTGCCGACATCGACGCCGGCCGAGCCGGCCGCCCGCAGGCCGACGCCGGTCATCGTGATCCGGTCGGCGACGTATGACTCGTCCGCACCATCGACATTGGCACCAAGCGCAATTGCCGCCTGCAGCGATGATCTCGTGTCGGCGGAATCGAGGTAGCCATCGATGACCGTCCTGCCGTCGCTCATCGCACCGAGCAGTGCGGCACGATGCGAGATCGACTTGTCGGCCGGTGGGCGAATCGTGCCTGTGATCGAGGCAACCGGGGCAAATTCCCGGGAGTCGCGCTGGCCGACGCTCACCCGTTCACATCCCCTCCGCCGTCGACGATCACCACGACGTGGCCGAGCGAGCGGACCAGCTCGGCTGCACGCTTGGTGTTGTCCAGGCCGGAAAGCCAGAGCGACACCGCACCGGTGCTCATGTCGCTTGCCGGGTAGAGAGCCATGTCCGTGATGTTCACCCCGGCCTCGCCGAGCGCGAGTGCCAATGAGGCGAGTGCACCGGGGCGATTGCGGATCGTGACCCGAAGCTCCTGCAGCGGGCCATCGGTGAGCTGGGATTCGGAGACCAGCCGGCGGTCGTCGGCGGCAGCGCTGTGCCACTCGGCCACCGCGTCGCGGTCGCCCGATCTGATCAGTTCGGCAGATTCGAGCATGCGGCGACCGGCCATCTCGATGGCGTCGCCCACGGCTTCCCGATTCGAGTCGAAGATGTCGGTCCAGATCGCCGGATTCGACCCCGCAACCCGCGTTGCATCGCGGAAACTCGGTCCGATCTCGGGCATCTTCTCGGAGTCCCTGCTGAGCTCCTCACGGGCCTGGGAAACCAGCACGTTTGCGACCACGTGCGGAAGGTGGCTGATTGTCGCCATCAGCCGATCATGGGCGGCTGCCTCGATTGCCTGCGGCCGCGATCCGAGCGCGGAAATCGTCCGCTGGAGCCGGTCGTAAAGCACACCGCTCGAGATCGGGGTGGGAGTCAGGTACCAACGGGCGCCATCGAGAAACTCGGCCCGCGCGTTCGTGACTCCGGATGTCTCGGCGCCGGCCAATGGATGACCACCGATGAATCGGGGGTCGGTTCCGAGTTCGGCGACGATCTGGCGCTTGGTCGATCCGACGTCGGTGACGACGGTCCCCTGGTCAACCGAATCGAGTGCGTTGCGGACAAGGGCGGTCAGCTCACCGACCGGCGCGGCGCAGAAGACGAGATCAGCCCCGGCGCATGCCTCGGCCACCGAGTCGGCCACGACATCGACCGCGCCAAACTCGATCGCCCGGCGCCTCGTCTCCGGGTCGGGATCAAAGCCGACGACCTCGCTTACGCCGTCACACTGATCACGCTTCGCGGCCAGCCCGACCGAGCCGCCGATCAGGCCGATCCCGAGAATCGCCACACGGCACGGCTCCAGCTTCGATCGCGCCGCGGCCACCTCTGGATCCTCAGGCCCGCGAGACGGTCTTGCCAACCACGTGGGCGATTGCCTCGATCTTCGCGGCAACCTCGTTGAAGGTTGCGCTCGGAAGCTGCTGGGCCGCGTCGCAGACGGCGGCCTCGGGATCGTTGTGGACCTCGACGATGATTCCGTCCGCTCCGGCCGCAACTGCGGCAAGCGACATCGGCTCAACCCAGTCACGACGACCCGGTGCATGGCTCGGATCGACGATCACCGGCAGATGTGTCAGTTCCTTGAGCGCCGGGACCGCGAGCAGATCGAGCGTGAAGCGGTACGCCGTCTCGTAGGTGCGGATTCCACGCTCGCAGAGCATCACGTCCTCGTTGCCCTCCTTGAGGATGTACTCGGAGGCCATCAGCAACTCCTCGACCGTCGCAGAGAGGCCGCGCTTGAGCAGCACAGGGGTACCGGCACGTCCGAGCTCACCGAGCAGCGCGTAGTTCTGCATGTTGCGTGCTCCGACCTGGACCACGTCGGCCACCTCGAGCACATCGTCGAGATCACGCAGATCAAGCAACTCGGTGACAATCGGCAGGCCGGTCTGATCCTTGGCCTCCTGAAGCAGGCTCAGGCCTTCGACCCCGAGGCCCTGGAAGCTGTAGGGCGACGTTCGTGGTTTGTAGGCGCCACCGCGAAGGAGCGTGGCGCCGGCAGCCGCGACGTCGAGGGCGGAGGTGATCAACTGATCTCGGTTCTCGACCGTGCATGGCCCGGCGATCAGGGCGAAATTGCTGCCGCCGATCTTCCGTCCGCCGACATCGAGAACGCTGTCAGCGCCCTTTCGGAACTCACGCGATGCGAGCTTGTACGGCTTCGCGATCGGAACCACGTGGTCGACGCCGTCGGCGACCTCGAGGCCCAGCTCTGCGACCTTGCCGCGATCTCCGATCGCTCCGATCAGCGTCAGCAACTCTCCCTGGGAAACGTGGGCTGAACATCCGACGGACTCGACTCGGTCCACAACGTGGGCGATCTGCTCGGCTGTCGCCCCCTCCTTCATAACAATCATCATTCTCGTGGCCTTTCCTATAAGTCTGCGAAATCCTACTTCTGGTCGATTGCCGATCCGCGATCGCGGATCGGCCGGTTGGCTCGGCATCCGTCAAAACTCCTGTTCGGCGGCTGTGGGCCGCGAACCGGACGCCTAGATAAATCGCCAGGTATAGGAGCAGGCAAAACGGGCGGCGGCGATCGGGGCGCGGGATGCGCCGGAGTTGATCTGCCGTGTGCCGTGTGCCTTCATACCGCCATCATTTCTAGCAGGTGGGAAGGGATTAGTCGAACTTATGCGACCAGGCCCGCCAATGCCGAGAGAAATCTCTCGTTCTCGGCCGGGGTTCCATAGTTGACCCGGATATGCCCCGGCCCACCAAGTGGAGTGCCCGGGCGGACCGCAATTCCGCTCTCCGCCAGGCCCGCGACGATCTCCGCCTCGTCGGCGTCGCCGAGCCTGACCCAGGAGAAGTTTGCCTCGGTCTCGGCGGTCTCCAGCCCGATCGCGTGCAGACCCTCCTCGACCACCACCCTTTGCGTGATCGCGTTCTCGACGTTGTTGGCCACATCATCGGAGTGGAGAATCGCCTCGGCACCGGCAGCCTGCGCGATCGCGTTGACGTCGAAAGGCTGGCGGACCGCATCGACGGCTGACCTGAATCCGACCGAGCCAAGCGCATAGCCGACCCTGACCCCGGCAAGGCCATAGCATTTGCTGAAGGTCCTCAGCAGGATGAGGTTCGGGTACCTCGGAAGCAGGTCCAGTGTCGAATCCGGATCATCTGACTGCAGGAACTCCACATAGGCCTCGTCGATGATCACGGTGACGTGACCGGGCACCCGCTCGATGAACCGGGCGATCTCCTCGAAGGGAACCACGGTGCCGGTCGGATTGTTCGGGTTGCAGACCAGGACGATCTGGGTCGCGACCGTGATCTCCTCCAGCATTGCTTCGAGATCGTGGCGATCTTCACCGTCGAGGGGAACCCGGATCTCGGTGGCCCCGGTCGTCGCCGCAAGATGCGGGTAGATCGAAAACGAGGGCCATGCGTAGACGATCTCGTCCCCGGGCTCGAGCAGCGCCTGGGCGGCGGCCAGGAGGATCTCGCAGGAGCCGTTGCCGACCGCGACCCGCGCCGGGTCCAAGTCGTAGCGCTCGGCGATCCGGGTGCGCAGCAGTGTCGCGTCGGGATCGGGGTATCGGTTCATCGCCGCCGCGGTCCGCTGCATGGCCTCGATCACCGCTGGGTGCGGCGCCAGCGGCGACTCATTCGAGGCAAGTTGCGCGAGATTGCCAGCGGCGATCTGCTCGGGCGCCGTGCCCTTGGGAACCCCGGCCTTGTAGCCGGGCATCCTGGCAACCCGCTTCGCGTATCTGACTTTGGTCATCCAGGCATACTCACTGGGCGGCGTGCAGGTCGGACCGGAGCGACTGTGCCGCTCCGAGGTAGCAGTGGACGGGTTCCCGGGCGGGATCGCCGTAGTAGTGGAGGAGGACCCGGACCACCCTGGGCATCGCCCCGGGCACATCGATCTCCCGCGCACACATCAGGGGCACGTGATTGAGGCCGAGCTTGCGGGCCGCGACGGCCGGGAACTGGGCGTTGAGGTCCGGGGTCGTCGTGAACAGGCAACTGACCATGTCGCCACCCTTGATCCCGTTGCGCTCGATCAGCTCCGAGAGCAGCTCCTTGGTGCAGCTCTCGATCGAGATTGCATCGTTGGCGTCGACCGGGGTCGCGCCCCGAACTGCGAATAGACGTTTCTCACTCACGCCCGGCATCTTTCCAGAGCCGGCGAATCTCCTCGTCGTCGAGCCGCCTGGCGTCTCCGACCGCGAGGTTTCCGATCCTCAACGGACCGAACCTGATCCTGGTCAGATCGGCGACCCGGTTGCCAACCGCCTCGGCCATCCGGCGGATCTGCCGGTTGCGCCCCTCGCGGATCGTGATCTCGATCGTCTTGCCGGTCAGGCGCCGGACCTGGGCAGGCAGGGTGCGCCCATCGTCCAGCATCACCCCACCCTTGAGCTGTTCCAGATCGCCGTCGCCCAGGTGGGTCTTCAGGGTCACCCTGTAGGTCTTTGCGACCTCGTATCTTGGATGGGTGAGCCGGTTTGCGAGTTCGCCGTCATTGGTCAGCAGGATCAGGCCGGTTGAGTCGACGTCGAGCCGGCCGACCGGATAGAGCCTCGCCGCTGACTCGGCCAGCTCGACCACCGCCCGCCTTGAGCCGGGTTCCCTGGCCGTCGAGACCACGTGCTTGGGCTTGTTGACCATCCAGACCTCATGGGCCTCGAGCTTCAGCCCTCCCCCGTCGATACGGACATCGTCGTCCTCGCTGACATCGCGCGCGGGGTCGGAGACGCGCTCGTCGCCCACCGTTACGCGCCCGGCAACGATCAGCCGCTCGGCCGCTCGGCGGGAGGCGACTCCGGAGTGGGCGAGGAACTTTGCGAGACGCATCCGCACATCATGAAGCGGGCCGCGCGAATTGGACGGCCCGTCCGCCATTCGCCCGCTCGGCCCGCCGGATCATCCCGCGGGACAGCGCCGGGGATCGGGGCCGCCACTACTCCGCCGACCGGATCGGGAAGTAGGAGGCAAACAGGTACTTCGATCCATCTCCCGGGTAGTGGCCGAGGCCCAGCACATAGCTATGACCATTGGCGTCGAGCAGAAAGAAGGCGTAGGCCTGATTGATCCCGAGGGGCACAGCCGTTGCGCCGATGTCGGCCCGGACATCGGCGACCAACATCGGCCCGGCCGGTCCGGACCCGATCGTCCTGAAGTCGTTCTCCATGGCGAAGAATGCACACA
>JBBQZL010000019.1:0-21231 GCA_038207745.1 Solirubrobacterales bacterium
CTCAGCTCGCCGACGCTCTCACAAAACCGCCGCTGGTATTTCGGAGTGCGGGGCGGTCGACTCTTCTACAGGCCCAACACCGAGCGGGCCGGTGAGACGGGACCCTGGCGGCATGTTTCCGCGCCCGCCTGCCTCGACGGCGATGTCCAGCAGATATCCGCCGACGATGATGAGCTGGTGGCGCTCAACTCGGGGCGATGGATCTACACGATGGACCAGGCCCTCTCCTCCCCTGATCGGTTCAATTGGACCTCGCGCTGGGGGTTCCCGTTCTGGGGCGGACCCGGGTTCACCGCCCCGGCAGATGCCAAGGCATGGTCGTGGTCGGTCATCTCGCCGCGAGAGTCCAGATACTGGGTCGATCCCGCCGGCAATCGTCAGACGGTCGGCGAGGGCAAGGTTTCCCATGTCTGGAGTCTCAGCCCTGGCGGTCAGAGATTCACGCTCAACGATCCGTGGCTCCCGCGGGACCGAAGCTATGAGATGTGCGGCCCCCGGCGGGGTCGACTCAAGGCGGTCAACTTCCAGACGAGCGGATCGACGATGTTCACGATCGATCGCTTCGGCGACATGTACACCCGGCTCTTCGATTTCGACATTGCCGGGATGGACAATCTCTTCTTCGATTTCTCCTGGGAGGACCAAACGGGCAAGCCCCGCGCGCCGATCCAGCTTCCCGGAGCCAGTTGGGTGCAGCAGCCCAAGGTCCCCGGAAGGATCACCGACCGGATCAGCATCTTCACGATCGGAAGGGGGACCGTTCATCGCATCCTGCGGGTGGAGGGTTGGGGCTCATCCGGCCGGCCGGGCGTCTGGCAGAAGGACTCCGCCGATCTCAGCGGCCCAGGCGCATGGAAGTTCATTTCCACTCCGGGCGCCAGAATTCTCGGCGCGAGGATCGCGAACCCCGCAGCCGACGCGAGCGGTCGCGCCCTTGGCCCCGGCGAGGATTCGCACTACATCCACGTATCCGGCACCGGTGGCGACTGGACGGGCGAGATCCCCGACTTCAACAACTATTGCGGCCTGTCCAAGATCCGGATCCAGCTCTCACGCGGCAGGCAGCTGGATCTCGACCTGCACCTGGTTGACAGGATCCGGACCGATCCACGAGCCCGCGGGCTGGACGACAATCCCCGTCTGATCACCGCGACGATCGAGGTGGGTGACGACGCCCTCCGGGTCGCAAGGCACAACTCCGAGGCGCAGGCGTTCATTGATCAGTACTTCGGGCAGACGCGCTTCAAGACGTTCGATCTGCTTGCCACCACCTCTGAGGTGAAGATTCTCGGTCTTGGCTGGACATTCAGCAGCGCTTCGGCGCCTGCGGGTGGCGTTTGCGTCACCGAGTCCGGCTTCCACCGGGCTTCGGTCAAGCCCGTCGGAAAGGGCCTGAGTTTCCGGTTCCGTGCCCGAACCGAGAGTCCCGTGCTGACGCGTATAAGCCGCGTCGGCACGTTGCAGGAGACCACGAAACCACACCTGGTCAAGAGCTTCTCCGGGACCAGGTCCTTCTCCTGGCGGGATCGCGCAGGCAGCTTGAATGACGGCTATTACGTGGTCCGGATGAAGACGCTCACGCTCGGGGGCCGAATCGAGATCAGACGTTTCGCGCTGAAACGGCGCAATGGTCGTTTTGCTCTGCTTTCGGGATACACGCAACAACAGCGCTGCGAGCTGCTGCGAAACTTTTCACTGTCGAGCCCCGTGTTTGGTGCGGGCGGCAAGCCCGGAGCCCTTGGCATCGAAGTCAGCTCCGTCGAATCGGCGACTGCGGTTGTGACGATTCGGCATCGAAGGCGAACGGTCAGACGAATCAGGGTCGGAAAGGTGAATCCCGGAAGACCGCGCGCGCTCCGACTCCCCGCTGGGAAGCTGGAACGGGGGCGCTACGTGGTCGATTTGACTCTGACCACGCCTGACGGACGGCTGGAACGGTCCCGGCTCTCGTCGCGCCGGCTGTAGGCGAACCTGAGCGCCGTCCGGGTGAGCCGCATCGAAGCCGCTCGGGAGGCCACCGATTGACTTGTCAGTCAACCCTCCTGCCGAGGCGCTAAGATCCCGTTTCGCAACGGACCCATGCCGGTTGTGAATGGCTCACCACCGCCCTTCTGGTCCGCACGAGACACCCCCGAAGGAGGCCTGACTTGAAGATCTGCGTCCTGGTCAAAGAGGTACCGGACGCTGCGGTTCAGAAGCGCATCAATCCAGAGACGATGCGAATCGACCGAAGCGGTGAGAAGAACCTCAATCCATTTGATACCCATGCGATCGAAGAAGCAATGCAGATCAAAGAGGGCGGAGTGATTCCGGTCGAGGAGGTCGTCGCCGTGACGATGGGCCCCGGCACCGCCGTGCGAGCTCTGCAGAAGGCTGTGGCGCTTGGCGCCGATCGATCCGTCCATCTCAGCGATGACGCGCTCGAGGGCTCAGATGTCTGCGCCACCGGTTACGCGCTCGCGAAGGTGCTCGAGTCGGAGAATCCCGACCTCGTCCTTCTCGGGCAGCAGTCCGACGATGGAGAGTGCTACACGATCGGCGCCGTCGTGGCCGACCATCTGAAGATGCCTTCGCTGACCCAGGTGATCAAGATCGACGTGTCCGATGGCAAGCTTCGCTGTGAGCGTCAGGCCGAGTATGGCTACGACACGGTCGAGGTCGCGCTTCCGGCCGTGATCGCCGTCGGCGACGCGATCAACGAGCCGCGGTATCCGTCGCTGAAGGCGATCATGGGAGCGAAGAAGAAGCCGCTCGACACCAAGGCGAATGGCGACGTCGGCATCGAGGCCGACCGCGTCGGCACCATTGGTTCCCGTACAGCAGTCCTCTCCCTCAACCCTCCACCGGCGAAGAAGTCCGGCGAGATAATCGAGGACGAGGACACCAACGAGACGGTCGAAAAGATCGTCGCGTGGCTCGACGAAAGGAAGCTGATCTAGATGCCGGGCATCCTGGTCTACGCCCTGCATGATGATGAGGGCAATTTCAACAAGAACTCGCTTGGAGCCATTTCAGAGGCAGCCAAGCTGGCCGCCGAAATCGGTGGCGAAGCAGCCGCGGTTGTCGTGGGCGATATCGCCGATGACGCCTGCGCCGCACTCGGCAATTACGGAGCGGCAAAGGTCTATCGCGCCAAGGATGTTCCGGAGGGACTCGCCCAGCCGATCGTCGATGTGATGGCAAAGGTGATGGCTGACGACGGTTACGGATACGCGATCTTCGGTGGCGGTCTGCTCGGATTTGAGATCGGCGCTGGACTGACCGCCCGGCTCGGCGCCGGCGTCACGATGGAGGTGACCGCGGTCAAGGTGGACGGCGGCAAGCTGATCGCGGAGCGGCCGATCCTCCAGGACTCCCAGATCGCCGATGTCGGCTACGTCTCGGAGCCCGGAATCATCATCAGCCGCCTCAATGCCTTCGACATCCGCGAGTCGGGTGGGACGGCAGCGATTGTTGATCTCGACGTCGAGCTATCGGAGTGGTCGACCAGGGCAACGATGGTCCAGCGCGGCGAGCAGCGCGGCG
The DNA here is from genome assembly GCA_038207745.1 of Solirubrobacterales bacterium. Classification (GTDB taxonomy): domain Bacteria; phylum Actinomycetota; class Thermoleophilia; order Solirubrobacterales; family 70-9; genus JBBQZL01. The sequence goes on from JBBQZL010000019.1 coordinate 3,526, forward strand.
CCGACGTCAACATCGAGGATGCAGATGTCCTCGTCGGTGGTGGCCGCGGTCTCGGCCAGGCCGAGGGATTCAAGGCCTGTGAGGAACTCGCAGAGTCGATGGGCGGAGCAGTTGCGGCCACCCGAGCGGTGGTCGATGCCGGTTGGTACCCGTATGCGGCACAGATCGGCCAGACGGGCAAGACCGTCGCGCCGAAGCTGTATCTCGCGGTTGGGATTTCCGGAGCGATCCAGCACAAGGTCGGAATGCAGAACTCGGAGAACATCCTGGCGATCAACAAGGACCCGAACGCGCCGATCTTCGATTTCTCAGACCTCGGTGTGATTGGTGACCTGAACAAGATCATGCCGAAGTTGACCGAGGCCATCAAGGCCAGGAAGGCAGGCTGAACAGAGGCCGGCCCAATCCAGATCGGTCGGCGATGACGCTGGTCGTTGCAAGTCGGTCAAGGCCGGCGAAGCAACGACCAGCGGCCGATGATCAGCAGCCAGCAACCAAGCAGCATTGGCAACAAAAGCTTTCAATCCAACCATTGGAGTGACCAGATGCCTCCTGTATCGCCAGACAAGTTTCCTCCTCCTTTCGATTCGAGCGAGGTGATCGGGACTCCCACGGACCCCGAGGACGAGCGCATCGAAGTTGGCGTAGCGATTGTCGGCGGCGGACCCGCCGGGCTCGCCTGCGCCAACAAGGTCATGCAACTGCTGGAGAACGAACCGGAGCTGACCGAGAAGCTCGGTGAGGTCCCGGTCGCGGTGATCGAGAAGGGCAAGGTCCCCGGTGCGCATCTCTGTTCCGGCGCCAACATGCGCCCATCGGCGATGCAGGAGCTCTTTCCCGACCTTGATCCATCCGAGTGGCCGGTCTACGGGGAGGTCACGAAGGACGCCGTCTACCTGCTGACAAAGCGGGCGGCGCTTCCGCTCAAGCCGATGCCGCCGAACTTCCGCAATCACGGCAACTACGGCGTCTCCGTTTCCAAACTCGGTCGTTTCCTGGCCGAGAAGGCCGAGGAGGCCGGCGTCTACGTGCTAGCCGAAACCGCCGCCACGAAGCTGCTGGTCGAGGACCGCGTGGTCAGGGGAGTTCGCTCCGGTGACCGCGGCCGGGGCAAGGATGGGCAGGAGCTCTCGAACTTCGAGCCGGGCTCGGACGTTGTCGCGAAGGCGACAGTCCTCGCGGAGGGAACACTTGGGCACCTCACCTACGGCGCCCTCGACTTCTTCGATCTCCATGGCCTGGATCCGCAGCGCTGGGAGCTGGGAGTCAAGGAGGTCTGGGAGGTCGAGGAGCCACTTGACCGTGTGATCCACACGATGGGGTGGCCACTGCGCAAGGGCTCCAAGTACAACGAGTTCGGCGGATCGTTCATCTACCCGATGGGCGAGGACAAGATCTGCATCGGCATGGTTGTCGGTCTCGACTACACCGACGCAACCGTCAGTTGCCACGACCAGCTTCAGTTGCTCAAGACGCACCCCTTCATCAGGAAGATCCTCAAGGGCGGAAAGCGGGTCGGCTGGGGTGCCAAGACGATCCCGTCGGGTGGCTACTTCGCAATGCCGAAGCGCCTCGCGGTGCCCGGAATGGTGATCGCAGGAGATGCCGCCGGGATGGTCAATGTCGCCGAGCTGAAGGGCATCCACTACGCGATGCACGCCGGCATCTACGCCGCCGAGACGATCGTGGAAGCGCTCAGGCAGGACTCTGTCAACTTCGAGGCCTACGACGAGAAGGTCCACAACTCGATCATCGAGAAGGATCTCTTCCGGGTCCGCAACGCACGCCAGCCCTTCGACAAGGGCTTTTTCGTCGGTGGCGCAATCGCCACCACAATGACCGTGACAAAGGGTGTGTTCCCGGGCGGTCATTGGAAGAGCCACGATGACGCCACCCACGAGATGGAGATCGGCAAGGCGGGCGACATGTATCCCGCGCCCGATAACGAGCTGACCTTCAACAAGCTCGACTCGGTCTTCCTCTCCGGCAACGCGACTCGCGACGACGCGCCGAATCACATCCGCATCCAGTCACGGGTGGCTCGCGAGATAGCCCAGACCTGGGTCTCGATGTGCCCGGCGCAGGTCTATGAAATTCCCGAGGACCAGCTCGAAGGCGACTCACCCGAGGTTGACGTTCACGTCACCGCCTCCAACTGCGTCCAGTGTGGCGCGATCACCGCAAAGGGCGGTAGGCTGACCCTTCCGGAGGGTGGTGACGGCCCGCTTTACCAGGAGATGTAGATGGCTCCGATTCCAGACGATGTGCGACCCCTGATCGAAGGCACCAACTTCGTTCACGTCGCGACCGTGATGCCCGATGGCTCTCCCGCTTCGGTGGCTGTCTGGTTTGGAATCGATCCCGATGACCGGGATCGGCTCGAGATCTACACCCAGGAGGTCAGCCGCAAGGCGCAGAACCTGCTCCGGGATCCACGCCTCGCGATGTCGGTTGTCGACATGGCTGACCCCTACCGGACAGCAAGACTCCGCGGCAAGGTTGTCGAGATCCTTCGCGGAGACGAGGGTCAGGCAGTGGGGGACCGGCTTGCCCGGAAATACACCGGCGAGGACTTCCCATTCCGCGGTCCGCAGCCGATCGGCTTCAAGGTCGAGGTGACGAGTGCGGCGCTGATGGAGTTGCCCTTCCGGTACGAGAGCTGAGTCGAGCGCGCAGTCTGACGCAGGCGCGTCGCGTCGCGCCTGCTATGCGGCTTGGTCAATCGACGATTGGCCCTGCACCCATGTGGGGGGCCCGATCGCGTCGGCGCCTGCCGAAGGCGCCGGGCGTTGCCGCTGAACCTGCTCGACCCAGGTCGGCGGGCCGAGGCCGTCAGCTTCGTCGGCGGCCGGCGACCCCAGGTCTGAGTCGTAGCCCCGTTTGGACGCAAGCACCGTCCACTCGTTGCATGCCGACAGGGCCTCATTCAGGCCACGGGCCATGTTGCTCTTGAACGGCGACTGCTCAGGAAAACCATCGATGCGCATCTGGGCTCCTCTCTCCTCGGTACCCACGTGCTGCTTGAGACAAGCATCTCCGCAGCGTCGGACGTCTAAATGCCAATTGGACGACCCCGCTAGACTTTCCTCCTATGAAGACCGAAATCCATCCCGAGTACGTGCTCGCGAACGTGCACTGTTCTTGCGGCAATCAGTTCTACACCCGCTCCACGAAGGACGATCTCCACGTCGAGATCTGCTCGGCATGCCACCCGTTCTACACAGGCAAGCAGAAGCTTGTCGACACTGGCGGCCGTGTTGAGCGCTTCCAGCGCCGCGCCGCCAAGCGCGATCGGTCGGGAGAGTAGAAAGCTGATGCAGCGGGGGAGCACAGGACACGGGTTCCTCACTGCCCTGCGAAGCCTGAGAACGACGCCTTGACCCCCGAGGGGGTCGAAGAGCTCGTCGCACCACTGTCCACCGCTGAGTTGGACGAGCGACTGATGCCCGATGGGGCGCTTGTCGCCACCCGCGATGCACCGGTTGGTGGTCAGGCCGTGCTCGAGGGCGTGATGATGCGCGGCGTCACCAACTGGGCGGTCGCGATGCGCACTCCGGATGGCGAGATCCAGGTCAACCAGGAGTCTTTGAAGCCATGGGCCTCGCGACATAGGTTCTGGCGACTGCCGATCCTTCGCGGGGTCGTTGCGCTCGCCGAATCGATGAAGATCGGCTTCAGAGCTCTCTCGCTGTCTGCCAACGCACAGCTCGATCCCGAGGAGCAGGAGGAGATCGGAGGATGGATGTGGGGTTTCACCATCTTCCTCTCACTGCTCCTATCCGTCGGCCTCTTCTTTGTGATCCCGGTCGGATTGACGAGCCTGATCAAGGACAGCCTCGGCTCGCCCATCCTCTTCTGGCTGATCGAGGGAATCCTGCGGACGGGAATATTCCTCGGCTACATCGTCCTGATCAGCCGCCTCAAGGATCTGCGCCGGGTCTTCGAGTACCACGGCGCCGAGCACAAGACGATCTCCTGTTACGAGGCCGAGGACGAGTTGACCCCCTCGCGGGCGAAGCTCTATTCGCGTCTGCATCCGCGCTGCGGAACCAGCTTCCTGCTGATCGTCATGGTCCTTGCGATCTTCGTCTTCGCGCCGATCGGTTTGCCGGCCTGGTACTGGCTGGTCCTCTCACGCATCCTCGGCATTCCGTTGATTGCAGGCCTCTCCTACGAGGTGATCAAGTGGGCCGGGCGGAATCGCTCGAAGAAGTGGGTCCGGGGAATCATGTGGCCGGGCCTGATGCTCCAGAACCTGACCACGCGTGAGCCCGACGAGGAGCAGCTCGCGGTCGCGATCGCCTCGCTCGAGGCGGTGCTTGCGAAAGAGGATCCGATGGAGCTTGCGAAGTACGAGCCGATCGAGATCGTAGCCTGAGGCGGAAGCCATCAGGTGATCGGCGGCGTTCAGACCGTCGCGCTGCATCACTCGTCACACTGCCTGGATGATCGAAAGCCTGATCGAGCAGCTCGAGGGCCGGTTCGCCGAGCTCGAGGCACAGATGTCCGACCCCGCTGTGATCGGTGATCGGAATCGCTACGCGGAGGTCGGGCGCGAGTACCAGAGCCTCCAGGTCGCAAACGAGCTCGCCGGCCGCTACCGGACCCTGGTCGATGACCTGGAAAGCGCGAGGGAACTGCTCGCCGACGACGAGGACCCCGAGCTGCGCCAGCTGGTAGCCGACGCGCCCGGCCAGATCGAGCAGCTTGCCGAGGAGATTCGTCTCGCGATGGTCGAGAGCGACCCGAATGACGAGAAGGATGTGCTGGTTGAGATCCGGGCCGGAACCGGTGGCGATGAGGCGGCTCTCTTCGCCGGCGACCTCTACAACATGCTGACCCGCTACGCCGAGGAGCGGGGCTTCTCGATCGAGGCGATCTCGCTTTCGCCGGCCGAGATGGGCGGCTTCAAGGAGGTCACCTTCGCGATCAAGGGCGACGGCGCCTACTCGGTCTTCAAGTTCGAAGGCGGAACGCACCGCGTCCAGCGGGTGCCCGAGACCGAGTCCCAGGGCAGGATCCACACCTCGACCGCAACGGTGGCCGTGCTTCCCGAGGCGGAGGAGGTCGATGTCGATATTCAGGCTTCGGACCTCGAGATCGACACCTACCGATCCTCGGGCCCGGGCGGGCAGTCGGTCAACACGACCGACTCGGCGGTTCGGATAACCCACAAGCCGACCGGGATCACGGTCTCGATGCAGGACGAGAAGTCCCAGCTCCAGAACCGTGAGCGAGGTATGCGCGTCCTTCGTGCGCGGATCTACGAGCAGAAGCGCGCCGAGCAGCAGGCGGAGATCGCCTCCGAGCGCAAGGCCCAGGTCGGTACCGGCCAGCGCTCCGAGAAGATCCGTACCTACAACTTTCCACAGGGTCGGGTCACCGACCACCGGGTCAAGCACACCTCCCACAATCTCGAGGGTGTGCTTGGTGGCCAGCTCCAGGAGTTCACCGATGTCCTGACCGCCGAGGACAAGCGGGCGCGGCTCGAGATGCAGGCATCCGAGACGTGACCTCGCAACTCTGGTGAGCGCGGCTGGCAGCGTCAGGGACGGCCTCGGCGCTGCTGTGGACGCGCTGACCGCAGCGGGAGTCGACAGCCCCAGGCTCGACGCAGAGCTGATGCTCTGCGAGGCGACCGGATGGGACCGGGCGCGGCTTGCCGCGGCTCCCGAGGCACCTGTGCCCGCATCGGCCGCCCGTGAGTTCGGAGCGATGATGCGGCGGCGGTTGAAGCGCGAGCCGATCGCCTTCATCCTCGGACGCCGGGGCTTCCGGAACATCGAGCTGATCTCTGACAGTCGGGCGCTGGTGCCGCGGCCCGAAACGGAGCTGTTGGTCGATATCGCGTTGGATGTCGCACCCGGGAGGGTGCTTGACATCGGGACGGGTTCCGGCGCAATCGCCCTCGCGATCGCCGACGAGATCCCTGGCTGCCGGGTGACCGCAACGGACACCTCCGAGGCCGCGCTGTCCCTGGCTCGTGAGAACGCAGCCCAGCTCGGGCTCGATGGCCGGGTCGAGTTCCTCGCCGGGTCGGTCCCCGAGGGCCGTTTCGATCTCGTCGTCGCAAACCTGCCCTACATCCCGGACTCCGATTGGGCCGGTCTGTCGGCCGAGATCCGCGAGTGGGAGCCGCGCAATGCCCTGACCAGCGGCGCCGACGGTCTTGAGGCGATCCGGTCTGTCGTGCCGTTGATTGACGCCGATTTCGTTGCGCTCGAGGTGGGGGAGGGCCAGGCCGGCGAAGTCGTCAGGATCCTGGCCGCGGCGGGATATGGTGAGACCGGGAAGAGAACGGACTTGTCCGGAATCGAGAGAGTGGCAATCGGACGCAGATGAGCCGTATCGTGTCAGTGGAGCTTGATGGTCCCGCGGCAGCAAGGGCTGCGCTCGAGCAATGCATCGGCTCCGGAGGCGTGGTGGTATTTCCCGCGGATGGCCTCTACGGACTCGCCTGCGACCCGCTGAATGCAGCCTCCGTCGCGCGGATCCACGCCCTCAAGGGCCGCAGTGACGACAAGCCCTCCGCCGTCATGTATTTCTCACCGCTCTCGATGCGTGAGTTGGTCTCGGGTCTCGGGGACAGAACCCGGGAGGCCTTCTCGGCACTGCTTCCCGGACCGGTGACCCTGGTGATCGAAAACCCCGACCACCACTATTCGCTTGCCTGTCGCGAGGACCAGGAGCGACTCGGGGTTCGCCTGATAGGGGGCCCGCTGGCCGGGGCGATCTGCCCGATCTTCCAGACCAGCGCAAACCGGAGCGGAACGCCGTCGCCGGTCAGCTTCGATCAGGTTCCCCGAGCAATCCGCCTCGGGGCGGACCTCGCAATCGACGCCGGGACCCTCAGCGGATCGCCCTCGACGGTCGTCGATCTGACCAGGCTCGACCACGATGGGAGCTGGCAGGTGCTCAGAGAGGGCGGCATGCCGATCACCGGGTTGAGAACGGCGCTTGAAGCCTAGGCCGGCCCCGACCGGGCCGACCGCAGGTATTCGAGACCACGGCCCCGGGAGACGCCGCTGTCCTGCCTGGAGTCCGGCGGCCACAGGCAGGACAGCCCAGGCCAATTCAGCGCGGGGCGGACGGCACCGACTCAGGAGCTCATCATCAACAGCGGCGGTGGTCGCTTCGGTACGGGAGGTGAACCAATCGCTGGGAGGAGTTGTTCCCCTCGCGTTTCTCGACCAGGAGGTCGTGGGGGTCGACGCGCAGCAGGTAGGCGAAACAACCGCGCAGCCCGGTCACGTTGATCCACTGGTTGTCGTATGTGGAGGGGTAGATGTCCGACCAGCCGACCGAGGTGCCGAGGACGACCTGCTTCTCGAGCGGGTTCTGATTGCAGCCTGGATAGACCCATGACTCCGGAGAGCGCTTGCCGGGCCTGGTCCGCTCGAGGTCCCGGAGGCAGTAGAACTGCTTCGGCCCGACTCGTACGCGCCGGACCTTCTTGTGCCTGGAGTCGACCCGCCAGAGCTCAAAGCGCAGCGGGTCGCGCATCTTCCAGAAGGAGCCGCCCCACTGGTATCCCACATCAAAGAAGTGCAGCCTGGCACGGGAGGGGATGAAGAGACGTCCGCCGCCACGCCGGTAGATCGCCTGCTCGACGGTCATCCAGCCGGGCTTCGAACGACGACCGTGCAGCTCGAGCGGGCCAAGACCCCGGCTGCGCAGGTCGCTGGTTGCCCGGAGGAGCGCGCGCCCGGAACTCGTCCGTTCAAGCTGGAACTCGTGTGGGGGCGCGACGCGGAGATCTGGGCATAGAAGCCTCCTGGCATGCCTGTCATGACACGGGTCCGGAGCCCGCACGGTGGCGGTTGCGGTCGAGCCGATGCCCGCGGCTAACGCAGCGGCAAGTGGAACAAGTATCCAAGGGCGCAACCTCACTCTCGGAAGCCTAGTGGGCGATTCCAGCGTCGAGGAGCCACCGGTTTCATTGCCGCGCCACCGCGGGAGGCGCTGGTAGGGTCAGCCACCTATGAGAATCGCTGTCGGATCAGACCACGCCGGGTACGAGATGAAGGAAGTCGTGAAGCCGATTCTGGAGGCGGCCGGTTGCGATGTCACAGACGTCGGAACCGATTCCGAGGAGTCGACCGACTACCCGCCATTTGCCGCCAGGGCAGCCAGGCTGGTGGCGGGCGGAGAGGCTGATCTGGGTGTGATCGTATGCGGCTCCGGTGTCGGTGTCTCGATCGTCGCAAACAAGGTCGACGGCGTGCGCGCCGTCAACGCCCATGACCCGGAGGAGGCCGAGATGAGCCGGCGCCACAACGACACCAATGTGCTGACGCTCGCCGGCAGGCGGCTCACCCCGGGCCAGGCCGAAGCGATCATCAAGTCCTTTCTCGAGACCGAGTTCGAGGGCGGGCGCCACCAGCGTCGCGTCGATGAGATAACCGAGGTCGAGAAGGGGGAGCTCGTATGAGCGTCACGAGCCGGTCTCAGATCGATGCTCCGCTTTCCGAGGTTGACCCGGAGATCGCCGCGGTGCTTGCCGGAGAACTCGAGCGCCAGCGCCAGACCCTCGAGATGATCGCGTCTGAAAACTTCGTTCCGCGCGCGGTCCTCGAGGCCGCCGGGTCGGTACTGACCAACAAGTACGCGGAGGGTTATCCTGGCAGGCGCTATTACGGAGGTTGTGAGCAGGTCGACATCGCCGAGCAGCTCGCGATCGACCGCGCGAAAGAGCTGTTTGGCGCAGAGCACGCCAACGTCCAGCCGCATGCCGGAGCCCAGGCCAACAACGCTGCCTACATGGCGCTGATCAAGCCCGGTGACACGATCATGGGACTGGCGCTCGACCACGGTGGCCATCTCAGTCACGGAATGAAGCTCAACGTCTCCGGCCAGCTATACAAGGTGGTCCCGTACCACGTCAGCCGCGAGGATTACCGGGTCGACATGGACGAGGTAAGGCGTCTCGCGGAGGAGAATCGACCCGATCTGATCGTCGCGGGTTGGTCCGCATATCCACGCCAGCTCGACTTCGCCTCGTTCAGGGAGATCGCCGACTCGGTCGGCGCCCGGCTGATGGTCGACATGGCGCACTTCGCCGGGCTTGTCGCAGCGGGACTGCATCCAAATCCGGTCGAATACGCCGACGTGGTCACGACCACGATCCACAAGACGATCGGCGGCCCGAGGAGTGGCATGATCCTCTGTCGCGAGGAACTGGCAAAAGACATCAATCGCGCGATCTTCCCCGGCCAGCAGGGTGGCCCGTTGATGCATGTGATCGCCGCGAAGGCCGTCGCCCTGGGCATTGCCCAGACTGAGCCCTTTCGCCAGCGCCAGCGCCAGACGGTCGCCAATGCGAGGGCGCTTGCCGAGGGTCTTCAGGCCGGTGGTGTCGGGGTCTTGACGGGCGGCACCGATGTTCACCTGGTCCTGGTCGACCTGACACCGGTCGGGCTCGATGGGCAGACCGCCGAGGACAGGCTCGAGGCGGTCGGCATCACGGTGAATAGAAATGCGATCCCATTCGATCAGCGTCCCCCGATGAACCCGTCAGGGCTGCGCATCGGCACACCGGCGCTGACCACCCGCGGCATGGACGAGGCGGAAATGACCGAGATCGCCGAGGTGATTTCGGTTGCCCTCTCGGACCGCTTCGATGCGGAGCGTGAGGCCCTCTCAGTCCGGACCCAGGAGCTGATCGACCGCTATCCCCTCTACCCGGGCCTCTGATCTGGATGAGGCCTTTGGCCCTCACACCGGCATATCCGGCCTCAAGGCCATGAAGGTCTGGATCGATTGCACCGCGGCGGCTCATCCGCTGGTGCTCAGGCCGATCATCGAGCGCCTCGAGGCGATGGGCCACGAGACCCTGATCACGACTCGTGAATATGGACAGACGATCGGAATTCTCGAGCGGCTCGGGATGCCGTACGTCGCCGTTGGAAGTCACGGGGGCGGGTCGCGGCTGGGCAAGGTGCGGGCCCTGGGAGGAAGATCGGCGAAGCTGATGCGGCTGATCTGGAAGCAGCGGCCGGAGTTGGCGATCGCCCATGGCTCGGTTGACCTCGCAGTGGTATCGGCCGCACTCAACATCCCTTCCGCGCAGATGCAGGATTACGAGTTCGCCGGGATGCAGCGCAGGATCAGCTTCCGGATCGCCCGGCGGGTGCTGGTCCCGGATTCGATCCCGTTGGATCGCCTCAGGAAGATCGGCGCACCCGAGCGCAAGCTGGTCCGCTACCCGGGGCTCAAGGAGGATTACTACCTTGCTGACCTGGTTCCGGACCCGGGTGTGCTCGATCAGCTCGGACTCGATCGCTCAGAGCTGGTCGTGGTGCTGCGACCGCCACCCGAGACATCCGAGTACCACGCCCGGAACGACCTCTACGACGCAGTCCTGGACCGGCTGGTCAGGGAGGGTGTCCAGACGGTGATGATCCCCCGGACCGAGCGCCAGCGCGACGCCGCCAATGCCCTGGACGCACCGCGGCTGATCGTTCCGGACGATGCGATCGACGCCCAGAGCCTGATCGCCTTCGCCGACCTCGTCGTCAGCGCCGGCGGGACGATGAACCGTGAGGCGGTCGCGCTCGGAACTCCGGTCTACACGACCTTTGCGGGGAAGATGGGCGGAGTCGATGAGAAGCTGATCGCCGAAGGGCGGCTGCGGGTTCTGGGCAGCCCGGAGGAGATCGACCTCCGCAGGCGTGAGACCGAACCAGGGGTAAAGGAGCCCCGAGACGCGTCGCTGCTTGTCGACGGAGTGCTCCAGGCTGTCGGGTAACCTCGGCGCGCCCTCGAATTCCCGGCAGGGCAAACGAAATGGTCGAGACAACCGACGCCCTGTTCGCATTCCTCCTGGCTGGCTCCGTGGCCTGGCTGCTGGTCCCATATTGCGAGCGCCTGGCAATCAGGGTCGGAGCGATCGACTATCCCAGGGAGCGGAGCCTCCATGCCGAGCCGACTCCGAAGCTCTCCGGACTCGCGATTCTGGTCGGTATCGAGGCGGCCGGGTGGATCTGGCTCCCGGCTGATGGTGAGACCCGGTCGATCCTGATCGGCGCAGCGGTGATCGCCGGCGTCGGGGTGATCGACGACATCTATGATCTTCCCGCGTTTCCGAAGCTGCTCGGGCAGATCGCGGCGGCTCTGATCCCGGTCCTCGGCGGAGTCATCGTCGAGGTTCTGACGCTGCCGTTCATCGGCGGCTTCGAGCTCGGCTGGGTTGCCTACCCGCTGACTGTTCTTGCGATCGTGGCGGCGGTCAACGTGATCAACTTCATCGACGGCGTGGACGGCCTCGCGGCAGGTGTCTGCGCGATCGCCTCGATCGCCCTCGCGATCGTCGCGCTCTCCCTCGACCGCAACGGGGCCGGGGTGCTTGCGGCGATGACCGCCGGAGGCGCGCTCGGATTCCTCCGTCATGGCTTTCCACCCGCATCCAGCTTCATGGGCGACACCGGTTCGAATCTGCTCGGCTATCTGCTCGCGGTGGCCGCTGTCCAGGGCGCGCTGAAGACCAACGCGGTCGTGGCGCTTGCCTTTCCGCTCGTCGTCCTCGCGGTGCCCATCCTCGACACGACCTTCGTTGTCGCCAAGCGGCTCAAGTACCGCCAGCCGATCTACCAGGCGGACCGCTGGCACTTTCATCACCGGATGGCGAACATCGGCTTCTCCCAGCGCCGGACTCTTGCCTATCTCTACGGCTGGACGGCGGTTCTCGCCTGCCTTGCGCTGGCGCTCCGTTTCGTTCCATATAGCGACAACCACGGGCACTTCGATGCCGTCTGGACCGCGGTGATCGTCTTTTTCGGGTTGCTTGCCCTCGCCGCCAGCGTCTATCTCGTCTATGTACTCGAGATCCTGAAGCTGAGAACGTTCAGGTTTCGCCAGCTCGGCGCACTGAGGCGGGAGGGTGGAGGGAAGGCGCCCGAGCCCGAGGATGTCGACGCTGCCGTCGCCACGGAGCTGGAGACGGGCAGCTTCCCCGCCATCGACCCCGAAACCGGGGAGTTCGAGCAGATTTCAGATCCCCGGGATGCAAGCACTAATGCGGATTCCCACGAATAACCTGACGGCATTGGGGCAAGCTGTTCGGTTATAGTCGCCCGGCTGACACGCAGAGGTCGTCCGCCTTTGCCGAGACAGCTGATCTTCTCTCTTCACGGAGTTCCAATGCGACCGAACGTCCCAGGCCGTTACCCTCAACATCCCCTTGACCGAGCAACCCTCTCCACGGGCGGATGCTGCACTCGCCGGCGGAATGCTGGTCGGGTCGATGGTGCTGTGCGGCCTCGCGGGCTACGGACTCGGGTCTCTGGTGGGGTTTTCGGTTCCGCTGGGGCTCGGCGGGTTCTTCGTGGGAATGGTGGGGGGGTTCGTCCTTGTCTACATTCGCTATAGAAGGGTCTAGCCAGATCAAGGACCCGGGGCTGATGATCAAGGTGATTCGAAATCTCGACCTCGTGGTCCTGGCGCTGGCATTGCCGGTCTTCCTGATCGCCGGTTTCCCGATTCTCGGCTACGTCGTCGCCGCCACACTCTGGATCCTCCAGCGCGGCGTCGAGTACTACGCCAGGCAGCGTTCGATCGCCGCCCTTGCCGAGGGCAACCGCCGCGGCGCGATGGGCATCGTCGGCGCCACCACGCTCGGACGGGTCTGGGTGATGGCCCTCGCGGTTCTGATCACCGGGCTGATCGAGCGCCAGGCCGGACTCGCTGCCGCGATCATCGTCGCCGTCCTCTTCACGATCCACTTCGCGACCCGCGGGCTGACGATCCTGCTCAGTCCCGAGGAGACCGCATGAAGACCAGGACAAAGGTCTTTCTTGGCCTCGGTATCTATTTCGCGGTGATCATCGCGTTGGCCATCGTACTCGGAAGCGACGGCAAGAACGACAGCTTCCAGCCTCAGAACGAGTTCAAGCTCGAGCCCTGGGTCAACATCAAGCTCGCCGGCATCGACTTCAGCATCAACAAGGCGGTCCTCTACCTGCTGCTGGCGAGTGGATTGACGATGATCACGATGGTCTGGATCGCGAGGCGGATGACCCAGAAGCCAAACCGCGTCCAGGCGGTAGTCGAGATGGCCTACGACCTGACCAGAAAGAACATCGTCGGCAGCAGCCTCGAGGGCGAGATGGCAACACGCTGGTTCCCCTTCATCGCCGCACTCTTCTTCTTCATCTGGTTCTCGAACATAATCGGCTACCTGCCGCTGCCGACCAACACCGAGCACACGGTTGACATCTTCGGCCTCCAGGTTCCGGCCTTCGCGCTCTACGCCGCGACCGCGAATATCTCGATCCCGCTGGCGCTGACGCTTGTCGTCTGGGCCTCGTATCACGTCGAGGGCGTCCGGTCCAAGGGCTTTTTCGGGTACCTCAAGAGCTGGCTGCCGGCCGGTCTCGAGGACATGAACCCGATCGGCAAGGGCCTGATCTTCATCATCGAGGTGATTTCGCATTTCGTCAGGCTGATCTCACTCTCCGTACGTCTTTTCGCCAATATCCTTGCCGGCCATCTGTTGCTGCTCTTCATGGGTGGCGGGCTGGCTGTTCTGCTCGGAATCTCTGCGCTCGGGGCCCTCACGTTTCCGATGGCCTTCGCCTTCTTCATCTTCGAGGTCGGCCTTGTCGCAACCCTGCAGGCCTTCATCTTTTCCACTCTGACCGCGATCTACATCGGCGGAGCAACCGCCGAAAGTCACTAGAAAAAGGAGTTCTTCAATGGATCTGTTGCCACTCGCCGCGCTCACCGACGCCGGCGTAACCGATGCCGGAAAGGCGATCGCCCTCGGCATCGGCGCCGGACTCGGCTCGATCGGAGCCGGCATCGGCATCGGCTTCATCTTCGGTAAGGAGATCGAGTCCGTCGCCCGCCAGCCCGAGATGAAGGACGAGCTACAGAGCATTCGCTGGCTCGGCTTCGCACTTACGGAGGCTGTTGCCTTCTACACCTTCATCTTCGGCCTCATCGCCTTCTTCCTCTAGGCCGCTGTGCTGTCGTTTGCCGACATAGGGCTGGGGCTGGTCATCGCCGCAAAGGAGGGAGGAGCCTTCCTGGTCACCCCGGGATTGGGTCTGATGATCTGGACCCTGGCGCTCTTCCTGCTCACGATGTGGGTGCTCAACAAGTTCGCGTTCCCGAAGATCATCGAGGCGCTCGATAAGCGCATCAGCAGGATCAACGAGGACATGGAGCATGCCGAGAAGCAGCGCAAGGAAGCCGATCTGCTGCTCGACGAGTACCGCGAGCGGCTCAAGGAGGCCAGGGAGCAGGCCGACGAGATCGTCGCCCGCGCCCGCAAGGCAGGCGAGACGACCAAGGCCGATGCAATGGCCGAGGGCAAGTCCGAGCGTGAGATCCAGGTTGCCGCTGCCCAGCGAGACATCGAGGCAACGACTCGACGCTCTCTGGAGCAGATCCGCAAGGAGATCGCCGACCTGACCGTGATCGCCACGGAGAAGGTGACCCGCAAGACCCTCGACAGTGACGATCACAGGCGCCTGATCGAGGACGCGCTCGGCGAGGTTGACTTCTCAGCACTCGCCGGTGGCAAGGACGGGAGTCAGAACTAGATGGAAGAGGTAGCCCGGGTATACGCCGAAGCGCTCTTCGATGTCTCGAAGAAGGGTGGCCGGCTCGACACGGTCCGTGGCGAGCTGGCGCAGTTCTCTGATGCGCTCAACGACAACAGGGACCTGCAGGTCTTCTTCTTCAGCCCCTACTTCTCCTCGGCGGAGAAGAAGGGGGGCCTGGGCAGGGTGGTCAGCGGTGCTGACCAGCAGTTCACGAACTTCCTCAACCTCTTGATCGACAAGCACCGTATGCCTGTGGTCTTCAGGGTTCGCAAGCAGTTTGACGAACTCTGGAAGCAGGAGAACCGCAAGATCGACGTGACCGTGACCAGTGCAGTTGCGCTCGATCATTCGGTGGTCGAGAAGATCGGCGAGGAGATTCAAAACCAGACCGGTCAGTCGGTCGAGTTGAGCAGTCAGGTCGACGCCGAGATCCTTGGCGGCATCGTCCTCCAGGTCGGAAACATGGTGCTCGACGCCAGCATCCGCCATCGCTTGGAGAAACTTCGAAAGAACGTCGCCCAGGCGGCGTAAGGAGGCACCCGAACCGACATGGACATCAAGCCAGACGAAATTGCAAGCATCCTGCGTGAGCGGATCGAGGGGATGGACAGTGGCAGCGCTGACCTCTCCGAGGTCGGCACAGTGCTCTCGATCGCGGACGGAATAGCCCGAATCCACGGGCTCGACAACTGCATGGCGCTCGAGATGCTTGAGCTCCCGCACGACGTCACCGGCCTCGCGCTCAACCTCGAGGAGGACAACGTCGGCGCCGTCTTGTTCGGCGATTGGACCAAGATCGTCGAAGGCGACACGGTGAAGCGGACCGGACAGCTCCTGCGGATCCCGGTCGGCCCGGAGCTGCTCGGCCGCCTGGTCGACCCGCTCGGCCGTCCGCTCGACGACAAGGGCGAGATCAACACGACCGAGACGCGCCCGGCCGAGTTCAAGGCCCCGGGTGTCGTCCAGCGTCAGCCGGTCACCGAGCCGATGCAGACAGGCCTCAAGTCGATCGACGGAATGATCCCGATCGGCCGTGGACAGCGTGAGCTGATCATCGGCGACCGCCAGACCGGCAAGACCGCGATCGCGATCGACTCGATCATCGCCAACCGCGACTCCGGTGTGATCTCGGTCTACGTCGCGATCGGTCAGCGGATGGCAACCGTCGTCCAGGTGATGGAGACCCTCGAGGAGAACGGGGCGATGGAGAACACGATCATCGTCGCCGCGCCCGCCGATGAGGCAGCCCCGATCAAGTTCATCGCGCCCTACGCGGGTACCGCAATGGCGGAGCACTTTCTCTACGAGGGCAAGGCCGCGCTGATCGTCTATGACGACCTCACCAAGCACGCCTTCGCATACCGCCAGATGTCGCTTCTGCTGAGGCGCCCACCGGGACGTGAGGCGTACCCGGGCGACGTCTTCTACCTGCACTCGCGTCTGCTCGAGCGTTCGGTCAAGTTGCATGACGACCTCGGTGGCGGCTCATTGACGGCATTGCCGATCATCGAGACGCAGGCCAACGACGTTTCCGCATACATCCCGACCAACGTGATCTCGATCACCGACGGTCAGATATTCCTCGAGTCGGACCTCTTCTTCTCGGGAATCAGGCCGGCGATCAACGTCGGTATCTCGGTTTCGCGCGTCGGCGGAAATGCCCAGACCAAGGCGATGAAGAAGGTGGCCGGCAAGCTGAAGCTCGAGTTGTCGCAGTACCGCGATCTCGAGGCCTTCGCCCAGTTCGGCTCCGAAATGGATATCCAGACGCAAAAGCAGCTGACCCGGGGCGAGCGCCTGGTCGAGCTGCTCAAGCAGAAGGAGCGAAACGCCCTCACCTTCGCCGACCAGGTCGCTTCGATCTACTCGGGCACCGGTGGCTACCTCGACCGGATCAAGACCGAGCGCGTCCAGGAATTCCTCGCGGATCTACTGGCCCGCCTGCGGACCGAGAATCAGGATCTGCTCGACCGGATCAACGAGACGGGCCTGCTTCCGGACGAGGACGAGAAGGCGCTTGGCGAAGTGATCGCCGAGTTCATCGACGACTTCGGGCCGGACTTCGACGCTGACGGACAGCCGATCGAAGAGGGCGAGTCCGATCGCGTTGTCGAGGAGGCCAAGGAGGCCGTTGCCGCAGAAGAGGCCGCCGAGGCAGCCGATCACACCGCCGACGACGCAGAGAAGGAGGGGGCGGCAGCCTAGTCAGGCCCAGGGCCCGGGAGCGACACCGCTCCCGCCCTTCGCCGCTACTCCGCCTGAATCCGCATGGCCAGCCGAAAAGAAGTCACGAACCAGATCGCATCGGTCAAGAACATCGCCAAGATCACCAAGGCGATGGAGATGGTCGCCGGCGCACGCCTGCGCCGCGCCGAGGAACGGATCGCTCACCTTCGTCCCTATGCGCAATCGATCCGCAAGCTCACCCGTCGTGCATCCGAGGAGGCCGGAAACGTGCCCAGGGTGCCGGTGCTGATCGAGCGCGAGGAGGTCCGCAGGGTCGGGATCCTGCTGATCACGGGTGACCGCGGCCTCGCCGGAGCCTTCAACACCAACATCATCCGCGAGGGACTTCGTCTCAAGGCGCAGTTCATCTCGGAGGGTGCCGAGGTGGTCTTCTCGGTGGTCGGGCGTCGCGGCGACTCTGCTCTGCGCTTCCGCCAGGAGCCGTTGGATGAGTCCTACACCGGCTTCACCGATCGCCCCGGATTTTCAAACGCCCGGGAGATCGGACAGCATCTGACCGCCGTCTACGTTGACGAGCATCTCGACCGGGTCGAGATGGTCTACAACCGCTACGTCTCTCCGCTGACCCAGCACGTCCGGCGCCAGACCCTCCTGCCGTTGCAGCAGGCCGAGGTATTCGGCGCGGGAATCCCTTCGGAGGAACAGCACGAGGAGACCGAGATCGAGAAGGCACACAAGCGTGCCGTCTGGGACTACGAGCCGGAACCCGAAGACCTGCTGGCGCGATTGATCCCGGAGTACGTCGACATCACGGTCTATCGCGCCCTGCTCGAGTCGGCGGCATCAGAGCTTGGCGCCCGGATGACCGCGATGCAGAGTGCGGCTGAGAATGCGAACACGATGATCGACGACCTGACTCTCGAGATGAACAGGGCCCGTCAGGCTGAGATCACACAGGAGATTTTGGAAGTGG
>JBBQZL010000020.1:0-20878 GCA_038207745.1 Solirubrobacterales bacterium
CGCGACCGAGTGCTTGAGAGCTTCCAGACCCACTATCACCCGGGCTCGGCCGGATCCGTATCCGAGACCGCCCTCGATCAGGGAGATCCGGAACTCGACGAGGGTGAAGACGGCCAGGATCCCGGCCGCGAGGACTAGCCAGGAGGATTGGCAATCGGCTAAACCGCCGGCCAGAGGCACGAAATAGGATTCGACGCATGATCGAACCCGGAGCCGAGGCACCAGGCTTCAACCTTCCCGACCAGGACGGCGAGGACGTGACGCTCTCCGAGCTTCGCGGCACCCCGGTGGTCCTGTATTTCTATCCCCGTGCGAACACGCCGGGCTGCACCACCCAGGCCTGCGGCATCCGCGACCATCGCGACGAATACAAGGCGGCAGGCGCCCGGGTCCTCGGAGCCTCCCCCGACACGGTCGGCAAGATCAAGAAGTTTGCCGACAAGAAGAGCCTCGACTTCACGCTCCTCGCCGACGCCGACCACGAGGTCGCCGAGCTCTACGGCACCTGGGTCGAGAAGTCGATGTACGGCAAGAAATACATGGGCGCCCAGCGCGCGACCTTCATCATCGAGGCCGACGGAACGGTCGCCACGGTGATCCCGAAGGCATCACCGAAGACGCACGACGAGGTTGTGCTGAAGGCGCTCGCGGCCCTCTAGACCCGACGGCCGGCAGCCTGACCCAGTCGGGAATCGCCGGATCAGCTTTCCTTCAACACCGAGTACCAGACCCGCTCGGCCACCTTGGAAAGCTCGTCGCTCGTGCGAGCGAGGCGGCGGTAGAGCTCACGGCGCGCAGTGACCGCGTGGAGATCCTCGACGTCGATGAGAGCAGACATCGCCGCCCGGTAGGTGTGTTCGAGGTGGCGATGGGACTTGACGGCCTTGTCAGCCGCCGCGGTTGCAATAGCGCCTCCATCGTTCTCGATCTCGGTGAAGGCCACCGCCAGGAATCTGGTGCCGTCAGCCAGCTCCCGGGACATCTCGGCGATTGAGGCGTCGGGCGCGGTTCCCATCACCTCGGCCTCGCCGACGGTGTTCTTGGCGCTGTTCAAGATCTCATCGAGCCCACGCGAGAGCTCGAAGATGTCCTCCGGCTCGAGCGGCGTCGAGAACGCCGCAGTCAGGGCTTCACGGAGCTCGCGCTTGCAGTCGTCTGCCTGATGCTCAAAATCGCGCAGCAGGTCGGCCGCCCCGGCGTCACCGTCTGCCCAGGCAACCAGCGCCTCCATCCCTTCGACCGTTATCTCCATTTGCCTTCGCAGCATCCCGAGCACGTCGGAAACCTGCGGAAGGAACCATCGCTTGCCCGTCATCAAATCGCCCTCCAGGCCAGCAGTGTAACCGCCCCCAATGTCGCCGATGCCGGAAGCGTCAGAATCCAGGCGAAGGCGATCGAGCGTACGACCGCCCAGCGCACGTGACGCCAGCGGCGCCGGCCGCCGCCCACGCCGACGACGGATGAGGCAACCACCTGGGTGGTCGACACAGGCGCACCAAAAAAGGTGGCGGGGAGAATCACCGCCGTGGAGGCGCTCTGGCTCGCGAACCCGTCGACCGGCGCCAGACGAAAGATGCGCCGGCCGATCGTGCGGATGATCCGCCAGCCACCCATCGCGGTGCCGAGCGTGAGCGCTGCACCGCAGGCGAGCTTGACCCACAGCGGCACGGTCAGTGTGTCGAGATGGCCACTCGCAAGAAGGAGGGCGGCGATCACGCCCATTGCCTTCTGGGCGTCGTTTGCGCCGTGGCCAAATGAGAGCGCGGCAGACATTGCCCACTCTGCGCTGCGGATCGGCACCTTCACACGATGGGTGGCCCGCCGCAGGAGGCGCTCGTTGATGCGCGCGAACGCCAGCCCGAATACGAGCCCGAGCACGGGCGACACCGCCAGGGCAATGAGCACCCCGAAGACGCCGACGGGCTTGATGCCGTCCATGCCTCCCCAATTGATCGCCTGGACGCCGGCTTCGGCAAGGGCCGAACCGACCAATCCACCGACCAGCGCGTGCGCTGAGCTGGAGGGCAATCCGCGCCACCAGGTGAGGAGGTTCCAGAGCGTTGCGGCGAGAACTCCGGACCCGATCACCTCAATGGCCTCCGAGGGTGTGACATCGATGATCCCCGCGATCGTGTCCGCCACCGCGGTGCCCACGAGCATGGCCCCGAGCATGTTGAAGACGGCGGCCAGGACAATCGCCTGCCCCGGCCGTGCGCCACGCGTCGCGACGAGCGTGGCGATCGCGTTTGCGGCGTCGTGGAAGCCATTCGTCAGTGCGAAGGCGATGCAGAATGTGATCGCGAGCAGTAGTTCCACAGCTCAATCATCCACCCCGGCGGGCCAAAAGCATCTCCGGGGACGCGCGATGTGGTTCTTCTGAAGCGTTCGGGGTACCCGCGATGCCCTAGCCCGTGTGGGCGGCAGCCGGCGTCGCGATGCCGGCCTTCGAGACGGCATCCGGGTCCGGGGTCGTCCGCCCGTGTGGGCCCAGGTATTCCGGGTAGATGCCCATGCAACCGCGCCTTCCGCCGATCGTCCCGAGAATTCCGAAGGCGATCCTGCCCGCGTTCCACCAATCATGCGGCGTCTTGATCGGCACGGTTTCCTCCTGGCCGGCGCTCAGGGTCTTCTCGGCGCGATCGATCCTGGTACCGAGCTCGCCGGTGACGCTGTTCTCATAGAAATCGCCGTAGCGCGACACTTGATACCTCCGTTCAGAACCTGCCGCCGGTCAAAGCCTCTCAGGCCTGGCCTGCAATAGCCAGGGTCAGGCGCCGAGAACGTAGATCAGGAACGCCGCGTACAGCGCTCCCCAGGTGAACACTGCCCAGAGCCTGAATCGTCCTGAGAATCTGAGCGCGATCATCGCCACAACCCCCCCTGCGAGGCCGAGCAGGGCCGAGACGCCGGCGAACCGGTCCAGATCCCAGCTCGTGAAGGCCAGCCCCAGGGCGACCGGGATCGTCGACTGGAAGACCATCGCGCCGGTGACGTTGCCGAGGGCGAGGCTGTCCTTGCCTTCACGGACCCAGAAGAAGCTGTTGGCCTTCTCCGGCAGCTCGGTCGCAAGCGGCGCGAGAACCAGGGAAAGGATCAGCGCATCCACACCGAGCGAGTCCGCCACGGTCAGGAGCTCTTCGACAAAGAGGTGGGCGCCGCCGACAATCGCACCGAGGCCGACCACGATCTGGAGGACAACGGAGGAGGTGGGAGGCTCGCCGGTCAAGCGGTCGCCGCGGCGGTCCATCAGCAGCGGACTCAATGTCTCCTCGTCCTGGATCGCCCCACTGCGCCGCAGCGTCATCCGGACGTAGACCGCATATGCGAGAACAAAGGCGAGGGCGGCGGGAATCTGGACCGCGCTCGGCACCCCGATTCCGAGCACGAGGCCGATCGCAAAGAAGACGAGGAAAAAACCCAGATCACTCTCGAGGGTCTCCATGTTGGCGACCAGGTCCAGCCCCTGTGGGCGCCTCGACCGGTAGAGGAAGGCCGATGTCCCGATCAGCGCCATCGCGATCGTGGCAAGGAGAAATGGGGCACCGATGATCGCGCCGACCGCAACGTCCTCGGCTCCCTTCTCGCCGCCGATGATCGCGACGACGGGGATCAGCGTCTCCGGCAACGCGGTGCCGACGGCGGCAAGCAGGCTCCCGACCGCGCCCTCGCCAAGGCCGAGCTTGTGGCCCATCCACTCGATTGCATTGGTGAATGCGAGCGCGCCCGCGAGGATCACGGCAAAGCTGGCGAGCAGGAGGATCACTGGCATTTTGGTCTCAGCGGGCGCTCACGCGTAGAAGAAGGTGATGCCGAGAATCACGTAGAGGGCAAGTAGCTGCACGCCCTCGAACCAATTCGACTCACCCTCCTGGGTGACGTGGTTGGCAACCAGAACGGCGATCAGCAGAGCTCCGAGCTCGAAGCCGTTGAAGACGAGCGCAAGCGGCCCGGGACCGACCAAGAATGAGGCGAGGACCAGGACAGGGGCGACAAACAGCGCAATCTGGGCGCTCGAGCCGATCGCGATATTGACGGCGAGGTCCATCTTGTTCTTCCTCGCGACAAGCACGGCAACCCAGTGCTCGGCTGCGTTGCCGACCGTGGCGACGACGATGACGCCGACGAAGAACTGCGAGAGGCCGATCGCGTGCGAGGCCTCCTCGATCGAGCCGACCAGAACCTCTGACATCAGGCCGACCAGAACGCCGGAGACGGCAAGCCAGATCACCGACCTCCGGACCGACCATCCCCAGATCTCGTCGACCGGCTCGGGCTGATCCTCCTCGCCGTCGCTCAGCTGATCCGGCGTCGGGTCCGGATTGAAGAGATCCCGGTGGGTCCTGAGCGAGAAGACCAGGCCGGCAGCGTAGGTGGCTATCAGGACCAGCGCCACTGCCAGCGAGAGATGCTCGACGGTCGAGTCGTAGTTGACCCGGACCTCGGTCGGCAGCGGTAGGCCACTTCCGATCACGAGCTCGTAGATCGCCGGCATGATCAACGCACCTGCCGCAAGCAGCAGCATCGATGACTGGGCGCTTGCAGCCGTCCGGTCGAAGACCTGTCTTGCGCGTCCCCAGCCGCCGACGAACATCGATGCGCCGAGGACCAGCAGCACATTGCCGATGATCGAACCGATGATCGAGGCCTTGACCACTTCGTGGAGTCCCGCATTCAGGGCGATCAGGGCGATGATCAGCTCCGGCGCATTGCCGAAGGTCACATTTAGGAGTCCGCCGATCCCGGGGCCGGTCCGATGCGCCAGCTCCTCGGTCGCCCTCCCCATCATCGCTGCGGTCGGGATCACGCCCAAGGCCGAGACGATGAATACGGCCGTTGCCGGCGCCCCGACCAGATCGAGGACGACCGCGATCGGGATCATCGGAACGAGCAGGAACGGAAGACCGCCCGGACTTAGAAGGAAGCTGGGCGTCATGCTCGGTCCCTTCCTGGGGGATTCGGCGGTGGTCATCGAAACCTGAGGCTGCTGATCAGCTCAGCAGCTTCTGGCACTTCTCGAGGTCGGAAGCCCTGGTGACCGTGCCCAGGCAGTCCTGGTACTTCTTGAGGCCGTCGGGAGTCGCGGGGGACGGTGTCGATCCGCCTCCCGAGCCGCCTGCCCCGGCGCCGCTGTCGGTCCCCGCACCGGAAGGGGCGACGCCGCTCGCGCCGCCCAGCCCCAGCCCGCCGAGCAGTTCATCAAGCGGGACAGACTCGGTCGGAGTCGTGACCGCCAGGTCATCTCCGACATCGGAGAGGGTCACGTCGACGCCGATCTTCGAGTCGCCGCTTGTCGGCTCTTTGATCTCGAGATCGAGCACAAAGCGGGTCAGCTGATTGTCGGCGGTGCTCGAGTAGACATCGAAAGAGGCACTCTTGATCGAGTTTTCGAGCTGGGAGAGATCCTGGACGTTGGGCAGCTGCCCCGCGGCGCCGCCCAGCGTGTCGAGCGAACCGGCCGCCTGCAGCAGGGGACGGAGTTCGGTGACCAGCTTGTTGACGTCGACATCTCCGCTGACGTGGACCGACTCGGTGCCGGCGACATCCTCTGTTCCCTCGTCCGTGACATTGGTGAGGAAGTTCTTGATGTCCGCCTGCGAGCCGAGCCCGGTGCTCTTTCCCTGCTGCTGCGCGCTTTGGTCGAGCCCGGCCTTGAACTGATTGAAGGTGTCGGCTCCGAGCTCGTAGTTCTGACCGCTGTAGGTGAGGTACGCAGCGCTGTCGGTCAGAATGGCGCCGGCCTCGAGGCTGGTCGATTGACCGTTCTGCTCACCGTCGATCTTGGTCGAGAGGTCGAATTGGGGAGCCTTTGGATCGAGCGCGTTGACCACTCCCGAGAGCGTCGCGCTGAAGTCGGTTGACTTGCCGCCTCCCCCGGATGTCGAGATCGAGAGGACCGCGTTGAGCTTGGCGCTCTTGATCGACTTGCCGGGCGCAAAGGTCTGGTCGAGAACCTGCTGCGGACTCAGATCCGCTGCACCGCCGCTGTCCCCCGAACCGCCACAGGCAGCGAGAAACGCGGCAAGCGAGAGAACGACGGCAACGAGGAGGAGGTTGCGGGATCGACGCATCTTCTGAACCTCTCTTGGTCGGAAAGTGGGTGAGCGGTGTGACGCCTGCATCGCGGCTCTGGTCACGGCCTACTTCGATCCGTCCCGGATCTGGCGCTAGGCTCGCGCAGGTGGAACGACCGAGAACGATTCTATACACGGGTAAGGGCGGCGTCGGCAAGACCAGCGTTGCGGCTGCGACGGCGAGGAGCTGCGCGAGTGCCGGACTACGGACGATCGTGATGTCGACCGACCCGGCGCACAGTCTTTCGGACTCCCTCGCGACACCGCTCGGCGCCGAGCCGACCCTGGTCGACACGAACCTCTGGGGCCAGGAGGTTCGCGCCCAGGCCGAGATGGAGGTGCATTGGGGAAAGGTCAGGGAGTGGCTTGCGAGGTTGCTTGCCGATCGCGGCGTTGATCGGATCCGCGCCGAGGAGCTGACAGTCCCGCCGGGCATGGATGAGCTCTTCGCCCTGCTCCAGATCAAGCGCCACCAGACGACCGGCGATTTTGACGTTGTGATCGTCGATTGCGCGCCGACCGGAGAGACCCTGAGGCTGCTCGGCTTTCCCGACATCGCCCAGTGGTGGCTGGAAAAGGTCTTCCCCAAGGAGCGCAAGCTGCTCAGCGCCGCGCGTCCTCTTGCCCGCACCTTCGACATCGCGATCCCCGACCCCGAGGTACTCGACGAGGTGCACAGGTTGGTCGAGAGCCTGATCGAGATGAATACGATTCTCCGCGACGGCGAGCGCTGTTCGATCCGCCTGGTCGTAAATCCCGACCGGATGGTGATCAACGAGGCCCAGCGAACCTTCACCTATCTCTGCATGTACGGGTACCTGACCGATGCCGTGATCGTCAACCGGATCCTCCCCGCCGACGTCGACGGCACCTACTTCGACACCTGGCGAAAGCGTCAGGGGGCATTGCTCGAATCCGTCCGCGACGGCTTCGCACCGGTGCCGATGCTCGAGGCCCGCTACTTTGAGGAGGAGGTGATCGGCTCGGAGATGCTCGATAGGCTTGGCGAAGAGCTATTCGACGGTTCACGGCCGGAGGCAGTTCTGCATACCGGCCAGATGCGAGAGCTCGAGGTCGAGGGCGAGAAGGCCATTCTGCGGATCCCCATCCCCTTCGCCGAGAAGGAGGAGATTGACCTGAAACAGGTCGGCGATGAGCTCGTGATCCGGGTCGGAGGCGAGAAGCGAACTATCATCCTCCCCGCAGCACTGGCCGGACAGAGTCCCTCCGGCGCCCATTTTGAGAACCAAACCCTTCAGATCACCTTCGAGAATGTCCGAACCCCAAGACCCAGACAAGAGCGCATCTGACCAGGTTGGTGCTTCCCGATTTTGGGAGCACTACGGTTCTGCGCGCCCGGAGAGAAGTCCACACGCAGGGACCGATGCCGATGGGCACGACGGTGGCCGGAGCGACGGCAACGGCAACGGGGCCGGACCGAAGGCCAATGCGAACTCATCCACCGAAGGCCGCAAGACGGGGGCCGGCGGGAACCGCGGACACGGTGACCCGGGTGGCGCACATGCCGACGGTCAACAGTGCCTCGAGTGGTGCCCGGTCTGCAGGGGTGCCGAGTTGATCCGCGCGACCGTGCCGCCGGAGCTCCAGGATCAGTGGCAGTCGCTTGCCCGGGACTCGACGGCATTTCTCAAGGCATTGGTCGATGCCCACCTTGCGCGCGAGCAGGGTGGCCCGGAGAGCCGTGAGCCCCGTGGCGACGGCCCGATCGAGGACATCCCGATCGATTAGGCAGTTGGGGTCCGTAGAATCGCCCGGGTGTCCACCGACAGCGATTCTCCGTTCAACTACGAGCGCCACTTCACCCGCGAGGAGGCGAACCTGGCACTCGAAGAGATCCTGCCGATCCTTCAGAGCCTCAGGGATGCCAAGGACCTGCTCACCGACGAGGAGGCGCACGAGGTGTTGACGACCGCCGCACCGACCAACGGCGGTGGTGAGCGGGGAGTCCAGATCGGCAACTCATTTCTCCAGGTCCAGAAGCTGCTGTCCTCGTTGCAGGTGATGGGAATCCTGATCCGCGACATCGATCGTGGCCTGATCGACTTTCCCTCGATCAGGGATGGCCGCGAGATCTACCTCTGCTGGCAGCTCGACGAGGACTCGGTAGGGAACTGGCACGAGCTCGATTCGGATTTCAGTGGACGCGAACCACTCGACTGACCCGGCCCGCGGCAATCGCAACCTGAGCGCCTACGAACGCCTTGCGGTGGCAGCAGCGATCATCTCGATCGCGAGTCTCGCCGCGCCCTGGTATCGACTTGGTTTCGACCCCAGCCTCGACCGCAGCGGTCTCGAGGCCTTCGATTTCGGGGCGGCCGCAATCGTCCTGACGATGGTCGCCGTCCTCACCTTGATCCATCTCTGCCGGACCGGCCGCCCACCCGCTGTGCCGCCTCGCGAGGGCGCGCTTGTGGCGGCGGCGGGGATCTGGACAGCAGTCATCGCAACCTTTCTGGTCTTCAATCCACCCAGTGTCGACGTTGACGGACTCGAGACCCGGTACTCGATCGGTTTCGGCCTGGTGATCATCCTGGTCTCGGCTGGAGCCCTGGCGGTGAGCGGGCTTCGGATTCGCGACCGTGATCGCGACCGTGGAGCTATGCGTGCCCAGGAGGATCAAAGCCCTGGCGTTTCATCCCCTTCTCGATCTTCCTGATCACGGTCTCGATCACCTCGACTCGCGCATTGTGCTTCGACTCGGCTGAGATCAGATTCCATTTCGCATGGTCGCCGCTGGTGCGATGAAGCATCTCCGCGACCGCTTCGACGTAGGCGGGGCGCTGCTCGCGGTTGTGCCAATCGTCCGGTGTGAGCTTCCAGGTCTTCAGGGGGTCCGCAGCGCGGGCATCGAAGCGCCGCAGCTGCTCGGCTTCGGAGAGATGGAGCCAGAGCTTGATCAGGATCATTCCCTCATCAACCAGCCCGTACTCGAAGTTCCTGATCTCCCTGTAGGACCGCTGCCACTCCTTCTCGGTGGCGAACCCGTCAACCCTCTCGACCAGGACCCGGCCATACCAGGACCGGTCGTAGACGCTCATCCCTCCACACCCCGGCAGCGACGGCACGAATCGGGAGAGGAAATGGTGTCGCTTCTCATCCGCACTCGGCGCCGCGAACTGGAGGACGCGAAAATGACGGGGGTCGAGGGGGTTGACGAGACGCTTGATCGAGCCACCCTTGCCTGAGGCGTCCCAGCCCTCGAAGACGACACAGACCGGCGGGCCGATCCGGCGCTCGCCGATCAGACCACCAAGGGTGAGGCGAAGCTGCGCGAGGCGCGGCCAGGCTGCCTTGAGGCGCTCCGCCTCCTCCGCCTTGCTCATGGTCAGACTCAGATCAACCTGATCAAGACTCTTCATCGTGCACGTCCTTTCACTGGGCTCCGGACCGCTCCAGGCGCACCGGTGGATTGTCAACGGAGAGATTGAGCGCGATTGGGAATACCAGGGCTCCCAGGAAGATCAGGATCACTCCGGACAGGACAAGCCAGCGCACTCTGGTTATGTGTCCCGCGATCGCAAAAACGAATCCGAACAGCATCAGGGCGAGGTAGGGCCCGAGACTCTGGGGAAGCAGCGCCGCCATGGCGTTGGTAGGCAGGTTCACCACGCCGATTATCATCGCAAGTCGATGAGTAGGGAAACCGACCCCCAGATACCGGCCTCCGTTGACGAGGTGACCGCGGCACTTGCGAGCGCCGATTACCTCGCGGATGAACCTGCGGCACTGGTCTCGTTCCTCGCCCAGCGGCTCGGAAAGCCGATCCTCGTCGAGGGTCCCGCCGGGGTTGGGAAGACCGAGCTCGCAAAGGCGATCTCACGCGCAACCGGCCGTGAGCTCGTGCGATTGCAGTGCTACGAGGGTCTCGATGAGTCGAAGGCGCTGTACGAGTGGAACTATCGCAAGCAGCTGCTGAGGATCCAGGCCGAGGCCACCGACGCCGATGCAGGCGGCGTCATGGATGACATCTTCAACGAGGAGTTCCTGCTCACCCGCCCGCTGATGCAGGCGATCGCAAGCGTTGAGCCGGTCGTGCTGCTGATCGACGAGATCGACAAGACCGACCAGGAGTTCGAGGCGATGCTGCTCGAACTGCTCTCTGACTTCCAGATCACAGTGCCCGAGCTGGGCCAGGTCTCTGCCACCTCGATGCCGATCGTCGTCCTGACCTCGAACAATGCACGCGAGCTGACGGAGGCGCTGAAGCGACGCTGCCTCTATCTGTGGCTCGACTACCCGGACCTGGAGCGCGAGCTCGAGATCGTCCGGCTGCACGTCCCCGATCTGGACGAGAATGTGGCCCGGCGAATGGTCGAAGTGGTCGGGATGATCCGCGAGCTCGACCTCAAGAAGCCGCCCTCGATCGCCGAATCGATCGATTGGGCGAGAACCCTGCTTCTGCTTGGAGCGCAGGACATCGACCGCGAGACCTTCCAGCGTTCGATCTCGATCCTGATCAAGCACCGGACCGACATCGACCTGGTCACCGAGAGGGTTGGGGTCAGGCTTGCCGACTCCGTACGGACAGACGGCTGACGCCGGCCCTCCGGGCCTTGCGGCGAAAGTTCTCAGCTTCTGCGAGGAGCTGAGAAGGGAGGGTGTCTCGGTCGGTACCTCGGAGATTCTCGACGCATTCGAGGCGCTGGATCAGATCTCATGGACAGGCGAGGATGACTTTCGCGAGGCGCTCTCGGCAACCGTTGCCAAGTCACCTGAGGATCGGCAACTCTTCGAGAAGGTCTTTGAGCGCTTCTTCTTCCGCTCTGCCGAGGCCGAGGCGGTCCAGCGCGAGATCCGAGAGGGCGAGGCCCGGGAAGGCGCCTCCGGTCAGCTCGACATCGATGATCTGCGTGACGCCGTACGTGAGGCGATCCGCGATAGCGACGAGTCGCGGATGCGAGACCTGGCGCGTCTCGCGATCACCGCCTTCGGCCGGCGCGGCGACGGCTCTGGGGTCGTCGGGGTCGATATCCAGCGGATCCGCAGGACCCTTGAACTGACCACAGGCCCACAGCCCGATGCAGGTGACGGCGGAGGCGAGAGGCCCCTGACGATCTCGCGTGAGCAGCTGAACCGCTTCGAACGCCATCTCCGGACCGAGCTGGAACGGGGTCTGATCGAGCGAACGCAGACCCTCCCCCCCGCCCGGCCGCTCGCTGACCTGAATCGGACCCTGCCGACCAACCCGACCCAGGACCTGGCTGCGGTCCATCGCGCGGTGACCCAGATGAGGCGGCGCCTCGCGACACTCGGCCAGGAGCAGCGCGGCCACCGGCACAGCGGCGCGGTTGACATGCGCCGGACGATGCGCGCCTCATTGCAGACCGGCGGCGTGCCCCTCGACCTGCACTACCGGCCAAGGCATCCGCGTCGCCCTGAGATCTACGTGCTCTGCGATGTCTCGACCTCGGTCACCTCGGCCAGCGTCTTCTTTCTCAGCGTCCTCCATGCGCTTCACGACTCATTCCGGAAGCTCCGCAGTTTTGTCTTCATCGAGCGGATTTCGGAGGTGACAGACATCTTCGAGCACGAACGGGACTTCCGCGAGATCTCCCGCAAGATCTCGAGCGACGGCGGCGTCGCCGATGTCTCGGGCTATACCGACTACGGACGGGTCTGGCTCGAGTTTCTTGCCGAGATCTCCGGTGACCTCGGGCCACGCTCAACCGTGATCGTGCTCGGCGATGCCCGGACCAACGGGCGCGAGCCCCGCGCGGAGATCTTCGCCCAAGTCGCGCAACAGGCCGGTCGCCTGTTCTGGCTCAACCCCGAGCCGCGCCTCTACTGGAACTACGGCGACTCGGTGATGGGGCAATACGAGAAGTTCTGCGACGGCACCTTTGAGTGCTGGACCACGAGGCACCTCGAGAACTTCGTCAACATCGTCGCCGGCGCAGCGCCGGTCGCCGATCAGTAGTGGCCGCGGTCTAGCGGGGGGACCAGGCGTCGGGCAGCTCCGCGAGCGTCTTGACCACCGGCGGCAGGTCCCCGCTGACCAGGTCAGAGAGGCTCACGGTTTCGAGGACCGCGCGGAGGTTCGCACGCACCGCGATCCAGACCGTCTGCAGGTGCTCGGCATTTCCCCGGTAGACGATTGACTCGGGTGGGGCTGACTGAACATGGGCGATCGGACCCTCGACGGCGCGGATCACATCCGCGACGGTCACCTCATCAGCCGGCTTGGCGAGCCAGTATCCGCCGCGTGCACCCCTCCGCGCCTGGACGATGCCCGCATGCTTGAGGTCGAGCAGGATGTGCTCGAGAAACTGCAGGGGAATGTCCTGTGCCTCCGCGAGCCGCTCCCCCTTTACCGGACCCTCGTCGGCGGCGGCCAGCTCGGCTGCGGCGCGGACGGCATAGTCGGCTTTGGCGGAAACTCGCATCGAGCTAGTTAATCAGCCGGGTGTGTTCGCACCCGCTGTCGCGTCCCTGGCTGGCGGCCCCGGTCAACCCGTCGTCTCCGCAGTCAGGTCATCTGACCGGTCCGTGATCGACTGACCCTCGGCCAGAAGCCGGGCATCGCGGCGTTTGTTGTACCAGCGCGGACCGTAGATCAGCAGGCCGAGTCCGATCCCGGCAACGGCGGCGGCTATCGGCCAGACCGTCGGATCGCCCTTCTGGATCGTCAGCAGGCCCGATGCGATAAGCACGACACCGAGGGCTGTGCGGATGAACCCGAGCGGGGCCTTGGCGGAGAGCTTGCTGCCGATGATCACGCCGGGCACCGAGCCGAGAAGGATGTTGCCTGCCAGGATGAAGTCGACGTTGCCGCTCACCCAGTGGGCCAGGCCTGCGGCCCAGAGCAGAATCGCGGCGTGAAAGACATCGGTGCCGACCACCCTGAGGGGCGTGAGCCGGAAGACGGCGATGAGCAGGATCGCGATCACGGTTCCAGAACCCGCCGAGGTGATTCCGATCACAAATCCCGTTGTCATTCCAATCACCACGGCAGCGATCTTGTGACGCCGCTTGAGCACGAAATCATCGCGCTCTTCGATCAGATGGCTGAGGAAGAGCGCGCGTGCCAGGGTCAGGATGCCGACCATCAGCAGGGCGCCCCCGAGGAGCGCATAGACGATCGAGTCGAGCTTGGCGTCGCCGATCTTTGTCGAGAGGACATGGATCGCCCACACTCCGGCGATCGACGACGGAACGCTGCCGAGCGACAGCCAGAAGACGAGGCCCATGTTGACCGTCCCCATCTTGAAGTGCTGCCAGCCGCCAAAAGTCTTGGTGACTGCCGCGTAAAAGATGTCGGTGCCTATCGCCGTGACCGGCTGGATCCCGAAAACGAGAATCAACAGAGGCGTCATCAGGGTACCGCCACCCATGCCGGTCATGCCGACCAGCACTCCGATGCCAAAGCCAAAAACGACGATTACTGGATCCACAGGTCTGCTCTCATTCCTGGGCGGCCGAAAGCGGCCAGCCCTTCCTGACTTCTTTAGTCAGGTACGCAAGAAAGTCGTGATAGTAGCAGCGCAGTCCGGGACAAATCCCCACCAGATAACTTGGCAATGCCGTCGCTAGTATCTGGCTCAAACCCAGGGGTGCTCGCGGGAGATGCGGGCTGAGATTGCGCCAATCGAAGAGTCCCGCCCGGCGCCGACCCTCAGAACCTGTGCGGTAATGCGCGCGAAGGGAGAGTCTTGCCCAGCACCAGAAGCGGCGTCGCGGTACGAGGCATCAATCACCACTACGGCGACCTCGAGGCAATCCGGGAGCTCAGCCTCGAGATCCATCCCGGAGAGATACTTGGCCTGGTCGGTACATCTGGATGCGGAAAGTCGACGTTGATCGAGCTGATCGCCGGTCTTCTGGGCGAGCCGAGTGGAGGGACGATCTCGATCGGGAGCGCGGCCAGTCCGGCGGAGCGCCTTGCCCTGTGTGCCTATATGCCTCAGGACGACATGCTTTTTCCCTGGTATTCGGCGATCGAGAATGCGACGCTCTCGCTCCGCAATCGGGGGCTCTCGAAGGCCACTGCGCACTCGCAGGCTGCCGGGTTGTTCGGACAGGTCGGGCTGGGCGGTTTCGAGGACGCCCGGCCTGGTCAGCTTTCCGGCGGGATGCGCCAGCGGGTCGCCTTCCTGCGCACCCTGCTCTCGGGAAAGCCCGTCCTTCTGCTCGATGAGCCGTTCGCATCGCTTGATGCGATAACCAGGGCCCAGATGCAGGTCTGGCTTGCGGCAACCCTGGATCTGCGACCCGCGACCACAGTGCTCGTCACCCACGACGTCGAGGAGGCTCTCTATCTATCTGATCGCGTCGTCGTCCTCTCAGGCCGTCCGGCGCGGGTGATCGCGACCCTCGACTCGCCCCGTCCACGCGCCGGCGACAGGGAGGCCACGATCGCTGATCCGGCATTCGTCGAAATGCGAACCGTGACGATGCGGCTGCTGAACGCGGACATGGCGGCGGTGTCGTGATGCGGTGGCTCATACCCGCTGCCCTGGTCGTAGCGATGATCGGCATATGGCAGATCGTTGCCGGGACCGAAGCGCTTGCCGACGCGCTCGGCCTGCAACCGACCCTGGTCGCCCCCCCCAGCCAGATCGCCTCGGCACTCTGGACCAACCGGAGCCTGCTTGCCGAGAACGCGTGGGTGACGCTTCGCGAGGTCATTCCGGGCTTTGTGGTCGCCGTCGTGATCGGCTTCGTGCTTGCGGTATCCCTCCACCTCTTCGAGAGCCTCCGACGCGCGGTGCAGCCGCTGCTGATCGCCTCACAGACGATCCCGGTGATCGTTATCGCACCGATCCTCGTTGCATGGTTTGGCTACGGCATCGGCCCCAAGGTCGGGATCATCGCGCTGATCTGCTTCTTCCCGGTCGCGGTCAACACGCTCGACGGACTGCGCTCGGTGGACCCCGATGCCGTCGCGATGATGCGGACCCTCGACGCGAGGCCAACCCAGATCCTGCGGAGGGTCGAGATTCCGACCTCCCTCCCCCACATCTTCACGGGCGCGCGAATCGCGGTTGCAATTGCGGTGATCGGAGCGGTGTTCGGGGAGTGGGCCGGTTCAGACTCCGGTCTGGGACACATGATCCTTCAGGACAACGCGCAGCTCGCCACTGCGAGGATGTTCGCCGCGGTGGTCGTCCTCTCCGCGATGGCGATCGTGCTCTACGCGGCAGTGGCAGCCGTCGAGCGGGCTGTGGTCCGATGGTGAGGCCATTCCAGATTGTTGTTTCCTGTGACCACGAGATCAAGAGGTTGAGATGAGAGTTTTCAAGTCGGGTGAACAGAGCCCGCAACACCTGGCCCGTGCCAGACGGGCCACATGGCTCGCGATCTCCGCTCTGGGCTCGCTTGCGATCGCGTTGGCGGGAATTGGCTGCGGGGAGAAGAGCGAGAGTGTCGACGCCCAGACGAAGACGCTTCGCCTGGCGCTTGATTTCTACCCGAACCCCGACCATGCGGGGGTCTACCTGGCCGAGCAGAACGGCTATTTCGCGGATGCGGGTCTGAAGGTTGAAATCAGCACCCCGACTGATCCTTCTGCGCCGATCAAGCAGGTTGCCTCGGGGCAGGCCGACCTGGCGGTCTCATATCAGCCCGAGGTTGCGCTGGCGACCCAGAACGCGGGTCTCGACGTGATCTCGATCGGCGCCCTGATCAACCGCCCGCTGACCTCGATGATCTGGCTGAGGCGATCACGGATAGGTGGCATCGCCGACCTGCGTGGCAAGACGATCGCAACCGCCGGCATTCCCTACCAGGACGCCTACCTGAAGACGATCCTGGCAACGGCGGGAATGACCACGGACGATGTCTCGGTGGTCAACGTCGGGCTCGGCCTTCTGCCCGCACTCACCGGTGGCCGGGCGGCCGCGATCCTTGGAGGATTCAGCAACATCGAGGGCGTCACCCTCGATCTCAAGGGTGAAAAGCCGGTGGTGACTCCTGTCGACGATCCGGCGCTCGGAGTCCCGGGCTACGACGAGCTTGTCCTGGTAGCGCGCCCCGGACGGCTCGAGCAGGGCCCCGAGGTCTTCCGGCTCTTCATGCAGGCCCTGACCCGAGGGACCAAGGTCGCGACTGAGGATCCCGAAGCCGCGACCGAGGCGATCGTTTCCGCCAATCCCGACCTTGACCGGACCGTCACTGCCGCCCAGGTGCGCGCGACGATCCCCGGCCTCCGGCCCGATGGAACGCACCCATATGGCTACATGGACCCCGCGCGCTGGAAGACATTCACCGAGTGGATGCGCCAGAACGGGCTGATCTCATCGAGTCCCGACCCGTCAGAGCTGCTGACCAACAAATACCTGGATACGAACTCCCAGGGCTGAGCAGGCTGTCCGGAGCGGGCCTCAGCTGAGGAGATTGCCAACGCTCGACGCCGGCATCGGCCTGGCGATCAGGTAGCCCTGGGCGCGCTCACAGCCGATCTCGCGGAGAACCGAGAGCTGGCGCCCCGTCGTCACGCCCTCGGCGACAACCTCGAGTGAGAGGGCGCCCGCCATCATCACGATCGCCCGGACGATCGCAGTCTGCTCCTGCTCGAAGCCGATTCTCTCGATGAACGACCTGTCGATCTTGAGGCCGTTGAGGGGAAAGCGATTGAGATAGGCGAGCGCCGAGTAGCCGGTCCCGAAGTCGTCGAGGAAAAGCTGCGTGCCGGTGATCCGGAGACGTTCGAGTGTCTCGGTGATCCCGGCCGACTCGACCAGCAGCACGCTCTCGGTTATCTCCAGGCATAGGTTCCGGGCCTGCATCCCGGTCTTCCCGAGCACACTCTCGACGGTGGCTGCGAGGTCGTGGTGGGTGACCTGCCGAGCGGCGACGTTGACCGAAACGGAAAGCGCATCGGCCTCTGAGCGGTCGGTGTTCCATCTCGACGTCTGGGCACAGGCCTGCTCGAGCACCCAGGAACCGATCTGCTCGATCAGTGAACTCTCGCTCGCGACCGGGATGAAGTCCGACGGTGGGAGCAGCCCGCGCTTTGGATGCTGCCATCGGACGAGTGCTTCAGTGCCGACGATGCTTCCAGTTGTCACCGAGGCAATCGGCTGGAAGTGGAGCACCAGCTCATCGCGCTCGAGTGCGTGGCGGAGCTCGCGCTGGGTATCCAGCTTTCGGATCGAGCGGGTTCTCAGCTCCTCACCGAACACCTCAGGTCTAGCCCGGCCGCCCTCCTTTGCGCGGTACATCGCGGTGTCGGCATCGCGGATCAGGGATTCCGCGTTGACCTTCTTCTCGTCTCCCGGCATGAACATGGCGACACCAACGCTGGCGGTGACGAGGTGGTCTGAGCCATCGATGATCACCGGCTTTTCGAGCGCCTGGATGACCCGCTCGGCGACAACCAGGGCCTCCTCCTCGTCGACAAGGTCCGCGATCAGAATCGCGAACTCGTCACCTCCGAACCGCGCGATCGTGTCCGGTGGACGCAGGGACTCCGAAAGTCGCGGCGCGATCAGCCTCAAGACCTCATCGCCGGCGTGATGGCCGAGGCTGTCGTTGATCAGCTTGAAGTGGTCGAGGTCGAGGAACAGGACGCCAATCTTGCGCCCGGAATGCTCAGCGCGCTCGATCGTCCGCTCCAGGGTCTCCATGAAGAGCTCCCGGTTGGGCAATCCGGTCAGCGCATCGTGCAGCAGGCGGTGACGAAGCGACTCATCGGCCCTGCGGCGATCGATCGCATTGGCCAGGACATTTGCGGCACCCTGGACAAAATGAGAATCGTGAGGGGCGAATCGGCCTGCTTCTATCGAGTGGACGTCGATCACGCCGAAGGCGCGATCCTTTCCGTCAATCAGCACTGAGAGGCTGCTCCTCACACCCAGGTCGTCGAAGGCTGCTGGCAGCTCGACCCGCCGTTTGGTCTCCCAATCGTTGACCAGGACGCTGCCGCCACTGGCGATCGTTGCACCCGGGAGCATGTTCGCGTCCACATTGATCGAGTGATCGCCGCTGATCCCGAGGTGCTCGAGGCCGGTCCGGAGTTTGAGGGCCCGGCCATCCTCGACGAGTTCCCAGATGCAACTGAACTCGACACCTTCAATGCCCGCAACCAGCTCGACCGTAGCCGCCATCAGGTCGTGGGGCTCGATTCCCTCGATCGCTCTCTGCCCGAGGCCGGCCACGGCGGCCTGTTGCGCCGCTACGGTGCCGAGCTGGTGCTCGGCCTCCTTGCGCTCGGTGATGTCCCAGATGACGCCATGCCAGACCGGTGTCCCGTCCGGATCACGCTCGAGCGTACCCTCGTCCATGACCCAGACAACGGTTCCGTCGCGGCGGATCATCCGGTAGTCAGCCACAGGTGAAGCCCCCACGCCGATGTAGCGCTCGTCCTCACAAGAGAAGACCCGCTGCCGATCATCAGGATGAACCCGCTCTGCCCAGAGGGTTGGTGAGCTCATCCACTCCTCCGCGGTGTAGCCGAGAATGGCTTCGACCTGCGGGCTTACGAAACGCCAGCGCCCATGGGGGCCGAGTTCCGACGTGTAGACGATCACGGGAGCCCGCCCGATCGCCTCGTGATAGCCGGCAACAAACTCCTGCGGCATCTCCTCGGCGCTCCCGGCCGCTTCGGCGATCTCCTTCGCGACCCCGTTGGGGCGCCGAGGCCGAACCTCAAGGGGCCGGATCACGTCGTCAACCCGACGTTTCGGGGAGGGCTCTGCAGGCATCACCAAGCGTATCGGCCGACGCAACTTCGGCCTTTAGGCTTGGGGGGCCGCTTCCGCAGCCGCCTCCTGCGGCCTCCAGGCTCAGGCGGTCACGGGAAGAGGGGGTCCGTGCAGGTCCCACCGATGCAGGCCGGTAAGCATGTGAAACCCGGCCAGCGCCCGGAAGGGCCGGTAGGGCTCGAAGAACTCCTCAACCTCATCAACTCTCGCCCGCCTGCCGATCCCCGCGAGGCGGCCGATCAGCTTGATGTATCCGAGGTCTCCGGCCGGCAGGCTGTCGAGGTCACCTCGTCCGGCCAGCCCCAGCAGCTGGACCGTCCACGGGCCGATCTCGGGAATCGAGAGCAGTCGTTGGTCGGACCCGGCCTCGGTGAGATCGCAGCGGCCAAGGGTCACCTGTCTGGCAACCGCGCGCATCGCAATCGCCCGGCGCGCCGAGAGCCCGGCCGACTCGAGCTCGGCGGGCGAGCGAGCGGCGATCAGCCCGGCTCCCGGCACATCTCTGAGCATTACCCCCGAGGGCAGCGTGATCTTCGGACCCCAGCGTCGAACGATGCGGCGCTGGATCTCAAATGCCCGCGAAGCCTCGATCAGCTGCTCGGTCACGGCCCATGCAAATGCCTCCCACGCCCACGGACGGCGCATCGGGCGCCGATCCGGGCGACGACGGATCAGCGGCCCGAGAAGCCTGTCCCGCCGGAACATCCTGATGAACTCCGATAGGTCGTCGTCAACACCGAGCGTGAAGCGCATCCGATCGATTGCGATCTCGAGCTGTTCCCGGATTGCCGGGTCGCGGGATGCGGCAGACGCCCTGGCCCCAAATCCGCCGCCCGCGATCAGATCCACTCCATCGGCCCGGATCATGACCACGCGTGGTCTCGGATTCCAGGCACGAACCAGAACCGCTGCCCCATCCACCGTGAGCAGCCTCGAGACGACGCCTCCCTGAACCTTCATGGCTCCGTCGACCCCGCCCCGGCTGGGCATGCGAAACGGGGAACGCGGACTCACCTCAACCTCGAGACCCTCCTGGGAGGGTCGCTGACGTGACGGGTACCTGCTCACCTACCGAGCAGATGGACGTCGACCAGAAACGAGCGACTGGCGAGCACGTTTGCGGCGGGTCCGTCCTGACGGCGAATCGTTCGCTTCGGAGTGCGCTTCTTCGAACCGACCGAGCCAACCGCGCGGACCGCAGCAACGGTTACCGCACCGGCAAGTGCACCTCCTGCGACCGCCAGTGCCGCGCTTCGAACATCCTCGCGAAGCACAACCGACGTGGCTCCGACGTATCGCTGCGGAAGCGTGCGGACCTCGGAGGCTGCGCCCGGATCGGCGTCCTCCTCCGAAATAACCTCTCCCTCGACTTCGAAATCGCTCACGAGTGCTGACTCTAGCGATGAGAAAGGCGTCGGCCTGACGCCTTTCCGGCTGAATTCACGCAAAGAGCGGGATCACCACCACGCCGTCGGTCTAGGAAGTCTGCAGATTCTTCTCGTAGATCCGGTACTTCTTGATGACCTTGCCACCCATGCCCTCCATGGCGCGATTCATCGGCTCATTGACCTCGAGGATCCAACCGGTCTCACCGCCCGTGACGCCGTCGGGACGCGTGGTCTCGAGGTGGCGAACGTAGAGCGCCGCGGCGACCCCGGTGTGCTGATACTCATGCTTGACGCCAAGTGCGAACACGCGGACCAGGTCGATCTTGCGCTTCCCGGTAAGGATCTTGAACCAGCCGAATGGGAATAGTCTGCCGTTCACCCGGGCGAGGACCTGGTTGATGTCGGGAAGCGTCAGCGCGGCGCCGACCACGGTGCCGTCGGGGAGCTCGGCGATCATCGCCCAGTCCTCGTCGATCACCTGCTTGAGCATCTTGGCCTGAAACTTGATCTCCGCAGGTGTGATCGGCACAAAGCCCCAGTTGTCGCCCCATGCGTCGTTGTAGACGTCCATGAAGCGCCCGACCTCGGCCTCCATATTCTTCTTTCGCATCTTGCGAATCGTGATGCCGTGCTCGGTGCGGGACTTCTCGGCAGCCTCGTGGATGAACTCATGAAACTGGAAGCCGTCCTTGAGCTTTCCCATCTCCAGAAACCACATCAGGAGGTCCATCGCCTTTGTATAGCCCTGGGCCTCGAT
>JBBQZL010000021.1:0-20818 GCA_038207745.1 Solirubrobacterales bacterium
GGCTCAGGTGGGCTGCAGGAGCCGCGAAAGCGGCCCCGCCGGTTGACGCCGGCGAGATGGATGGTTGCCCCTGACAGGATCCGGCTTACAGGCCCGCTGAAGCAAGAGCCCCTCTCGAGGGGCTCTTGCCATTTTCGGTCCGGATCAGTTCCGGCGACCGGGCCAGTCCCCGGACTCGATCAGTCGCTTGTAACGCCGCTGTCGCCGCTCCGCATCCCTCATGATCAGCGGCGTGAGCCTCACGCCCGCCCTCGGGAGTGCCGCAAGAAGTCTGAGGGTCAGGCCACGACTCCTGGGCATGGTCAAGAGGGGCCTCGGCCTGTCGATCAGTCCCTTCACCCCCTCGGCAACCTCCTCGGGCGTGAGCAGGTGCCCCGAGAATGAGCCGGCGGCGCTCGGATCCGAGAGGCGGTCCTCGATCATCGGAGTCCAGATTCCGTCCGGGCATATGGCGGAGAGATTGATTCGGCTGATCCCGGCACGGCGAAGATCGAACAGGGTCCCGAGGGTGAAGGCGAGCGCTGCGTGCTTGCTTGCCGCGTAGACGACCTCGCCAGGCGCCGCGACGAGACCCGCCAGGGAGATCACGTTGATGATCTGTCCCCGGTCGACCCTGCGCATCTGCTCGAGCGCCGCAAGGGTGCCGTTGATGGTCCCGATCGCGTTGACCTCGATGATCATCCTGCGCTGCTCCTCGTCGAGCTCCCATGAGTTTCCGGTTGAGAGAATGCCCGCATTGTTGATCCAGATGTCCAGGGACCCGAACTCGGCGACCGTGCGCTCGGCAGCCTCCCGGCACCCGGCCTCTGTCCGCACGTCGAGCCTCGACGCGATGATCTCGCCGCCCAGTTCTTCCTTGAGTTCTTCAGCTGATCCGAGGTCAAGATCGGTCAGATGCAGGGAAAAGCCGTTGGCATGAAGCCGCCTGGCGATTGCCCTCCCAAGTCCTCCACCGGCGCCGGTGATCACTGCTGCTCTCATCATTGAGGCAGAGGATAGTCGCGGAAACGAAAATGTTTCCATAGCCAGTCGTTTGTGTTAGCATGCGCTAATCAACCGCTGAGTCTTCGCCACATATCGCGGAGAGCGGGGGACCCACCAGTGGGGCGAATCGTAGGCATCTGCCACGTAGCGCAGCTCTTTAAAGCGCGAGCCCGTCAGCTAACCCCGTAAGCGTTATAGAGCCATGACCAAGATTCAGACACCCGTGCAGCGGGACAAGAACAGAGTGTCGTCCGGGGTGCGTTCCCATCGCGTCAGCGGTCGCGGCATGGCAAGAGTGCGCGCTGCGGCAGTTATCGGTGCGATCTCAATCTGCGCCCTCGGTGCGGTGCAGGCCAGCGGTGCGACCACGGGTGGCGGTGGCGTCGTGGTGCCGGACTCCGTTCCGTTCGGCTACCGGACGCTTCGGGTCGGGATGACAGGACCGGACGTCAAGATCCTCAACGGCATCGTCAAGTCGAAGACCTACTCCAAGGGTGTCACGCTGACGCAGAACTTCAAGAATCCGACGGCCGTGGCGGTGAAGCGCTTCCAGGGCGATCACTCCCTGCGGCGGACCGGCATCGTCAACTCTGGCACCGCAAAGGCGCTGACCAGGACGATGAAAAGGGGGGGTGCCAGCTGGTACGGGCCCGGCATGTGGGGCAATCAGACGGCATGTGGCCAGACCCTCCGACCCAGGACAATCGGTGTCGCGCACAAGACCCTGCCCTGCGGTACCAAGGTCACCTTCCAGTACCACGGCCGTGCAGTCATCGCCCGTGTGATCGACCGCGGCCCCTACGTCAAGGGCAGGATGTGGGATCTCACGGCTGCCGCGCAGAAGGCGCTCAACTTTGACGGCGTCGCCAACATCCGTTACGCCATAGCCAAGTAGCCGGCCCGGCGAAGGACCAGCATGCCCGGCGAAGGACCAGCCGAACTGAAGCCTGATCTCCGGCGACCGGGCCGCGGTTAAGCGGCACACTTTTCGACCGGCCTTGACAGGCAAGACGCCACCGCGGGCCTGATGCCCCCGGTGGCGGATCACCTGCTTGGCGGCGCGGCCTGTTTCTAGGCCGCGACAGGCAGCAGCTGCTGGGCTGCCTGGTCCTGCGGGAGAGCTGCTGAGGAGGCGATCAGGCTCTGGAACTCGTTGAGTGCCAGGTGACCTACGGCCTCGAGAATCTCCTCGTCCTCCCATCCCAACTCGCGTGCCTCCTCGTGGAGGTAGATGGGCGGGTGTCGATCGGATTCGAGCGTTGCCTTGAGGAAATCGAGGAGCGCGGCCTCTCGAGCGTCATCCGATGTGAACTCACGGGCGTTTTTGATCTCATCGAGGCCCATCCCGATGCGGCGAGCGGTTGCGATGTGAAGGGAGACGCTGTAGGAGTCGCCGCGGTGCTCCGCGACGCCCAGTGCGATTCTCACGCGCGTTGCCTCGGGCAGGCTGCCTGCACGGAGCTCGGAACGCATCCTGGTGTAGGCACGGAGTACCGCAGGGGAACCGGCGATCACACCGACAAACTTTGCTACACCGCCTCCGGCGGCCTCGATGCTCTTGATCAGCGGCGCACTCTCTTCGGGTGCAGTCAACTCGTCGTGGATCTGGAATCTGCTCACATCTGTCTTGACTGTCATTCGTTTCAACTCCCGATACGGGTTAAGGGCGGTCCTTTAGCTGGCAGTTAGTTGGCCTTTACTTTACTTTTAGCCTGCTACTTACGCCTGGTAAGTTATACCCCGTTTCGCCTCAGACTTCAAGAGGCCGGTCTCCGTATTACGAGTCGACGAACCCTTTTGGATCACCGGTGTGCGACAGATCGCGCCGGACACGATCAACCCGTCTCACTGCTCTGACTGCCCGCTGAGGCGACAAATCCATTGTGGCGATGGATTCGTCGCCTCAGCGGGGCTTCCGAGCGCCGGCGCGGCCTGGATCCGCTGCCACCGGCTCTCCGCCACCGGACTGCCCTGGGCGGCTGGGCTTCCTGGTTTCTGCGCTATTTGGAGCGCTTCAGGGCCTTGGTGACCGAGGTCTTGGAGTTGAAGGCAGAGACCATGATCTTCTCGCCGATTGAACCGGGCGGAGGCATTGCCCCGATCTGACGGGCGATGTCCATGCCGTTTGTGTAGGCGTGATTGGAGACGATCAGGCCGTCCTCGAAGGTCAGGACGTCGACTCCTTCCAACTCGATCTTGACTCCGTTGGACTTGAAGCCCTCGAAGCGCCCGTGGCCGGTGAAGTTCGCGCTTGCCTGCCATCTGACCGCAGCCCGGTCTTCATCGCCCAGGACCTCGAGCGACCTCATCACGTAGTCGGGCATTGCGTCGAAGAGGTTGATGAACCAGGCCCGATATTGATCCGGAACGCGAAGGTCCGCAATACCGTGGATGTAGGCGATCCCGCCTGGTTTCCAGAAGCCCACCATACGGTCGAGATCCCGGCTCCCGACTGCCTCGAAGTAGTTGGTCGCAATCTCATCTGTTGTCGCCATCGAGCGCTCTCCTGAATTCCTCGGGGTTGGTGATCGGCATCCGGCAGGTGAAGTTCTCACAAACATATGCTGCGGCCGCGCGGTCCACCGGTTCACGTCCAGCCAGGAGCTCCGGAACCGTGCTGCCGGCGGGACCTCCTGCAGTGACCAGGTGGGGGCGAAAGGACTCCCGCACCACCCCGGCGAGCGGCGAAAGCTGATCTCCGATCAGCGCGACCTCACGAGTTGGCGAGACATGGAAGTCGATTGCCTGCAGCATGTGGCCGAATGAGTCGGGGTGGCGGAGCGCGGTCCGCGCAAACAGCCTGAGGACGCCGACCGCCTGCTCTTCGTAGAACCGCTCACCCGTCAATGCGGCCAATCGCAGGAGGCCAAGCGCGGCGGAGCTGTTTCCTCCGGGGATCGGGTGATCGCCGATCTCCTTGCGGCGGGCGATCAGCTCCTCGTGATCGTTGGAGGTCGAGAAAAAGCCGCCGTTCTCGAGGTCGCCAAAACGATCAATCATCTGATCGGCCATCCCCCTTGCACTGTCAAACCACCTCCGCTCGAAGGTTGATTCATAGAGCTGCAGGAGCGCCTCGAGCAGGAATGCGTAGTCCTCGAGGTAGGCGTTGAGGCGCGCCTCTCCCCGGTTGAAGGTGCGCAGCAGATGCCCCGCCTCGTTGCGCATCTCGGTGAGGATGAAATCAGCACAGGTGCCAGCCGCGTCGAGGTAGTCCTGCCTGCCGAGTACCGCGCCTGCCTCGGACAGTGCGGAGATGATCAGGGCGTTCCATGAGGTGACCCGTTTGTCGTCGAGACCGGGCCTGACCCGCTTCGCGCGGGCCTCGAGAAGTGTTTCGCGAAGTTCCTTGAAATCCGAAGGTTCTCCGTCCCCGAAGCGGCCCGGCAGGTGAAGCACGCTTGCACCATCGAAGTTGCCGGCCTCGGTGACCCCGAAGTGGGCGATCAGCGCCTCGGCGCGTTCGCCCAGCAGCTCACGGATCTCGGTGGCCGTCCACACGTAGTAGCGACCTTCAACGCCCTCGGAGTCTGCGTCGAGCGCGGAATAGAACGCACCTTCCGGGCCGCGCATCTCCGCGAGGCACCAGTCCAGGGTTTCCTCGCAGATGCGCCGGTGGCGCGGCAGACCCGAGTTCTGCCAGCCGTGCAGGTAGAGGCGGGCAAGCAGGGCATTGTCGTAGAGCATCTTCTCGAAGTGGGGGACCAGCCAATGGGCGTCCACCGAGTAGCGCGAGAAACCACCCCCGAGCTGGTCATAGATCCCGCCGGACGCCATCGCGTCGAGGGTGAGCGTCGTGATCTCGGCTTCGCGGCGTGCGAGTAGAAAGTCAAGCGCCGACGCCGGCGGAAACTTTGGCGCTCCCCCGAATCCCCCGTTCTCTGGGTCGACCGACTCCAGCATCGCCTTTGCGGCATCAACGAGAAGCTCCGGCCCAAGCGCGTCCGGGGCAGGCGTGAGGTGAACGCTGACCCCGAGCCGGTGCCGGGTGTCGGCGGCGCGCTCGCGGATCTCCTCGCGGCGCAACTCGAATGACGCCACAACGGCCTCCATGATCATCCTGAAGCTGGGCATTCCGTGTGCGGGCTCGGGCGGGAAGTAGGTGCCACCATGGAACGGCACGCCATCGGGATCGAGGAAGACGGTCATCGGCCAGCCTCCACGCCCGGTGATCGCCTGGACGGCCTCCATGTACAGCGAGTCGACATCCGGCCGCTCCTCGCGATCAACCTTGACGCAGACGAAATGCTCATTCATGTAGGCGGCGATCTCGGGATCCTCGAAGGACTCGCGTTCCATGACGTGGCACCAGTGACAGGCCGAGTAGCCGACCGAAAGAAGAATCGGGAGGTCTTCCTCCCGGGCACGGCCAAGCGCCTCGGGTCCCCACGGATACCAGTCGACCGGATTCTCCCGGTGCTGGAGAAGATAGGGGCTTGTTTCCGCAGCAAGGCGATTGCTCATGACACTCAGGCTAGCGAGGCACGGCCGACTCGGATCCGCTTGGAAAGCCCGACCGGATCGACTGGGTTTCTCGGATGGGCAGGGGATGCAGATTGACGAGCCTCGCGGCTCTCGCGGTCATACACTTCGCAGCCGCTTCGTCGTCGGCGGCGTCGCGTGGATCGCTCGATCAGCCACCCGGGATGATCGGTTGCGTCTCCCTCGACGGTGTGAGCATCCTGGGACCCGACACCTGCGGCAAGGCCAAGATGTCGGATACGACCGACGTCGTCCTCAGCCCCGATGCGAAGTTCGCCTACTCGGTTGGTTACGGCTCTCCTCAGGCATTGATCACGATCTTCAAGCGAAACGTGGCAACCGGCGGACTCGCCCAGCTGACTGGAAAGGCCGGCTGCATCTCGCAGGACGGTGGCAGCGCCGGCGTTCCGGACAAGTGCCGGAAGGGTCGTGCGATCGACTCCGGAGACCGGCGCTCTCTGGCCCTCTCCGCGGACGGCAGATTTCTCTACGACGCATCGCAGGATGACGGCAGCATGGTCTCAACCGACGGCGCGATAGCGGTATTCAAGCGAAACCCCAAGAACGGAAAGCTGATCCAGCTGCCCGGCAGGGCGGGGTGTGTGAGCACCGACGGTGAAAGCAACGAGGGTCCGGGCACCTGCGCGGTTGGGAGGGCAATGGAGGGTGGAATTGCAAGCGTCGTCCTCAGCC
The DNA here is from genome assembly GCA_038207745.1 of Solirubrobacterales bacterium. Classification (GTDB taxonomy): domain Bacteria; phylum Actinomycetota; class Thermoleophilia; order Solirubrobacterales; family 70-9; genus JBBQZL01. The sequence continues at coordinate 6,157 of JBBQZL010000021.1, forward strand.
CCGATCAGAAGAACCTCTACGGAACGACCTGCCCGAGCCATGGCGATCATCCGGGAATCGCGATCTTCAAGAGGAACCCGAAGAGCGGACGGATTTCCCAGCTGACCGGGAACTCCGGGTGCATAACCGAGGACGGCGCGACCCAGACCTCGATCTCGGGATGCGCGAAGGCGCCAAACCTCTCGCAGGTTTTTGAGATCGGTTTCGCCGAGAAGTTTGTCTACGCACCCAACCGCGAGGACGACCTGGTTGCTGTGATGAGTCGTTTGCCGAGCGGCGCGCTGAAGCCGGTTGCCGGAAAGGCTGGATGCATCAACGACAGTGGCGCGGGAGCGCTCGGAGTTGGCACATGCAACAAGGGGAAGGGCTTCAACGATGTCGAGCGCGTCGTGGTTTCGCGAGACGCGAGATTTCTCTATTTCAACGGCTATAGCCCGGATCAGATCGCATTCACACGCCGGAATCAAAAGACCGGCGCGTTCACCAGGAAACGGGCGTCGAGGCCTGTCTGACGATCGATGGTGCGAGCGTCGATGGCCCCGGGACGTGCATGGACGGGAGAGGACTCGCCGGTGGATATGCCGGCTCATTCTCGCCGGACGGCCTGACGTTGAAGTATCCCGCCTGCACAAGCAATTCCGGATCGTGATGAGGGTCAATCCATCGAACGGCCGCTTCAAGATCAGTGCCTGCCGGGCCAAGGGCACGAAGTCGGTCACCCTGAAGCTGACGCCCAAGGCCCTAAAGGGCCTCGGGCAATTGAGCAGACAGGAGGCAAAGAGTCTTCGAGGCCGATTGGTCGTCAGCGGATACGACAGCCTCGGCAAGGGCTCCGAATCAGCAAGGGACACACCGGTCCGCTGATCCCATCCGGCAGTGCGCCGACGGGCGAGTGTGCAGGCGACTGCTTCGGACTGTCGATCAGCTCTCGGTGACGTCCTTGGCGAATGCCTCGAACGCCACCAGATACCGGTCGAGATCCTGATCGGAGTGCGCGATCGAGATCGTCCACTCCTCCTCGGTGCCCGGGGTCATGAAGATGCCGTGATTCATGTGGTAGAGCCAGGCCAGGGTTGAGAGATCGTCGTCGACCTTGGTCAGGTAGTCGCGGTACTCGTACAACCGCTCCGGCGAGAAGATCACGCAGCCCTTTGCGCCGATGCCCTGTGTGTAGGCCGGCAGGCCGTATTGATCGATGATCTTCTGGCACCCCGCGAGCAATCTCTTGTTCGAGGTCTCGAGCTTCTCGTAGGCCTCCGCGGTGAGCACCTCGGTGAGCGCGGCCTGGGCTGCAGCCATAACCAGGGGGTTGCCGTTGAAGGTGCCGTATTGCTTCACGGTGCCGTCGGCAATCAGGGCGCCCAGCTCCTCGCTGACGCCGATCGCACCGCCCGGGTATCCACCACAGATCGCTTTGGCAAGGGTGACCATGTCGGGTGTCACCCCGTAGAGCTTCGTCGCCCCTCCGGAGGAGATCGTCGCGCCGGTCTTGACCTCGTCAAAGATCAGCTTGACCCCGTATTCCCTGGTCAGCTCGCGAACCCGTTCGAGGTAGCCGTCGCGAGGCGGGATGATGTTGATGTTCATCATCGCCGGTTCCATGATCAGGCCGGCGACCTTGTCGCCAATCTTGTTGAGGACACTTTCGAGAGCGTCGGCGTCGTTGAACGGCACGGCACGGGTCAACTCGGTGAGTGCGCGAGGTGTGCCGCCACCGTAGGGAACGCTGATCGGATCGTCACGCTCACCCAGCGCCTCCAGAGGTGGGTATACAGAGACCATCACCGAGTCGTGATGGCCGTGGTATGAGCCCTCGATCTTGAGGAGCATGTCGCGACCGGTGGCACCACGCGCCAGATGGACCGCGTCCATCGTCGACTCGGTTCCGGAGTTGGTGAAGCGCCACTGGGGGAGTCCAAAGCGGCGTTGCAGCTCTTCGGCCACCTCGATCGAGCCGTCGGTGGGAGCCGCGAAATGGGTTCCCTGGTCGATCCGCGCCTTGACTGCGTCGCCGATCGTCGGATTGGCGTGCCCCACAGCCATGACGCCGAAGCCGTTGTGGAAGTCCACGTACTCGGTGCCGTCAACGTCCCAGACCCGAGAGCCGACACCGCGCTCGAGATAGATAGGCCAGGGATCGTTTTCCTGAAATGAAGAGGGGACGCCGTTGGGCATCGACTTGAGCGCGCGCTCGAAAGTCCTGGCCGACTCGCCGGTGTGGTTGCGAAGCCTCTCCTGCTGGCCTTCCGTGAGCGCCGCGATCCGCCTGGGATCGATCGACGATGCTCCGACGGTGCCTGAATCAACTGCCATTCATTCCTCCTCGGGTTGACTCGCCGGAGCCTATCGCTGCCCGGCTCGCAGTTCAGCCCGCTTGATCTTGCCGCTCGAGGTCTTGGGCAGCTCGTCGACAAACTCGATGATCCGCGGGTACTTATAGGGCGCGGTCTGCTCGCGTACGTGGGCGCGGAGCTCCTCTGCGAGGGCGTCGCCGGGCTCGCCGTCGCGGAGCACCACAACTGCACGGACGACCGATCCGCGCTCGGCGTCGGGCGCAGCGACCGCGGCTGCCTCGGCGACCGCGGGGTGGGAGACCAGCGCCGATTCGACCTCGAACGGCCCGATTCTGTAACCGGAGGAGACGATCACATCGTCATTTCGGCCGACGTGGAAGAGGTAGCCCTCGTCGTCCTCGGTGACCAGGTCTCCCGTCTGCCACCACTCACCGTCAAATCCGGAGCCGTCCAGGTAACGGCTGAAGAAGGTCGGAGAGGAATCCACGCGCAGCTGGAGCTCTCCTTCCTGGATGCGCGTCTCGATACCTGGGAGCGGCCGTCCCATCGTCCCCTCGCGGCCGGTGAGGAATTCTCCCACACGGACACCGGTTACGGCGCCGGTCTCAGTCTGGCCATATCCATCGGCGATCTCGAGCTCCGTCTCGGAGCGAAAGGTCGAGATCACCCCTGGATTGAGCGCCTCGCCGGCCGAGACCATCCGGCGAAGCTTCGGCAGCTTCCCGATCCTGGCGCGCTTGGCGATGATCCGGTACTCGGTCGGCGCCTGGCAGAGCACGTTGACGTTTTCCCGTTTGATCAGGTCGACGCGCTCCTGTGGATCGAAGCGACCGTCGTGGAGCAATGCCCTGGCGCCCTGCAGCCACGGTGCGATGAAGGCATTGCGCGCTGATTTCGACCAGCCGGTTGCGGCGGTGCACCAGGCAAGGTCACCCGGCCGGGCTCCGAACCAGTGCTCGGCCTGGATCCGCTGGCCGAGCAGGTATCGCTGGGGGTAGATGACACCGCGTGGCTCCCCCGTGGTGCCGGAGGTGAAGACAATCAGAGCCGGGTCGTCGGGATCGAGCCTGGCGGACTCGGCGGGCATCGGCTGGGGCAGGTCCTCGTCGAAGATCCGGAGCAGGTCGTCCATGTCGAGATAGGGCACCCCGTCCGGCAACTCCGAGAGGCATTTCGACTCCCCGATCGCCAGGACCGGATTTGCCGCCTGGATGCGGAGTTCCAGATCCTTGCGTCGAAGCTGGGTATTGCACGGAAGCGCGATCACGCCCATCCGGAAGCAGGCCAGCATCGCGATCACCCACTCGACCCGATTGCCGACCAGGGTCATCACCACGTCGCCGCGCTTCACTTCCTTGGCCGCCATCGCACCGGACAGCCCGAGGCTGCGTGCGAACAGCTCCCCGAAATGGTGAACCGAACGGCGGCCCTCCGAGTCGATCTCGATGATCGCCTCCTGGGAAAACGGGAAGCGCTGGATCACGTCCTCGATGAAGTTCATCCGGTGGACCGCGCCTCGAACTTCACTCGTCGTCGCGGTGCTCGGCCTTCCAGGCGGTCAGATGACGGCCGAGGAGGGCGGAAACCTCAGGGGCAAGTCGCTCGGCCTCCGCATCGGCATCGACCTCGCCGAGGCCGAGTACGTCGCGGGCAAGGGTGCGGGTGGCGCTGCGGCGAGACTGCAGTACGAGCGCGGCGCTGGTGCCCGCCTGCGTCGGCTTGAGGCTGTCCGGTTCGAGCATTCCCAGCGACCGGAGCCGCTTGACCATCTCGAGTGCGGTCGGGTTGGAGACGCCTACCTGCCGCGCAACGGCAGCCTGGGTGATCGGTTTGCCCTCCTGGGCGAGGTCATTGATTGCGAGCAGATAGCGCGAAGCGGCCGGGCTGAGATCAGCGCAGGGATGGTGCTCATCGATGCTCGTCTCTTGATCCCCGGGGTCTGTTGACTTCGTCACGGCTGCTCCTGTGGCGCTCTCGAAAGCCGGTGCGCCAACCGGTGAATCTGAACATGAGCGTATCGGAGGGGCAGGCCTCTACTGCTCGTACTTCTTGATGATCCGCATCGAGCCGGTGGGACAGGCATCGACGCAGAGGTAACACAGCACGCACTCGTCGAGTTGGCCCCGGACGATCTCGGTGCCGGCGTCGGAGGCCTTGAAGATGCCCACCGTGCAGACCTCCTCCAGCTTCTTTGCCAGCTCCGGATCCGACTTCGCCGGCTCGTCAAGCTCGATGTCGATGAAGACCGAGTCCATCGCTTTGGCGTCCATCTCTAGATCCTATCCCTGACGGCGTCGGGAATCTCATCGATCCTCTCGACCACCTTGATGCCGGCGGCCTCGAGCCGGATGATCTTCTCGGTTGCCGAATCTTCCTTGCCTTCGACGATCGTCCCGGCGTGGCCGAAGCTCATGCCCTGCATCTCCTCGTCGTCCATGAACTTGCCGGCCATGAAGGCGACGATCGGAAGGCGGGAGTTGTTCTCCTGCTTCCACTCGGACAGCTGGGCTTCCATGCGGCCACCCGGCTCGGTGTAGATGACGATTGCCTTCGTCTGCTCGTCGGCCTCGAAGTAGGGCATCAGCTCGGCGTAGGTCGAGCCGATGATCGCGTCGCCGCCGATCGAGACTGCCGTGGAGACGCCGAGCCCGGCTGCTGTCAGCGACGACGAGATCTCCGTCGTCATGCCGCCGGAGCGCGACATCACGCCGACGACTCCGGGCTCGTAGGACTTGGCGGCATCCTTCGCGGGACCACCGATTCCGCCCATCTTGCAGACCCCGGGCACGATCAGGCCGAGGCAGTTCGGGCCGATTATGCGGGCGCCGTGGAGGTTCGCGAACTCGACCATCTCGGCGACGTCACCACGCGGTATGCGCTCGGTGACTATGACCAGCAGCTTGATGCCGTTGGCGATTGCTTCGATGACGGCGTCCTTGGTGAAGCCCGGAGGGACGGTGACGATCGAACCGTCGATCCGGCTTCCGTGATTCTCAACTGCCTGGGCGACGGTGTCGAAGACCGGCACGCCGTGGACCTCGCGGCCGAGACGGCCGGGAGTCACGCCGCCGACGATCTCGGATCCGTAGTCGAGGCATTCCCTGGTCAGGTTGACTGCTTCCCGTCCGGTGATTCCCTGGACGATGAAGGTGGTGTCCTTGTCGAGAAGGATGCTCATGAATCCGCTCCCTGGATCTTGGCGACGGCTCGCCCGGCGGCATCCCAGAGTGAGACCGTTCGGTCGCAGTATTCGACGCCGTAGTGGTCGAGGATCTTGTTGCCCTCGTCCTCCCAGGCACCCGGGATACGGAAGATCGCAATCGTTTCGGCCGGATCCTTGTCCAGCTCGAGGCAGGCCTTGATCACTCCGCGGGCGACGATGTCGACCCTGGTGTTGGAGACGATCGACATCATCACGGCGATCTTCTCGACGCCGTCCTTCTTGAGCACCTCCTTGGCCAGGCCACAGGCCTTGGCGACCGACGGATTTCCGCCGATCTCGGAGTAGTTGGCCGGCTTGCCGCCCTGGTTGCGGACTGCGTCGGTCAGGGTCAGCGAACCGCCCCCTGCACCGATCACAAGGCCGAGGTTGCCGTCGAAGCCGTGATCCTTGCCCTGGATCACGCCGCGATGGTCAGCGGCGTCGATCGCCTTGACGTTGCGTTCGAACTCACTCGGCACATAGGTGTCACGGGTGTCCTCGGGGGCGATCTCGAGGATTCCTCGCAGCAGGTGCTTCTGGCGCCCGATCGCTTCTTCTTCCATCTCCATGTGAGCATCGAGAGCGACGAAGCTGCCGTCGGTGAGTTCGGCAAGAGGGTTGATCTCGGCGAGGATCATGTCGTTGTCGCGGAAGAGACGGGCGAGCCTGGCGAGGATGGGGGTGGCCCGGTTGAGCCGGCTGCCGGTGACGCCGGTGGCGGAGATGACCTGTTTGGCCTCGTAGTCGCCGACGGGTAGAAGGTTTGAGATGTGACCGCGACCGACGTGGTCGGGATGCTCCTCGGCCACCTGCTCGATGTCGATGCCGCCCATATCGCTGAACAGCATCAGCGGGCGCTTGGCGGTGCCGTCCCAGACGACGCTGGCGTAGTACTCCTGCTTGACCTCGGCTTTCGGGTCAACAAGGACACCTCGAGGCTCGTGGCCGTTGATCGTCAGCTCGAGGATCGTGGCCGCGTGGCTCTCCGCCTCCTCGGGGGTGTCGGCGAACTGGACGCCGCCGGCCTTCATCCGCCCGCCGGTCAGGACCTGGGACTTGATCACCACCGGTCCATCGATCTCCTCAGCGGCCCTGCGGGCCTCCGCGGCGGTGGTGCAGAAGCCGTACTTGGTCACGGGTATTCCGGCCTGCTCGACGATCTTGCGTGCTTCAAACTCGTAAAAGCGCATAGTGATTGCCTGTGCTGGGTGGGGATCGGGGTCTGCGGCGCGGGAATCTATCCGTTTGGGGGATGTCCCGGTCACCGGGTCGCCCCCTTCGATGTCTCCGGACGCCGCGGAATCGGCGATACTGGCTGATCTCCAAGCCTCGAACGGGAGTCCCGTCCATGAACCGACCTATCGTCGTCTGCCTCTTGGCATTGTCCGCTGCTCTGGCCGTTTCGGCCTGCGGACCGACCCTGATCGACCACAAGAAGAACGAGGCCGCAATCAACGATCAGCTGAAGTCGAATGGCGTCGCGGTCAGGTCGGTGTCCTGCCCGAAGGACGTCAAGGCAGAGGCCGGAACGTCCTTTAAATGCGGCGTTGTGGTCAAGAACGGTGATAAGTACCTGCTGCAAATGAAGACGACCGATTCAAAGGGAACCATCGAACCGGTCGGCAGTCTGACGCGGGCAAACCCCTGATCCGGGCTATCCACGTATGGCGCCTGCGGAAAAACCGCAAGGGGTCCCGGCGTGATATCTATGGGCTTCCGCGGGCCGGCGTCACTTCCCGCGGTCCAAAAAGATCCGCGTGCCAGAGCGGGGCAGTGGATCGATTGTCCGCATCGGGCGGGCAATAAAATAAAGGAGTAGTGAGACCGAAGCCGTGAGCGAGATCATCGCGGAGGAAGCGCCGATTAATCACACGAGGCTCCTCGAGTGGGTGGAGGAGATCGCTGAGCTGACCAAGCCCGACTCGATCCATTGGTGTGACGGCTCGGCTGAGGAATACGACAACCTGGCTCAGGCGCTCGTCGATGCAGGCACCTTCGAGCGTCTCTCAGACGCGAAGCGGCCCAACTCCTATCTCGCAACCTCCGACCCAGGCGATGTTGCCCGGGTCGAGGACCGCACCTTCATCTGCTCGGAGAACGAGGAAGACTCGGGCCCGACCAACCACTGGCGCGATCCCGCTGAGATGCGCGAGATGCTGAACGGTTACTTCGACGGTTCGATGAAGGGCCGCACGATGTATGTGGTGCCCTTCTCGATGGGCCCGCTGGGCTCCCCGATCGCTCACATCGGAGTTCAGCTGACCGACTCCGCCTACGTCGCGGCCTCGATGCGGATCATGACCCGGATGGGCAAGGCGGCTCTCGACGTGCTCGGCGCCGATGGCAGGTTCGTGCCCTGCGTCCACTCGGTGGGCGCACCGCTCGCCGACGGTGAAGCCGACGTGTCCTGGCCCTGCAACGCCGAGAACAAGTACATCGTCCACTACCCGGAGAGCCGCGAGATCTGGTCATACGGATCGGGATATGGCGGCAACGCCCTGCTCGGCAAGAAGTGCTTCGCGCTCCGGATCGCCTCGGCGATGGCCCGCGACGAGGGCTGGTTGGCGGAGCACATGCTGATTCTGAAGCTCACCTCACCCGAGGGAGAGTCCAAGTTCATCACCGGCGCATTCCCCTCCGCCTGTGGTAAGACCAACCTCGCGATGTTGATCCCCACCCTGCCCGGCTGGAAGGTCGAGACCGTGGGAGATGACATCGCCTGGATGAAGTTCGGCGAGGACGGTCGGCTCTACGCCGTCAATCCCGAGGCCGGATTCTTCGGCGTTGCGCCAGGCACCGGGGAGACCACGAACCCGAACGCGATGGCGTCGATCAGGAGCAACACGATCTTCACCAACTGCGCGAAGACCGATGACGGCGATGTCTGGTGGGAGGGAATGACCGAAGAGACACCCGAGCACCTGATCGATTGGCATCACAACGACTGGACACCGGCCTCCGAGACTCCCTCGGCTCATCCGAACGCGAGATTCTCGGTACCGGCAAGCCAGTGTCCGACGATCGCCCCCGAGTGGGAGGATCCGGCCGGCGTGCCGATTGACGCCTTCCTGTTCGGAGGTCGCCGCGCAACCGTGATGCCGCTGGTCCAGGAGGCGTTTGACTGGGAACACGGGGTCTTCCTCGGCGCGACCATGTCATCGGAGACGACCGCCGCTGCCGCAGGCGCAGTCGGCAAACTGCGCCACGACCCGATGGCGATGCTGCCGTTCTGTGGCTACAACATGGCCGATTACTTCCAGCATTGGCTGGATATCGGGAAGCGTGAGGGCGCCGTGCTTCCACGCGTCTTCAACGTCAACTGGTTCCGCAAGGACGAGAACGGCAAGTTCATCTGGCCTGGGTTTGGCGAGAACAGCCGGGTGCTCGAGTGGGTGTTCCGCCGCTGTGAGGGCAAGCTCGAAGTCGTGGAGACGCCAATCGGCCTGCTGCCGACCGATGACGGCATCAACCGAAACGGCCTCGAGATCTCCGATCAGGCGATGAAAGAGCTGCTCACGGTTGATTCGGATCTGGTCAGGGCAGAGCTTCCGCAGCTTCGCACGCATTTGGCCAAGTTCGGGGATTCGCTGCCGGACGAGCTGGCCAATCAGCTGACCGCTCTTGAGGAGCGGCTCGGCTAGTTCCTTCCTGAGATTCCCGATCGATGGAGATATGCACAGGTGGCTTCACCGGAGGGGCCGGTTCGCATCTTTGGCGAGCCGCTCCCTCTCGCGTAGACTGGCCCGGCTGAGGCTCTGCAATTGACGGACGAGATCAAGGGGATGGGATGAGTTCGGGAACCAAGAAGTTCATGCTGGCCGAGTCGGAGATTCCCACTTCCTGGGTCAACATCATGCCCGATCTACCGGGTGATCCACTGCCGCCGCTCAGCCCCGCGACGGGTCAACCTGCAGGCCCCGAGGATCTCAGCGCGATCTTCCCGATGGGCCTGATCGAGCAGGAGGTCTCGATGGAATCGACGATCGAGATCCCTGAAGAGGTCCGGGACATCTACAAGCTTTGGCGCCCGACGCCGCTGATCCGCGCAACCCGGCTCGAGAAGGCCCTCGGCACTCCGGCGCACATCTACTACAAGTACGAGGGGGTCTCCCCATCGGGCTCGCACAAGCCCAACAGCGCGATCCCGCAGGCCTACTACAACCGCGAGGCTGGAATCCGCAAGCTCTCGACCGAGACCGGTGCCGGGCAGTGGGGCTCGTCGCTGGCACTCGCCTGCAAACTCTTCGACATGGAGTGCGAGGTCTTCATGGTCGGCGTCTCATACGACCAGAAGCCATACCGGCGCGCGATGATCGAGACCTGGGGCGGCACCGTCCATCGCAGCCCTTCGAACCTGACCGAGGCCGGCCGCTCGCAGGCCGATCACGACACAGGCAGTCTCGGCATCGCGATCTCCGAGGCGGTCGAGGTGGCGGCGATGAACGAGGACGTCAACTACACCCTCGGCTCGGTGCTGAATCACGTTTGCCTGCATCAGACCGTGATCGGCCAGGAGTCGATCGCGGCGATGGAGATGGCGGGCGAATACCCCGACGTCGTGATCGGCTGCGTCGGTGGCGGCTCGAACTTCGCCGGGATCGCCTTCCCCTTCATCCGCGAGAACCTCCGCAATGGCAAGACGACCCGCTTCATCGGCGCGGAGCCGGCCGCCTGCCCCACCCTGACCCGTGGGGTCTACGCCTATGACTATGGGGACACGATGGGAATGACCCCGATGATGCCGATGTACACACTCGGCCATGACTTCGTACCGCCGCCTGTCCACGCGGGCGGTCTGCGCTACCACGGGGACTCGCCGCTCGTATCCGCACTCGTCAAACATGGGATGGTCGAGCCGAGGGCGATCCGGCAGAACTCCGCTTTTGAGGCCGCGGTTCAATTCGCGTCAACCGAGGGGATCATCCCCGCGCCGGAGCCCGCGCACGCGCTGCGGGTGGTCTTCGACGAGGCCGAGGAGGCCCGCAAGTCGGGTGACGAACGGGTGATCCTGGTCAACCTCTCCGGACACGGCCACTTCGACATGTCCGCCTACGCTGCCTATCACGCCGGTGGGCTCGAGGACATCGAGTTCTCGGAGTCCGAGATGGATGCCGCCCTCGCACGGCTGCCGGAAGCGCCCGCGATCAGCTGACGGCGATCGCAGGAGGCCGCGGCTGTCTGCCCGGTGGCCAACCGCGCCGCCGGGCCGGCCGGGGGTGGGTTTGACATTGTCGAGTTGGCGCCGGTGGTCGAGACGACCATGGCCTCGCCCGGCATTTCGATCACGAATCCGGCTTCAGCAGCCTGAAGGGACGCTACTTTGGCCATGCCGGGGAGTTGTAGGGGCAGGTGATGACTGAGACCGGGCAAGTTCACAAGCGCACCCTTGCCTCCGCACTCGCGGTGGCGGTGTTCCTGCTGCTTGGCTCCATCTTCGGGGTGGCGCCATCCCGCGCCGACTACACGCTCCAGGCCAATATCAACTACGACCTCGGATCGCCGCCTTCAGACCCGGCGAGCAACATGCTGGATATCTACCTGCCTTCGGCGCCATCGCCCAGCCCCAGGCCGCTCGTCATCCACGTGCACGGGGGCGGCTGGCGAACGGGTGACAAGGCCAATCCCTCGATTCCCGACAAGGCGAGCCTGTTCACCGGGCTTGGCTACGGCTTCGTCAGCATCAACTACAGGCTCTCGCCCACGACAGGCGATCCCGACAACCCCGATCCCGACCGGATCATGTTTCCCGACCATCCCGATGACGTCGGCGAGGCCATCGGCTGGCTCGACCGGAACGCCTCAAGCTATGGCCTCGATCCCGACCGGATGATCCTGATGGGCCACTCGGCCGGGGCCCATCTCGTCTCGCTGATCAGCACCGATCACCGTTACATCGGGCGCCACGGCGTCGACCCCCGGCAGATCCTCGGCACGATCTCGCTGGATACTGCGGCATTCGACATCGAGAAGTCAGTCCTGGGAAGCGACCCGGACGAGCCGTCGCTGCTCTTCATCAACGCCTTCGGGACAGCCGAGGAGAACGCAGCGACGAATTCGTGGGAGGCGGCTTCGCCGCTGAGCTGGGCCGACCCGTCAGACCCACGCCACCTCTTCATCGTCCAGACGATCCCGTATCGCATCGACCGCCAGCTCACGATGGCGACAAGGCTCGGGCAGACAGCGGAATCGGTCGTACCCGTGCCCCTGAGCCACAACGGGATCAACCAGGCGGTCGGCGCTCCGGGTGATTCGAGCGGGACCACAACTGCCGTCACCGGGTTCGTCAGTTCCCTGCTTTCCGGTTACCGGCCTCCCGGGGTCGCGATCAGGAGGCGACCGGCAAAAGTCGTGCGGGTTGGACGCAGGTCCCGCAGGCGCAAGGTTGTTTTCGTCTTCAGTCCCGTCCACGCGGTGGGCGGGTTCAGGTGCCGGATGGACAGCGGTGGATTCAGACCCTGCACTTCGCCGAAGTCGTTCAGGCTGAAGCGCGGCAGGCACCGGTTCCGGGTGCGGCCTCTCTATCCGAGCGGCCGCCCGGGTCCGGTCAAACTGGTCAAGTTCCGCATCGTCAACCGACGGCGCTGACCGCCTCCCGTCAACCCGGGGTGCCCACCCTGACGGTTTGGATGCAGCGGATCAGAGGCCGTACTGCTCGGCCGGGGCGGGACTAACCGGCGTTGTAGGCCTCGGCAAGCTCCGGATCCTTGGCCGCAAGCATCTCGGCCAGCTCGACCATCACCTTGCACTGCTTCCAGGTTGCGTCATCCTGCATCTTGCCGTCGATCATGTGGACGCCACGGCCGTCCGGGATCGCTTCGAGCACCTTCTTGGCGAAGAGGACCTCGTCGGCGGGCGGGCTGAATACCTTCTTGGCGATCCCGATCTGGACCGGATGCAGTGACCAGGCGCCGACGCAGCCCATCAGGAAGGCGGAGCGGAACTGGGTCTCGCAGCCGGCGACGTCCTTGATGTCGCCGAAGGGTCCGTAGAAGGGGAGGATGCCGACCGCGGCGCAGGCGTCGACCATGCGGCCGATCGAGTAGTGCCAGAGGTCCTGCTGGGCGGTGACCCGGACCTCATTCGGATTCTCGAGATCCTTCGGGTCCTCCATGACCCGGTAGCCGGGATGTCCGCCGCCGACGCGGGTGGTCTTCATCCGTCGTGAGGCGGCGAGGTCGGCGGGGCCGAAGCTCATTCCCTGCATCCGAGGGCTCGCGGCGGCGATCTCCTCGACGTTGGTGACGCCTTGGGCGGTTTCGAGGAGCGCGTGGATCAGGATCGGGCGGTCGAGACCGGCCTTGGCCTCGAGCTGGGCGAGAAGGCGATCTACGTAGTGGATGTCCCAGGCGCCTTCGACCTTCGGGACCATCACGACCTCGAGCTTGTCTCCGATCTCGGTTACCAGGCGGGTCAGATCGTCGAGGATCCAGGGGCTCTCAAGCGAGTTGACGCGGGTCCAGAGCGCGGTGTCGCCGAAGTCGACGGTCTTGCCGGCCTCGACCAATCCCTCGCGGGCCGCCTCCTTGCGATCAACCGGGACGGCGTCCTCGAGATTCCCGAGCAGGATGTCGCTCTTCTTGGCCATGTCGGGCAGCTTTGCCCGCATCTTCTCGTTGCTGGGGTCAAAGAAGTGGATCATCCGCGACGGCTTGATCGGGACCTCGGTGATCGGATCGGGTGCTCCGATCGCCATCGGCTGGAAGAAGTCTCTGGGGTTTCGCAAGTAAACCTCGTGGTTGGGGATGGTTGTGCAGCCTCTGTCAAGGCCGGACCCCAAATCTATCTTCTGGACGGATTTCAGCCCCTTGCGAGGAAACCGGGCCTCTTGGTCGAAGGAGAGCATTCAGTCCCCGACCAAAACCGAGTGGCGGAATGGAAACCAGGAATGAACCCTGAGATTGACCGAGAGGCAGTGACCCGCGCAGCCGACGCAGCAGTCCGCGCCGCCGATTGCGCCCTGGCCACCGAACGCGAGGCCGGCAAGGCGCTGGGGGCGATCGAGTACCGGGTCCGAGAGGTCGGGCACGCCGCGGAGGTGACGGCCGAGGAGTCACGCGCGGCCACGGAGCACGCGGCAGGTGTCTACGACGCCGCGATCGAGATTTCAAGGCAGACCCACCACGCGGCTCGCAATGCCGAGCTGGCTGCGGAGTGCGCGGCTGAGGCACTTGCCCAGACCGAGGAGACGGCGAATCGGGTTGCCGAGGCGCTTGACCGACTTGAAGCCGCAGACGGCGGACCGCGCATTGAGCGCATCGGTGCCTCTCTCGAGGCTACGATCGGGCCGGTGCCACAGTGGAGTGCACCCGTACCCAAGGCCACGCGGATTGCACGCAATGCTGCCTCGGACGGCACGCCCACAGCCGTTCCGGCCGGTAGGACCGAAACCGCCCCGGTTGAGGCGCCTCTGATCGCGTCGGCCGGCGGCGAGGTGTCTGGCCGCTTCGCGAAGAAGGCCGATCATGTTGTCGAGGTTCTCCGCGAGCTGGAGCTGCGTGCGCTCTCGGTCGAAGTCAGCGCGACTTCCGGGGCTTCGCAACGGACACAGTCCTCCTAGCGCCTTGGGCTACGCGGTCAGAGAGGCGACGGCGCCCGAGACCGATGAGGTGCTGGCGATGTATCGATGGCTGTTTGCACCCCCTGGCTCGGTACCTCCGGAATGGGACCCAGAGCGGGCATCCGGCGCGCTGAAGGGCGCGATCGAGTCGGAATCCAGTGCGATCCTCGTTGCCGACGACGAGGATGATCTGATCGGCCTCTGCAGCGTCTATATCGATCTTGACTCGGTCCGTTACGGCCTGCGCTGCTGGCTCGAGGACCTCGTGGTCAGCCCCGGTGCGCGCTCAGGGGGGGTTGGGGCGGCGCTGATGGGCGCGGCACGCAATTGGGGCGCAGAGCACGGCGCCACACATCTCGAGCTCGATAGCGGGATCAGGCGCACAGACGCCCATCGCTTCTACGAGCGGCAGGGACCTGCCTGGACAGGCATGCAGTACGCCTGGCGGCTCTGAGCTCCGACGTCTCGAGGGCCCGCGCCGGTATTGTTCGTCTCCTTCGGCGCCCAGATTCACCGGCTTCACGCCTGGGCGCCCGTCAATCGACCCTCACTCACAGGAGACTCTCCGTGGCCACCGCCTCCTATAGCGACATGACCGAGATTCAGCGC
>JBBQZL010000022.1:0-20590 GCA_038207745.1 Solirubrobacterales bacterium
GGCCGCCGTATCGATGCGGGAGGCTTTGACCAACTCCGTCGCTCTCGATGAAGGAACTCGAGAGGAGATGCCGAATCCCACGACGCCGCAACATGGCGTCAGCCACGAGACGCGCCTCGGGGCGGTAGTCGCCGGCGTCGACCAGCGCCTTGAACTGGCGGGGCGATCTGACATCCAGATTTGAGGGTTTCGCAATCACTGGTGGCTCTATCGACTTCTGGGGCGCAACCGTTAGAGGAATCAGATCGCATATCCGTCCAGTGCGCAAGGGCGATTCCTTGTAAGGCCGGTTTCGTCAGCTGCGGCGGAGTCCTTCCGAGAAGCGATTGATCAGCGCCGCTTCGTCGCGCCCGGCATCCCCCGGGCGAGGCCGGACCGGCCGGGAACGGATCGGGCCTCCAAGCGCCAGTTGAAGAATCGCAACCAGACAGGCGCCGAGCAGGGCGGCCGGGAACACATATCCGAGGCCCAGGTGGTTACCGGTGACCATGATCAGCAGATCCCAGGGCGCAGCCAGCGGACGGCCAAGCTCTGAACCGGCGTGGAGGATCAATCCGATCGGAAACAGCGCCCCCGCAGCAAGGGCGGCGATGGCCGGGAGCGGCCGGCCGCGCATCCGTGGCAAGGCTGCACATAGCCAGAGATGGGCGGTTGGAACAAGGACAAGCGCGAGGAAGGGATTGGCAAACCAGGCAATCAGCACGGCGGCAAAAAGGGTCGTTCCGATCACAGCCGAGAGTCCCTCGGGGGTGCCACTTGGCCTCGTCCAGGTGGACACCGCGGCAAAGACCGCGAGAAAGACCGCGACCAGGGCAAGCATCGAAATTGCCGCGCCGGCGTCGAGCGGAAGCCGGGCTGGGTCATACGGAAAAGTGGGAGATGGGACGAGCTTGACCAAGGCCATCAGGAGGAGGAGGAGGAGGAGGGCGGCGAAGGGCGCCAGGCGTGTGGCCAGCCAACCGGCCTCGGAGAGCACCGCGTCATGGCGCCGCGCCGCGCGAACCAGAATGTCTATCGATACGGCGCCGACCGGAATCAGCAGCGCGATCGCAAGCAGGGCGATCGCCCAACCCGGGATCAGCTTTCCTCCAAGCGAGATGTAGGCGTCGGGACCGTGGTCGATCCTCCGATCTGATCCATCCAGCGCGACGACCATCGAGAGGGTGCTTCCGCCGACCTTTGCGAGAGTCTCGGTCGAGAGTGACTCCGGGGTGTCGAGGCCCGGAGAGATTGGCCGCGCGCCGGCCGAGGAGATCGCCATCGCGTCGAGCCCGGAATCAACCAGCGGCCCCTGCTCGCCGAGCCCGGCGGGCAGCGCCAATCGAAGCAGCCCTCCAAGCGTCGACACGTCCGGGCCCGGCTCACTCCCGAACTCTGTCCTCGTGGCACTCTGTGCGCTCTCGAGGAGCTGGATCGAGCCGCTGTTGGCTCCCGTTGACCAGGGCACCACGAAGGGTCGCGTGGGCTGGTCGACTCCCGGCTGGGAGATCACGACGATCCCGTGAGGCGGAGCCTGCGCGAGCTGATCGGCAAGTGCCCGGGTACCCGCTGCACCGGCGGCCGAGCCATCGGTCGAGACGAAGACCAGGGTCTTGCGGTTGCGGGTGGAGGCAAAGGTGGTTGCGAGTTCGACCAGCGCCCCCGTTGCCGCGGCGCTGGTGGCCGCGCAGGGGCCTGACGCGCAGTCCCTCGGCGCCGTGACGACGACCTGCTCGTTGCTGTCACCGGGCAGCGTGACCATCACGTTGTGCATCTTCACGTCCCTGCCGTCAAAGTGTCCGTCGAACTCCTGGACCGCGACGGTCCCGCCCTCGAGCGCCTTGAAGCGCTTGGCCACCAGATCCGCGGCGGTCTGATCCCCGTCGCTACCGGGCCGGCGCTCGGGCGCTGCCTCCAGGAATCGATCGGCAATCGCCCTGGCGCGATCGGCATCGAACGACTCCGTGACCAGATCGGTCTGGATCGGCGCCGGCCGGGCGACGAGCGAGAACAGCATGACCACTGCGGCGAAGACGCCGAGCAGCAGGGATGTTCTGTAAAGCCAGGGTTCAAGCATCGTCAGTGTCAAGAGGCTAAGTGCAGGACCGATCGGGCGGTCCCGCGATGTCCCGGGACCGGCCGGGTTCTAGGCTCTGTAAATGACCAATGGCTCGGCACGGATCCTCCTGGTTGACGACGAGCAGTCTGTCCAGACCCTGCTCAGCTATCCGTTGCGCAAGGACGGATACGAGGTTGTGGCCGCGATCGACGGTCAGGACGCGCTGCATCGCTTCGCCGAGCAACGCTTCGATCTGGTCATTCTCGACCTGATGCTGCCGACGATCAACGGGATCGAGGTATGCCGCCGAATGAGGTCTCGCAGCCAGGTCCCGATCATCATGCTGACCGCCAAGGGTGACGAGATCGACAAGGTGAACGGCCTCGAGATGGGTGCCGATGACTACATCACCAAGCCCTTCTCGCTGCGTGAGTTCCGAAGTCGCGTCAAGGCGGTGTTGCGTCGTTCGCAGCTGACCGAGTCGATGGCGGAACTGCCGCCGATCGTTGCAGGGAAACTGCGGATCGATTTCGGCCGCAGGACGGTCAGCCTGCGGTCTGAGGATGTGCAGATCACCTACGTCGAGTTCGAGATCCTTGCCGCCCTCGCCTCCGAACCCGGCCGCGTCCAGACCAGGGAGAGGCTGCTCCAGAAGGTCTGGGGTGATGCCCAGTATCGCGACCCGCGCACCGTCGACGTCCACATCCGGCATCTTCGCGAAAAGCTCGAAACCGAACCCAAGGAGCCCGAGTATCTGTTCACCGTTCGGGGCGTCGGCTACTCGTTTCGCGACGGTCCCTAGGCGCAGCCGGTGCGATCGGTCCGCTTCAACACGCTCCGTAATCGCCTGGTGCTGCTCAGCCTCGCGATTACCGCTTTCACCGTCGGCTTCACCTATGCCTACGTCGCACCCCAGCTCGAGTCGAACCTGACCCAGAATCGGCTAGACCGACTTCGGGAACGGGCCGCCCAGCAGAGTGAGGAGCTTGGCCTCGCGCTGACCGGAAATGCCAGCCAGGCCCAGCTTGACGCGACGGTCGACCGGTCCGCACGAATCGGCGACTCGGATATCGCCATTGTCAAGCTGCACTCTGCTGATCCGCAGACGCCACAGCCGCCGAGGGTGATCTCGAGTTCGACCGCGTCGGCGAATCAGGTTCCCAGCGGCTGGTCGCTGGACGCCTCGAGCGGAGCGACGACAACACGGATCGAGATGAAGGACGGTGTCCGGTACGTTTCGATCGCCGTACCGATCCCGTCGACCACCCCGGCCTGGGTGATCGAGTACACCCAATCGCTCGACGACATCGACGATACGGTCGCATTGGTCAAGGAGAAGATCCTGATCGCCGGACTGATAGCGATCGCGATAGCCCTGGGAGTCGGCTACTACGCGGCCCGCAGCATCTCCCGCCGGGTCGAACGGCTCGAGACGGCGGCCCTCAAGGTTGCTGCCGGCGATTTCGCGAACCCGATCCAGGTCGACTCGTCAGATGAGATCGGAGAGCTGGCAAAGACGTTCAACGAGATGCAGCGCCGGCTGGGCGATCTCGAGCGCGCCCGCCGGCAGTTCATCGCCAATGCCTCCCACGAGCTCCGCACCCCGATCTTCTCCCTGAGCGGATTCATCGAGCTTCTCGACACCGATGACCCTGACCCCGCCGAGCGCGCCGAGTTCATCCGGACGATGCGTGAACAGAGTGACCGTCTGATCAAGCTGACCGCCGACCTGCTCGACCTCTCGAGGCTTGACGCAGGTGCGATGGAGATCCAGCCCGGACCGGTCAACCTGGCGACCATCACCCGGGACCTGGCGAGGGAGTTCGGGCCGACCGCCGATCAACGCGGTTCACGCCTTGAAGTTCGGACGCCAGACCAGGCGCCGATAGCGCTGGCCGACCAGGAACGTGTGCGACAGATCATCCGTATCCTGCTTGACAACGCTCTCAGTCACACCCCCGAAGGCACAAAGGTGACGATGACCAGCTACCAGCAGAAGACCCGCCCGGAGATCACAGTCTCCGACGAGGGGCCAGGCATTCCCGGCCGCGTGCGAACGAAGATGTTCGATCGCTTCTTCACAGGTGAATCGGCGAAGGGATCCGGCCTCGGACTCTCGATTGCGAGTGAGCTGGCGCATCGCATGGACGGGCACATCACCGCGACCACCGAGAAGGGGTTCACTGCCTTCACCCTCGACCTCCCACCGGCCGGCGAGCTGGACGAGAACGGCCGGGTCGAAGCGTGACCACACCAGATGCCCGGGATCGGCGCGCGTCGCGGCGGCGGATCTCCACACTCTCGATCGCCCTGGCCGGACTGCTCCTGCTGATCGCCGGATGTGGCGGAAGCAACAACAGCGACTCCTCTTCCGCCATATCGGATTCGACATCGACATCCGAGACGACTACGGCAATCAGCACGGACATCAAGGGCTTCAACCCCGCACAGATCTTCAAGAACGACTCGCCCGGCGTGGTCACGATCCGGTCCCTGTTCGGCAGCGGCACCGGCGGCGGCTCAGCCGCCGAGGGATCGGGATTCGTGCTCAGCGAGGACGGCGAGATCGTCACCAACGCGCATGTGGTCACCGATGACGCAAGCGGCAATCGTGAGGTCGCGTCGCAGGTCTTCATCGAGTTCCCCGACCGCAACATCGTCTCCGCCAAGGTCCTCGGATACGACCCCTTCTACGATGTCGCATTGCTCGACGTCGATCCCAGCGGACTCGACATCCATCCGCTGGCGCTCGGAGACGACACCTCCCTGATCGTCGGGGAGCCGGTCGCGGCGATCGGCAGCCCATTCGGCGAGCAGCAGTCGCTCTCGACCGGCGTGGTCTCGGCGACTGACCGATCTGTCAAGTCCCTGACCCAGTTTCAGATCGAGGGCGCGATCCAGACGGATGCCTCGATCAATCCCGGCAACTCGGGTGGCCCGCTGCTCGACAGCCAGGGACGCGTGATCGGGATCAACCAGCAGATCGAGACCCAGTCGGGCGCCAATGATGGCGTCGGCTTCGCGGTTCCGATCTCGGCCGCCTCGCGTTCGATCAAACAGATCCGCGACAGCGGAGAGGTCGCCTATCCATTCCTCGGGGTTTCGACCCAGAGCATCTATCCACAGCTCGCGGAAAAGCTCGGCCTGGCGACCGACTTTGGAGGACTTGTCGTTGATCTGGTCCCGGGTGGCCCTGCCGCCAAGGCTGGATTGCGGGCGGGAGACAGACGGCTTCGCTTCCAGGCTGCCGAGTACAAGGTCGGCGGGGATGTCATCATCGCGGTCGACGGCAAGACGATTGATCGACCGGATGACCTTTCCCGATACATCGCGTCGCTGAGCCCGGGCGACACGGTTTCCCTCGAGGTGTACCGCGACGACGAGAAGCGGACCATCGAGGTGACGCTCGGCGAACGCCCGACAAGCAATTTGAACGGCTAGATACCCACCAGACCCGGAGAACTCAAAGTGCTTCAAGAAGTAGGCGTCGGCCACAAGTCCCTGGCCGACTACACACACATCTGCGGGCACGATCTGATTGAAGAGATCAAGACTCTGGCCGGGCCCCTGGAGGGCAAGAGGGTGCTACACGTCAGCGCGACCGCCTTCGGAGGCGGCGTCTCGGAGATCCTCTACACGATCCTTCCACTGATGCGTGACGTCGGTCTGGATGCCCACTGGCACGTGATCTCGGGCAGAGAGGAGTTCTTCAACGCCACCAAACTTCTCCACAACTCACTGCAGGGGGATCCGAACACCCTCAACGACGAGCAGTGGGAGCTGTTCGACGAGATCAACGCGATGAATGCCGAGGGTCTCAAGGGCGAGTGGGACGTGGTGATCGTTCACGATCCGCAGCCGATCGGCCTCCGCAGGGGAGCCTCTGCCAAGGGCCGGCATTGGATCTGGCGCTGTCACATCGACCTCTCGGAGCCGAACCCGGCACCTATCGCACGCCTGCAGCCGCTGATCGAGGAATACGACGCCAGCGTCTGGCACATGAGCCAATACGTGCCAACGAGAATCTCCGAGCACTCCGGTGTCAAGATCATTCCGCCCGCGATCGACCCGCTGTCGCCAAAGAACATGGCCTTCTCCCGCGAGGACGCGGCCTTCGTCTGTGATCAGTTCGGCATCGACGTCGAGCGCCCGCTGATCACCCAGGTTTCCCGCTTTGACCCCTGGAAGGATCCGATGGGAGTTATCGACGCCTACCGGATCGTCAAGAAACAGGTCCCCGACGTCCAGCTCGCACTGGTGGGCTCGATGGCCACCGACGATCCAGAGGGATGGGATTTCTTCCAGCAGACCTGGGAGTACGCCGACTCGGATCTCGACATCAAGATCCTCAACAACCTCAACAACGTCGGTGCGATCGAGGTCAACGCCTTCCAGTCACAGTCGGATGTGATCCTCCAGAAGTCGATCCGCGAGGGTTTCGGACTCACCGTCACGGAGGGACTGTGGAAGGGCCTCCCGACGGTCGCCGGCAATGTCGGGGGCATCTCGCTCCAGATCGAGGACGGAGTCTCCGGATTCCTGGTCGACACCCCCGAGGAGTGCGCCGAGCGCTGCATCGAGATCCTCAAGGATCCCGAGCTGGGGAAGCGCCTGGGCAGGGCGGGCAAGGAGCATGCCCGGAAGAACTTCCTGTCGCCGAGGTTGCTCAGGGATTGGCTGAAGCTATTCCACGAGGTCGGGGCCTGAGCAGGCGGTCGTGGGTCGGACCAACCCCGAGTAGTCGAGAGAGACAGGCCCCGGGAGACATCGCTGTCCTGCCCAGAGTCCGTCGGAGCTCCTGAGCGTGAACTGCTTCGGCCCCGCGATACGCTGCACCGTGTGAACGCTGAAGAACCGTCACCCCTGATCATCGTCTCGAATCGTGGGCCGGCTCAGTTTGAGCGTGGTGAGGATGGAGGCCGGGAGCTGAAGCGCGGTGGCGGAGGTCTGGTCACAGCGCTGTCGGGGCTCGTCTCGCATCGCGACGCGCTCTGGATCGCCTCCGCGATGACCGAGGAGGACATCGCCGTCTCAGGCGAGAACAATGGCGGGCCGGTTGAGGTGGTGATTGACGGAATCGAATACAAGGTTCTGCTGGTCGGCAGCGACCCGGACGCCTATGACCTCTTCTACAACGTGATCGCCAACCCGATCCTCTGGTTCATCCAGCACTACCTCTGGGATCTCTCCAACGCTCCGGACATCCGGCAGGAGGAGCTCGACGCATGGGATTACGGCTACCAGACCGTCAACCGGGACATCGCCGACGCAGTGCTCCGCCAGGTCGAAGGCGTCGAGCACCCGCTGATCATGCTCCACGACTACCACCTCTACAGTGTTCCCGGGATCATCCGGAGGGAGCGGCCGGATGCCTTTCTCCATCATTTCGTTCACATCCCATGGGCCCAGCCGGACACCTGGCGGGTGCTGCCGGGGCGGATCCGCGCGGCGCTCTTCCAGAGCATGCTCGGCAACGACATCATCGGCTTCCACACCAACGGCTACGGCCGTAACTTCCTGCGCTGCTGCGACGAGTTGTTCGGCCTTCCGGTCGACTTTCAGCGGGGAGCCGTGATGCACGACAGGGGCGAGACGCTTGTCCGGGCGTATCCGCTCTCGATCGATGCGAACCGCCTGCAGCGGGCGGCTGAATCCGAGGAGGTGGCCCAGGCGGAACTCGAGGTGGTCGCACGACGCCGTGAGCACCTGATCATCCGTGTCGACCGCGCCGACCTCTCCAAGAACATCCTCCGCGGATTCACTGCATTTGACACCTTCCTCACCCAGCATCCCGAATTCCGGGAGAGAGTCACCTTCATCGCCCATCTGCAGCCGTCGCGCCAGGACGTACCCGAATACGCGGAGTACCTCGAGCGGATCGAGGCCCTGGTCGCGGTTGTCAACCATCGCCACGGGACCACCGACTGGATGCCGATCGACCTGCGGATCTATGAGAACTTCCACGATGCGGTCGCCCGGTACAAGCACTTCGACCTGCTCATGGTCAACGCCCTTTTCGACGGTATGAACCTTGTCGCCAAGGAAGCCCCCGCCGTGAATACCCGCAACGGCGTGCTGATGCTGTCCGAGAACACCGGCTCTCATCAGGAGCTCGCAAGTTGTGCGCTCTCGGTCAACCCGTTCGACATCCAGGAACAGGCCGACACGATCTACCGGGCGCTGACCATGGACCCGGAAGAGCGCAGGGAGCGCGCCGAGCAGCTCAAGAGGATCATCTTCTCGCGCAACCCCGGTGACTGGGTCGATGAGCAGATCGCTGATATCGACGCGCTGCAGGCGGCAAAGAACAAGCGAGCCTGAGTGGACAGGCGGGCGCATCGGACACGCCTGCCTTCGGGTCTGTGCGGAGTGCTCCTCTGCGGAGTGCTCGGTGGAGTCCTCGCGTCCGGATGCGGCGGCGGGTCAGGTGGCTCGGGCTCCACGCCGGTCGCCTCAACGGATATGCAGCAGCGTCCCCAGCTCGCTCCTTGCAGGATCGGCACACGCCGGGCATTTCGCTGCGGGTCGGTGAAGGTACCGGCGATCCGCAGCAACGCCGACAGCGGCGAGCTCGAGGTTGCCTTCGCGCTCAGCACCCGCAACGAGAGTGCAAAGCCCTCGCTTGGCACGATCATGGTCGCCGAGGGCGGCCCCGGCTATGCGGCCACCAATCCCGACTCGGCCCGCGCCTACGTGGCGACCTTCGGCTCGCTGCTCGACCGCCGCGATCTGCTGCTGATCGATCAGCGCGGAACCGGGCTCTCGGAACCGGTCCGCTGCCCGGGACTCCAGCGGGAGGACGCGCCCGAGATGGTCGCAACCGCCGAGTGCGCCAACCAGCTCGGTGACAACGCCTTCGCCTACACAACCGCCGAGTCAGCCGAGGACATCGAGGTGATCCGCGAGGCGCTCGATATCTCGCATGCAACGCTCTACGGCGACTCATACGGAACTCTGCTCAGCCAGGCCTACGCAGTCAGGTACGGCGACAGGCTCGACAGCATCGTGCTCTCCTCGGCATACCCCGCCGACGATCCCTTCTGGCGCTCGATCTACCCCGCCGCCCTGCGGGCGGTCCGTGTGTCCTGTGAGCGGGATCCGGCCTGCGAGGGCAACGCCGCTGATCGATTCCGGAAGGTCCTCGGACGCCTCAGGGGGACCGGGCGGCCATTCGACGACCTGCTCGCCTACCTTCTCGAGGCCGGCACCTACGCGCCCAACTCGTATCGCGAGCTCAACGCTGCGATCAGCGACCGGCTGAATGGAAGCAGACAACCTCTCGCCGATCTGACCCATGCAGCCGGGCCGGGACAGGGGCCCGCAAGCTACTTCTCGGCCGGGATGGCGGAGGCGGTGTCCTGCAACGACTACCCGGTTCCGTGGGACCGCAGCCTCGACTTCGACCGACGGGTCGGGCAACTCGATCAGGCGATCACGGATTTCCCGGATCGCCACATGTTCAAGCCGCTCAGCGTCCGCGAATGGATGCTGAGCCCGTCGACGACCCTGGCCAGTTGCCTCGCCTGGCCGCCCCCGATCGAAGGCATGGAGCCGCCGGTGCCCGAAGGTGACCTCGCCCCGGCCGGACTCCCGGCGCTGGTCATGTCCGGAGAGTTCGACGACATCACCACAGTCGCGGAGGCCCGGCAGGTCGCGAAGCAATTCCCGGACTCAACCGTTTACATCGTTCCCGATCGCGGCCATGCATCGGAGCTCTACTACCCATTCAGGTCACCCGCGGCAGGCAGGATCCGCGAGTTCATCGCCGCGCACTGAGGATCGGGCGCCGTTGCGCCGCAAGAGCACGGCGTCGCGCCGCCTCACTGTGGGGCGAACTCCTCGGAACCGTCACCCGGGGGCGCCGGTCTTGCCGGATCTGACTGTGCTGCGCCGGGAATCGGCGTCGGCGGTACGGAGGCTGCCGCGGGCGAAGGCGCTGTGACGGGAGCTGGGGACTGCGACGGCGATTGATCGCCGGCCGAAGTCGCGACCTCCGCGCCGTGACGGTCATGACCTCCGCGACCGCCCCGCTGTGAATTCTGGCTGCGCTGGGTCCGTGGCCTCGCCTGAGCTTCTTTGGCCCGGCCCAGCCCGGCGGTGACAACACTCTCCCTGCGGGCCGGAGCCGCGTCCCCCGCTGGATCGCGAAAGGCGACCGGCAAACCGACATCGGCGGGAATCGGCGGTGACCCAGGTGTCGATAACAACAACGGACCGAGCGAAATTGCGACCAGAATTCCGATCGGAATGGCAGCCAGACGAAGCCCGCCCCGCCAACGGAATCTCAGTTGCGTCATATTCACCAAAGCAGTTCGGTTGCAGGAACTCTCCCCCCTGGAGCCGATGGGAGCATCGATGTATTCCGCATCCCCGCTATAGTCATCCGCCGCTTGTCCGACGAAGCCCGAGAATACGAATTGATCCTGATGCTCGATCCCGAGCTGGAGGAATCTGCGCGCGAACAACTCGCCGGAGATGCCAAAGGCCAGATCGAAGCGAGTGGAACCCTGAAGCACGAAAACGTGTGGGGAGTTCGCAAGCTGGCGTATGAGATTGACCGTCGCACCGAGGCCGACTACCGCTGGTACCGGTTCGAGGCTCCCCGCGAGCTGCTCACCTCTCTCGATCACAACCTGAAGATCGCCGACGGCGTTGTCCGCTTCCGGATCTTCAAAGTCAACCCGGATGCGCCGGTGCTCCCGACGCCCCCGTTGTTCTCGTCGCTTCAGGCCCCCCGCTCCGACCGCAGTGAACGCGGCGAACGCGGTGGTCGTCGCGACCGCGACGACTGAGCAGCCCCGGCCTCGCGGGTCCGTCCCGCTCAGTCAAAGGTCCGGCTTCGAGCCAACGGCGCTCTTTGCATGCCCGGTCTCCGGCTTAACCCCGCTCATTGCGCGTTTTCCCGAGTGGCGGGGGAGAAACACGCCGCTCCCGCTCTTAGACTCAAGTCCTTAGAGAACAAAGTGGAGGAGTGATCAAACCGTGGCAGCAAGCAACATCAACCGGGTCATCCTGACCGGGAACCTGACCCGCGACCCCGAGCTTCGGAGCCTGGCCAGCGGCACGTCTGTCTGCAAGTTGCGCCTCGCCGTGAACACCAGGCGCAAGGACGGCGGCCAATGGGTCGACAGTCCCAACTATTTCGACATCACCGTCTGGGGCGCCCAGGGTGAGAACTGCGCCAACTACCTCTCGAAGGGCAGGCCGGTCGCGATCGATGGCCGGCTCGAGTGGCGCGAGTGGGAGGCAAAGGATGGTGGCGGCAAGCGCCAATCAGTCGACGTGATCGCCGACACCGTCCAGTTCCTGGGCTCCCGCGATGGCGGTGGCGAGGGTGGCGGCAACGGCGGAGGCGGAGGCGGTTTCACACCGTCGAGCGACGTCCCCGCCGACACCTCCGACTTCCAGCAGTCCGCGCCCAGCGGCGGAGACGACGACATTCCGTTCTGAGCGGCTCGGTTGTCCCCGGGGCACGCCTGAGGCTGCTCCCGGGGACACCCCACCCCCGGCGACAAGGTGACGGACTCGTCCAGACGCCGCCGCTCTGGGTGGTAAGGCGATGACGCGAACCGCGCTCACTCGCTAGGATTCCGGATCTATCCGCTCGGCCTTGCCGGGCGACTTCTACGTTAAGGACTTGATCAGGTGGCACGAACCAGAGAAGCAGGACCCCAGAAGCGTGGCCGCAGGCCGAACGACCGCGTTCGCCCACGCAAGTACACGAAGATCAATTCTGAAGAGATCGACTACAAGGATCTCACCCTCCTGCGCCGTTTCGTCTCGGACAAGGGCAAGACACGCGGTCGCCGGGTCACCGGTCTCTCCCGCAAGCACCAGGCACAGCTCTCCGTAGCAGTCAAGCGTGCCCGCGAAGTCGCGTTGCTGCCCTACGTAGGAGAGAATTGATGCAGGCGATACTTCTCAAGGACGTCGACGAACTCGGCCGGAGCGGCGAGGCCGTCGAGGTCTCAGCAGGTTATCTGCGCAACTTCCTCGCTCCCCGCAAGCTGGCGATGCCGGCCACGAAGGGCGCCCTCGAGGAGGCACAGCGTCGCCGTGAGGCAGCCGATCGTGCCGAGCGCGAGGCGATCGCGCGTGCGGAACAGAATGCTGCGCTGCTCTCGAAGACCGTGCTGACGATCCACCACCGCGCGGGACCCGACGGCAGGCTGTTCGGATCCGTCACGGTCAAGGAGATCGCCGAGGCGATCCGCGATGCCCGCAACATCAAGGTCGATCGACGCAAGATCAACCTCGCGCAGCCGATTCACGAGACCGGCACCTACATGATCGACGTCGAAGTCGCCGGCGGCGCAATCGCCTCCGTCAAGACGATCGTCGCCGAGGAGAAGTAGCGCTCCCAAACTGGGTTTGCCGCGGTTTTGTTCGCAGGGTTTCTCCGTAAGTGCTGAAACATCGTGTGCGCTGGTGGCGCCCGTCTGTTTTGCTTGGCACCAGACCTCGGGCACGGGTACGCCGGTCCGACCTTTTGAATGAGTGAGTGATGGCAACGGGCCCAACCGAACACGTACCGCCGCAGAACATCGAGGCCGAGCAATCGGTGCTCGGTGCGATGCTCGTTGCCGAGTCGGCCCTGAAGCGGGTCATCGATGAGGTCAAGCTTCATCCTGAGGACTTCTACCTCGACCGCCACCGGGCGATCTACGGCGCTGCGCACGATCTCTACGCCGCCTCCAAACCGGTCGACGAGCTGAGCGTCACCGAGGCCCTGACCCAGGCGGGAAGGCTGGAGGAGGCGGGGACGAAGAACTACGTCTCCGAGCTTGCGGCGAAGGTTCCGGCCGCCGGCAATGCCAAGCACTACGCCGAGATCGTCCAGGAGAACTCGCTACTGAGGCGGCTGCTCGATGCCGGCCAGCAGATCCAGGGCTGGGTCCATGATCGCGACAGCACCCCGCGGGAGCTTGCCGAGCGCAGCGAGCGGCTGCTCTTCAACGTCGCCCACGAGGAGCAGGCAAGCGACTTCAAGCAGATCGACGAGATCCTCAGCAACGAGCTGACCCGGCTCGAGAAGCTCTCCAGCGGGGAGATGCAGACCACCGGCACCCCCTCGGGATTCCGGGACATCGACGACATCACGGGCGGCTTCCAACCCGGCAACCTGATCATCATCGCCGCGCGACCCTCGATGGGCAAGTCGGCGCTGGTCGTCAACATCGCCGAGGCCGTTTCGGTCAAGCACAAGCTAGCGACCGCCTTCTTCTCGCTCGAGATGTCCGAGGTCGAGCTTGCCCAGCGATTCATCGCCTGTCGCGCCCGGATCGGCGGTGACCGGCTTCGCAAGGGAACCGTCTCCCAGAAGGATTGGCCGAGCGTGGTCCGCGCCTGCCAGGAGCTCGACAGCGCGCCGCTCTGGATCGATGACTCCTCTGATCTCAGCATGCTCGACCTGCGCGCGAAGGCGCGCCGGCTTCACGCGATGGAGAAGCCGAGGGGCGGGCTCGGCGTGATCATCGTCGACTACATGCAGCTGATGCGGGCAGAGGACTCGCGGGCAAACCGCGTCGAGCAGGTCGGCCAGATGAGCCGTGGCCTCAAGATCCTCGCCCGTGAACTCGAGGTCCCGGTGGTTGCCCTCTCACAGCTCTCGCGTGGGCCGGAACAGCGGCCCGACAAGCGGCCGATCCTCTCGGACCTGCGCGAGTCCGGCCAGATCGAGCAGGACGCCGACGTGGTCGCCTTCCTCTACCGGGACGAGTACTACAACGACGACTCGCCGGACGAGGGCCTCGCCGAGGTGATCATCGCCAAGCACAGAAACGGCCCGATCGGCACGACCAAACTTGCCTTCATCCCCCGGTACCCGAAGTTCGTCGATGCGGCGCAGGCCGACCGCGTCCCGGGCGACCCGGGACCAGAGCCCGGGAGCGGATGATGGCTGCGATCCAGCGATCTGAATCGATCGAGCGCACCTGCGCCTACGGGGTCTGCGACGGCTCCGGCTGGGTGATCGGCGAGGACGAACTCGCCCACCCCTGCAAGTGCCGGGCCGAGCGGATCCAGCGCGGTCGCACCCGCGGCATCTCGTCGGTGATCCCGGCCCGCTACCGAGGGGTCTCCTTCGACCGCCCGCCGGTTACGGAGATCGACCGTGTGGTCGTCGGAGCGGTCCGCAGGTGGATCGATGACCTCGAGCCGAACCTCGCCGATGGCCGCGGGCTCTGGATGATGGGCAGCCCCGGGACAGGCAAGACGACCCTTGCGATGCTGGTCTCGAAGATGGCGCTGGACTCAGGCCACTCGGTGGCGATCTACTCGCTGCCGAAGCTGCTGGCCCGGATAAGGCGGACGTATGACTCGGAGCCCGGCACCGACTCCTACCTCGCCTTCTTCGAGCGGCTGACCTCGGTCGATCTGCTCCACATTGACGATTTCGGGGCCGAGAAGAGCTCGGAGTGGGTATTGGAGCAGCTCTACTCGCTGATCAACGAGCGCTACGAGAGCCGGCGATCGGTGCTGATCACCACCAACCTCACCCAGGATGAACTCGAGGAGCAGATCGGAGTCAGGACCGTCTCGCGGCTTGTCGAGATCTGCGGCGATCCGCTTCCGCTCTTCGGTGTCGATCAGCGGATGCCCTCCGAGCACACATTGGCGCCGGACCCGCGCGGGAACGTCTCGCCCGCCGAGTCGTCAAACTAGCCGCCTATGCCGGGAATAGTCGTAATCGGAACCCAGTGGGGCGATGAGGGCAAGGGCAAGGTCACCGACTACCTGGCCGACCGCGCCGAGTTGATCGTCCGCTTTCAGGGCGGCAACAACGCCGGCCACACGATCGTGCGCGACGGTGAGGAGTTCAAGTTCCACCTGATCCCCTCCGGGATCCTCCACGAGACCAAGACCTGCGTGATCGGAAACGGCGTCGTCATCGACCCGAAGGTACTGCTCGGGGAGATCGACGGCCTGCGGCGGCGCGACATCAACGTCTCGAATCTGAAGATCTCCTCGAACGCACACCTGATCATGCCCTACCACGTGCTGCTCGATACGGCCGTCGAGACGAGGCTGGGGAAGCTCTCGATCGGGACGACGAGGCGCGGGATCGGCCCCTGCTACTCCGACAAGGCGGCGAGGCTGGGGATCCGGGTCCAGGACCTGCTCGACGAGAAGATCCTGCGCAAGAAGATCCGCGCCGCTCTCGAGCCCAAGCGCCTCTCGCTGCGGCCCTACGAGAAGGATCCACTGCTCGACCTTCACTCGATGACCGAGGAGTATCTGACCTACGGTCACCGGCTGGAGCCGCACATCGCCGACACCGCCCGGCTCTGCTGGGAGACTCTCGACTCGGGCCGAAGCGTGATTTTCGAGGGCGCCCAGGCGGCCCTGCTCGACCTCGACCACGGGACATATCCCTTCGTCACGTCCTCCAACCCGATCGCCGGCGCCGCCTGCGTCGGAGCCGGGGTGGGACCCAAGGACATCAACGAGATCTGGGGCGTGGTCAAGGCTTACACGACACGCGTCGGAGCCGGGCCATTCCCGACCGAACTCGACGATGAGGTCGGCGAGCGGATGGTTGAGAAGGGCCACGAGTTCGGCACCACGACCGGCCGCCGTCGCCGCTGCGGCTGGCTCGACCTCGTCGCGCTTCGCTACGCGGTGCGGCTCAACACGATCGACTACCTGGCGATGACCAAGCTCGACGTGCTGGCCGGGCTCGAGACCCTGAAGGTGGCTGTCCGATACCGCTCACGCGAGGGCGCCGTCCTCGACGAGTTCCCCTACCACCAGTCGATTCTTCATTTCGCGACACCGGAGTACATCGAGCTGCCCGGCTTCCCCGACGAGATAACCGAGGCGACGACGGAGGATGAGCTGCCGGAGAACGCACGCAGGTACATCGAGTTCATCAGCGACTTCGTCGGTGTTCCGATCAAGATGGTCGGTGTCGGGCCGAGCCGCGATCAGACGGTCATCATGGGCTCGGCAGCGGAATAGTCCCCGCGTCGCCGAGCCTGCGCTCGCCGCGTCGCAGCATCCTCAGGGTCAGGATCGTCATCGAGAGGATCGCCGAGAGGCCCAGGCTGAGCTGCACGCTGAGCATGCCCTGCCTCGACCAGTAGACGTCCTGAAGGTCGAGCAACAGGGCTGCCTCGTCAAAGGTCAGGCCCATTCCCGCGCCCATCGGGATCGCCAGTCGCTCCTCGAGCTTGTTGCTGTCGGTCAGCAGCGCCGTGATCCCGGACCCGAACGCGATCAGGATTCCGGGAACGAAGTGATGCAGATGACGTCCACCGACGCTGATGTTCCGAAATGGGCCCCGCTGCTCCCTGATTCCCCAGGTCGAGAGTCGCGCCACGCTGAAGGCGCCCAGGAACCCGAGCAGGAGATGAAAGAGGACGAGCTCGTGGCGGGGAGCGGCTGAGTAGCCCTCGACCGCGACCTGCGCCGTGTCGATGGCGGCAGACTCGACCACGTGCCCCCTTGGGTCGTCTGGATCGTCGGCGACGCGGTGGCGCAACATCCGCCCGTATTGCCCGGCGATCACCGCAACCGACCCGCCGACCGAGATCACGGCGAGACCGACGGTAACACGCTCGGTACGGAGCCACTGCGCCCGATTCGCCGCCCGACTGCGCCTTGACCGTATGATCGGCAACTTCATCGGACTCTGCTCAGAGGCGCGTGACGTTGTCGGGCAAGGGGTCTCCGATCACGCCGCGCAGGTCGAGAACCAGTCTTGCCGAGCGTGCAACCTCGTCGTGGTCGACGCCGGGATGTGCGGTGACGATCGCGACCAGGTCCGCCTCTGCGACGCCACTCTCAAGCTCCACCGACTCGAGGCCGAAGGCCGGGAGCGCCGGCACGAATGGGTCGTGGTAGGCGATGTCGCCGCCCAACTCCCGGAGCAGCTCGATGATCTTCAGCGCCGGGGACTCCCGGACGTCGCCGCTGCCGCCCTTGTAGCTGACGCCGAGCAGGAGGATCCGGGAGCCATTGACGGGCTTTCGCACGGCGTTGAGGGCCTCGACCGTGCGCTCGACGCAGAAGTGGGGCTGGGCCTGGTTGACCTTGCCGGCCAACTCGATGAACTCGGGGTAGAAGTCGCTCTCGCGCGCCTTGAAGGCAAGATAGAAGGGGTCCACGGGCAGGCAGTGGCCTCCCATTCCGGGACCCGGGTCGAAGCGCATGAAGCCGAAGGGCTTGGTCCCCGCAGCCTCGACCACCTCCCAGATATCGATCCCGAGCCGATGACAGAGCTGCGCCATCTCGTTGACGAGCGCGATGTTGACCGAGCGGAAGATGTTCTCGAGCAGCTTCGACAGCTCGGCCGCCTCGGGACTGCTGAGCACGACGACGGTGTCGCAGATCTCCGCATAGAGCGCCCGCGTCCTCTCGGTCGAGTCCGCGTTGAGACCGCCGACCAGCTTCGGCGTGGTCCGCACCGTGTAATCGGTGCGCCCCGGATCGATCCGCTCGGGCGAGAAGGCAACATGGAAGTCGACCCCGGCGGTCAGGCCGGAGCGGCTCAGAATCGGCGTCAGCTCATCACGCGTGGTGCCGGGATACGAGGTTGACTCGAGAACCACGAGCTGCCCTGGGCGAAGGATCCCCGAGATCGATTCCGCTGAGGCGCGCAGGAAACTCAGGTCCGGTTCACGCGAGCTGGTGAGCGGCGTCGGTACGCAGACGATCAGGGCGTCGCAGTTGGTCAGATCTGCGTAGTCGGTCGTTGCCCTGAAGCGCTCGGCAATGCCTGAAAGCGCCGAATCGGGAATGTCCTCGACGTAGCTTCGGCCGGAGCTGAGGCTCTCCGTCTTCGAGGCGTCCGTGTCAAGCCCCACCACATCGTGGCCTGCCTCGCCGAAGGCGACCACCAGTGGCAGGCCCACATAGCCCAATCCGATGATTCCTATCTGCATCAATCGCAGTCTACGGGGAGCCGATCCGCCCTCTCCGTTTTGACCCTGAACGCGTACCGAATCATGCAAATTGCAGCATTTCTTCGATCCGCACCGCCTCCATCCCGAATATGATGTCTGCACCATGAAGGCACTCCTGACACCTGCCACCGCCGGGTTGAGCCTGATCAGGCACCTCGCGCGCTACGTCGGCTACCACACGGCCGGCACGCATCGCATCTGAGGCCGCCGCCTCCAGTTTCTCGCCACAGGGTCTGACCGAGGCTGAGGCCGCGCGGCGCCTGGAGCAGCGCGGACCGCTTCCAAAGCCGACGACGAGCCGGTCGTACCGCAGCATCGTTGTCGCAAACACGTTCACGGTCTTCAACCTGATCCTTGCCGTCTTCGGCACCGCGACGCTGGTCTTCGGCGACGCAAAGGACGCACTCTTCCTCGGCATCCTCGTCGCCAACACGGCGATCGGCATCGGACAGGAGGTGCGCGCCAAGCGTGCTCTCGACAAGCTTGCCGCCCTGGTCGCGCCGACCGCACGGGTGATCCGAGACGGCGAGACCGAGAAGCTGCCGATCGAGGACGTCGTCGTCGGCGATCTGGTTCGCCTTTCCGCCGGAGACCAGGTTGTTGCGGACGGCGCGGTCATGGCCAGCAACGGCCTGGCTCTCGACGAATCGATCCTGACCGGCGAGTCCGTCTCGGTAATGCGCGACGCCGGTCAACGGGTTCTCTCGGGTTCCTTCGTCGTCGACGGTGACGGGGCCTTCGAGGCGACCGCGGTCGGGCCTGACAGCCAGGCGGCCAGGATCACGGCGACCGCCCGTGCATTTCGTCATCCCCGCTCTCCACTCGAGAAGGCGATGGACCGGCTGTTGCTCTGGCTGGTCGGAGCGATGGTCCCACTCGGTGTGGCGCTCGGCATCTCGCTGCTGATTCGCGATTCGACCTCGAGCGACGTGGTCCAGACGATGACGGCGGGGATCGTCAACATGGTCCCGGAGGGTCTGATCCTGCTGGTCAGCCTGACCGCTGCGGTCTCAGCCGCGAAGATGGCGCGGCGGGGCATCCTCGCCCAGCAGCTCAACGCGATCGAGTCGCTCGCCTCGGTCGGGGTGATGTGTACCGACAAGACCGGCACCCTCACCGAGGCGGCGCTCCGCGTGATCGAGGTCCTTCCCGCCGAGGGTCGCAATCGGGACGAGGTCGCCGGGGCGCTTGCCCGCTCTGCCGCCAGCACCGAGAACCGCAACGGGACCCTCGATGCGATCTTCAGGGCCGGGTTGGCCGGCGACCCCGCCGCCGAAGCCCCGACGGCTCAGGTTCCCTTCTCTTCGCGCCGGCGATGGAGCGCAATCGAGCTTGGAGGTGATCGTTTCGTGCTCGGAGCCCCAGAGGCGCTGCTTGCCGCGGGACCGCTCTCCGAGAGCGCCCGCGAGTACGCCTCGACCGGACGCCGGGTGCTTGCGATCGCCGCGGCGGAGGGGGCTCTGCCGCCCCCGGCTCCCGACGCTCCCCTGCCCGATGGCCTCAACCCGCTCGGCATCGTCGTCCTGGCGGAGCAGCTGCGCGCCGATGCCGACGAGACGGTTGCCTTCTTCGGGCGTGAGCAGGTGGCGCTGAAGGTGATCTCGGGTGACGCTCCCGCAACAGTCGGAGCTATCGCGCGTGACGCGGGTATCCCGGCGAAGTCGGATGCGCTCAACGGCGAGGATCTCCCGAAGGATGACGACGAGCTCTACGAGGCGGTCCTGGCGGCAGCCGCGATCGGGCGGATTTCCCCCGAGAACAAGGCTCGTGTCGTAAGGGTGCTTTCCGAGCACGGCGCCTACGTCGGAATGCTGGGCGACGGGGTCAACGATGTCCCCGCCCTCAAGGAGGCGAGGCTCGCGATCGCCCAGGGGAGCGGCACGCAGATGGCCCGCAGCGTCGCCGACCTGGTCCTGGTCAGCGGTGAGTTCTCCGAGGTACCCCCGATGGTCCACGAGGGCCGGCAGATCCTCCGGAATATCCAGCGGGTTGCGCGGCTGTTCGTGACCAAGGCGATCTTCACCGGGTTTCTGCTGATCGCGCTGGCGATCACCACCGGGGTCTTCCCGCTGCTCCCGCGCCAGTTCACGCTCTGCTCAAGCCTCACGATCGGCATCCCGGCCTTCGTCCTCGCGCTCGCCCCGAGCAGCGGCCCCTGGCGCCCTGAGGGCTTCCTGAGCAGCGTTCTGCGCTTCTCGGTGCCCGCCGGGCTCTCAATGGGCCTGGCGATCCTCTCGGGCTACCTGATCGCCCGGTACGGCTTCGACACCTCGCTGGTCCAGGCCAGGACCGTGACCGCGTCGATTGTCGCCACAGGCGGGCTGATGGTCGTGATCATCCTCGAGGACGAGCCCGGCAGGCGCCGGATGATGGTTTCCGGCTTCTGCGCGCTGATGGCGCTGGCTTTCATTCTGGCCAACCTGATCCCATTCACCCGGAACTTCTTCGAACTCGAGCCCTTCACCGGCCAGATGGTCGCGGCGTGGGCGGTCGGCGCGGTCCTCTCGCTGATCTTGCTCGCAGCGACCGCCCGCCTCCAGCGCCGATTCACCTGACCGATTCCTCCGACCACCAAACCGTCCCAGCCCAAGAGAGGCGCCACCGTCCCGGGAGTGGGGCGCCCAACCACCCCAAAACCGGGCCGGGG